>JAFTPR010000008.1 GCA_017463145.1 Clostridia bacterium
TAAAGGCGGCAAACGTCGTACTTATCGGCAGCGAAAAGATCGGTAGCGGTTTGGTAAGCGTTATGGTTCGTGGCGACGTAGGCGCGGTTAAGGCTGCTGTAGAAGCAGGCTGCGCGGCTGCAACGGCGCTTGGCGAAGTTATCGCAACGCACGTAATCCCTCGTCCTCACGCAGACGTTGAAAAACTTCTTCCCTCCATTAAATAAGTTTTTATTTAGGGCGGAAACCCGTACTATCCGAAACGTTTGCGTTCGGATAGTACGGAGGTTTTTCAGCATACGAAAAATTGCGTAAAAGCGAGAGAAAAAGAGGAAATAAGAGAAAAATTTTTACCGAAAAGTCGGTAAAAAAACAAATATAATTTTGTAACAAGCGTAGGAGTTTAGGTTTTATGGATATTTCAAACGAAAAGATTGCGGAAATCGTGAAAAAAGTGTACGGAGATATGTTGGCAGGTTGCGCATCTGTGGACAACGTGTCGGGCGTAGCGGAAGCGGCTCAGGCGAGTTTGGCAAAAGCAACGTGCAAAGTGAAGAAAGCGGGGGAAGTACCCGTAGGCGTATCGAACAGACACATACATCTCACCAAAGCGGATATGGAAACGTTATTCGGAAAAGGATACGAATTAACCCCGATGAAAGATCTTTCTCAGCCGGGGCAATACGCATGCAAAGAAACGTTGACCTTGATCGGACCTGCAATGCGCCCGATTGAAAACGTACGCGTTTTAGGGCCGCTTAGAGGAAAATCTCAGGTGGAAATCTCCGCGACGGATTCCTACGTATTAAAGGTGAAACCTCCCGTACGCGAATCGGGAAATATCGCAGGTTCTGCGCCCGTTACAATCGTTGGACCTAAGGGAATCGTCGAATTGAAAGAGGGTTGCATTATCGCGAACAGACATATTCATATGTCGCCTGCCGAAGCGGCTGAGTTCGGGATTGTAGACGGCGCGACGGTAACTGTGGACGTGGAAGGAAAACGCCGTACCCGTTGGTATGACGTGCAAGTGCGCGTACATAAAGATTTCCGTTTGGAAATGCATATTGACACAGACGACGCAAATGCGGTTGGAATCGGCAACGGCAGCACGGTAAAAGTCGTTAAGGAGTGAGCAGATGTTAAGAGGAATCATTAGAGGAAATATCGTTTCCACTCGGAAACAAGAATCTTTGGTCGGCTCGAAATTTATGGAAGTACAGCTGATGAAAAACGGTGAATTGACGGAAGAATATCTTATCGCCGTAGACAGCGTTGGCGCAGGTATCGGTGAAACGGTGTTGCTTACCACGGGCAGTTCGGCTCGGTTGGCATTGCACAACGTGAACGCGCCTTGTGATGCGGTAATCGTCGGTATCGTCGATTAAGAGTACAACCAAAGATAAAAACAAAGATAAAGAAAAATATACTTCGCAAGATTGAAGGTTGTTATGGATTTGAAAGAACTCATGAAGGAATCAGGGATAGTGGGCGCAGGCGGCGCGGGATTTCCCTCGTATGCAAAACTTGCAGACGGGGCAGATACTCTCGTTATCAACGGCGCGGAATGCGAACCGCTGTTGTACACCGACTATATCCTTCTGTTAAAAGAAATGCCAATGGTGCTGGCAGGGATTGCGGCGACGATTGAATATGCCAAAATTCCTCGCGCGTTGCTTTGTGTGAAAGAGCATACCGCAAAACGTTTGAAATTGATCGACGGCACAAAATTGGCAGATAAAATTATATTGAAAACGTTGCCCGACGTATATCCTATGGGCGACGAAATCGGCTTGATTTATCAAGCGACGCAGCGAGTGGTAAAACCGGGCAATTTACCTATCAGCGCAGGCGTAATCGTATACAACGTGGAAACAATGTATAACGTTGGGGCGGCGTTGAAATTTTCAACGAAACTGACAATGAAATGGCTGACGATTGCAGGGGACGTACCCGAGGCAATCGTAACGCGCGTACCGATAGGAACGCCGATTGCGGATTTGTTGGAAAGACATGATATCGTCGTACCCGAAGGGTATTCTGTGGTAGATGGCGGTCCGTCTATGGGTAAGGTAATCGACCACGAAACGGCGGTTGTAACCAAGACGACGAAAGGTTTGTTGATTTTGCCAAATTCCATTCCCGCAATGGAATCCAAATTTATCGACGGCGCAAAATCGATAGCGCGTGCGGAAACCGCTTGTTGCCAATGTACCCGTTGTACGGATATGTGTCCTCGTCATTTGCTTGGATATCCGTTAGAACCGCACAAGATGGTGCGGACGGCGAAAGGCGCGGCGGAAGTATTGCCCGAAATGGTACTTACTGCGACGCTTTGTTGCGGTTGCGGCGTATGTGAAACGTTGGCTTGTTGTCAAGGTATTTCGCCGAGAGCCGTTATCAACGAATACAAGGCGTTGCTTGGGAAAAACAAGATGCGCTACGTGGCGAAAAACGACGTCGAGCCTGCGGAAGAACGGGAATATCGTATGATTCCCTCCGAGCGTTGGGCAAGCGTATTGGGCGTTGCAAAGTACGATAAATTGCCTAAATACGTTGGAGAGGATTGTGATTTTTCGCGTGTGGAAATTTATCTTCGTCAACATATCGGCGCACCGAGCGTAGCGATTGTAAAAGACGGGGACAGAGTGGAAAAGGGCGATAAAATCGCAGACAGCGCAGAGGGGCTTTCTCTGCCTCAATATGCGTCCGTTTCGGGTATCGTAACGGTATGCGACGGAACAAAAATCAGAATAGACAAGGTAAATAGTAATGTTTAAGGCTATCGGTGTAATTGAATTAAAGAGTATTCCAAAGGGTGTGGAGGCGACGGACGCGGCGTTAAAAAGCGCGGGCGTAGAAGTGGTTTCCGCGCACCCTGCTTGTCCCGGAAAATACGAAATTATTTTGACGGGTTCGATTTCCAACGTAACGGCGGCGGTCAACCACGTGCAGTCGAGATTTGACGGATACATAATCGATTGTTCGATTATGGGCAGAATCGACGAACAGGTTATCGCGGCGTTATTCGGGACGCAAACGACGGCGAAAAAAGGTTCGCTTGGGTTGATTGAAACGTTTTCTGCGGCAACCACTATCAAAGCGGCGGATATTGCAGTCAAGACGTCGCGTGTGGAAATTTTCGATTTGCGCGTTTCTCGCGGTATGGGCGGTAAAGGCGTGATTATGTTGACGGGCGAAGTAGGCGACGTAACGGCGGCTGTTGAGGCGGCTGCAAATTATGCAAAACAAACGGCGCAACTTTCCAGCAACGCGATTATCGCCGCGCCGCACGAAAGCCTTTGGAATCAGTTGTAATAGGGCTATTCCGCTACGTTTGGTTGCATAGCCAAAATTTAAGAAAAAAAACAGAAAGATATATAACGAAAAGGGTAGAAGTATGGAAAATATTAAATTTGTTTTAGAAAAGAGCGCAAGAATCGACAAATTGATAGACGATTTGTATGCAAAAATGCCCGAAATTGAATCGGCGCGCGCTTTGTTGATTACCGAAAGTTATAAACAGACGGAAAATATGCCTACGATTAAACGTCGTAGCGCGGCGTTTGCGCATATTCTTCGCAATATGCCTATCGTAATCCGCGATAAAGAACTTATCGTCGGTAGTTTTACGGTGGGTGCGCGCGGTTGTCAGGTATTCCCCGAATTTTCTTACGAATGGTTGGTTTCGGAATTTGAAACAATAGGCACGCGTTCGGCTGACCCTTATTATATTAGTGAACAGACCAAGGCGGAATTGAGAGAGGCGTTGCCGTACTGGAAAGGAAAAACCAACAGCGACCTTGCAAAAGCAAATATGGAACCTGACGCGTACGAGGCGTTTGCAACGCATAACATTTATACGCCGGGGAACTATTTCTACAACGGCGTTGGACACGTGAACGTCAATTATAAAAAAGTCCTTGAAAAAGGGTATCACGGTATTATCAGCGAAGCGCAAGCGGCTTTAAATAAATTGGAAATCACGGATGCAGATTATATCAACAGAAGCAATTTCCTTTGCGCCGTAATCGAGAGCTGTAAGGCTGCAATCGAGTTTGCGCATAGATATGCGGAACTCGCAAGAGAAACGGCAGAAAAGGAATCTTGTCCCGTACGCAAAGCGGAACTTGAACGGATTGCAGAAAACTGTATGCACGTTCCCGAATTCCCTGCGTCCAATTTCTACGAGGCTTGTCAATCGTTCTGGTTTATACAGTTGCTTATTCAAATCGAATCCAACGGACATTCTGTTTCGCCCGGACGTTTCGATCAATATATGTATCCTTTCTATAAAAAGGATTTGGACGCAGGCAAAATTACGCCCGAACAGGCGCAAGAACTCATTGACTGTATCTGGATTAAACTCAACGACATCAACAAAGTCCGCGATTGGGCGTCTGCGGAAGGGTTTGCTGGATACGGTATGTTCCAAAACTTGATTGTCGGTGGGCAAAATCAATACGGTTTGGACGCAACGAACGATTTGTCGTATATGTGTATCGAGGCGTCTATGCACGTGCCTCTGCCTCAACCCTCGCTTTCTATTCGTGTATGGAACGGTTCGCCCGATTCATTGATGATAAAAGCAGCGGCGTTGACGAGAACGGGTACGGGTATACCCGCGTATTACAACGACGAAATCATTATCCCTGCGATTATGTCGCGCGGCGTGTCTTTGGAAGACGCGCGCGATTATTCGATTATCGGTTGCGTAGAACCGCAAAAAGGCGGCAAAACGGACGGTTGGCACGACGCGGCGTTCTTCAATATGTGCCGTCCCTTAGAATTGGTATTTTCCAACGGTGTGGACAAAGGCGTACAAATCGGACCTAAGACGGGCGACGTTACGCAAATGCTCACTTTTGACGAATTTTATAACGCATACAAAAAACAGCAGAGCCATTTTATCAAATTGATGGTAAACGCTATCAACGCAGTTGACTTGGCGCACGGCGAACGTTGTCCGTTGCCTTTTGAATCGTGTATGCTTGACGATTGTATCGGCAGGGGCAAATCGGCGCAAGAAGGCGGCGCAATCTATAATTTCTCTGGTCCTCAGGGGTTTGGTATTGCAAACAATACGGACGCATTGCTTGCCGTGAAACAGTTGGTGTTTGAAGAAGAATCGGTGTCTATGGCAGAAATGCGCGACGCGTTGAAAGCGAACTTTGGTTACGGCTTGACGGGCGCGGCGGCAGAACGTGTAACGACGGAGATTGCAACCGAGCTTGCTAAAGAGGGCATTGAAATCAACGATAAAGTGATTCGCGCGATTTACGACGAAGTAGCCACGGCAAAGAGTATTCCTGCGGAGAAGAAAGAAAGATATCGTGAAATCAAGCGTTTGATTGAAGAAACTTGTCCTAAATACGGCAACGATATTTACGAGGCGGATATGTTTGCTCGCGACGTTGCAAACTCGTATACCAAAGAAGTGGAAAAATATAAAAATCCTCGTGGCGGCGTATACCAAGCAGGGTTGTATCCCGTATCCGCAAACGTGCCTTTGGGCGCGCAAACGGGCGCAACGCCCGACGGCAGATTGGCGTATACCCCCGTTGCGGACGGTATTGGCCCTGCATCGGGTAGAGACGTGAAAGGCCCTACGGCAACGGCAAATTCGGTGGCGAAATTGGAACAAGGCGTTGCGTCGAACGGTACGTTGTTGAACCAAAAATTCCACCCCTCCGCGCTTGCGGGAATGTCGGGATTGACGAAATTCGTGGCGTTGATTCGTTCGTATTTCGATCAAAAGGGTATGCATATGCAGTTTAACGTAGTATCGCGTGAAACGTTGCTTGACGCGCAGAAAAATCCCGAAAAGTATAAGACGTTGGTTGTTCGTGTGGCAGGGTACAGCGCATTGTTCACTTCGTTGTCCCGTTCGTTGCAAGACGATATTATCAACAGAACCGAACAAGGATTTTAAGTAAAAATAGTTTAACAGGAATTATTTATGAGCGTATATAACACAAAAGGCAGAATATTCAATATTCAAAGATTCTCGATTCACGACGGGCCGGGGATTAGAACCATCGTCTTTTTCAAAGGCTGTTATATGCGTTGCGCTTGGTGCTGTAATCCCGAATCGCAAGAATACGATATTCAGATTATGATAGAAAACGGCAACGACAAAATCGTTGGTCGGGACGTAACGGTGGGGGAATTGATGCCCGAACTGTTGTCGGATATGACGTATTATCGCAGAAGCGGCGGTGGCATTACGCTTTCGGGCGGAGAGATTTTAGCGCAGCCCGACTTTGCGCGAGATTTACTGTGCGCATGCAAAGAAAACGGTTTGCATACGGCGGTGGAATCGACGGGAAACGCGCCGTTTGAAAACGTTGAAAAGATATTGCCGTATTTGGATTTGTATCTGATGGACATCAAGCATATGAATTCGGCAAAACATAAAGAATATACGTGCGCCCCGAACGAACGGATTTTGGAAAACGCGAAAAAAATAGCCCAAAGCGACGTGGAATTGATTATTCGTACCCCCGTCGTTCCTGGATTTAACAACACGGAAGAAGAAATCCGCGCGATTGCACAATTTGCGGCGTCTTTAAAAGGCGTAAAAGAGCATCATTTATTGCCCTATCACCGTTTGGGACAGGACAAATATGCAGGACTTGATCGCAATTACGCCTTAAAAAATATCGAACCGCCCTCGCAGGAGGAAATGGAAACGTTGTTAAAAGTGGCGCAAGAAAGCGGTTTGTATTGTCAAATCGGCGGCTAAACGGCAAGAGTTTTACAATTTGTTAAGGAGAGTATTATGGAACTTCGAGATAAAATGAGAGTCATACAGGAATTCGTTCCCGGTCAACAGATAACGCTTTGTCATATCATTGCCAATCCGGGCGAAACGTTGTATACGAAACTTGGATTAGACCCTCAAACGGATTATACCAAGAGCGCGATTGGCGTTTTAACGGTAATCCCTTATGAAAGCGCGGTAATCGCGGCAGATATCGCAATGAAAGCGTCGGGCGCGGAAATCGGATTCGTGGACAGATTCACGGGTACGTTGATTATCACGGGTACGGTTTCGTCCGTGGAAGCAGCGTTTTTTGCCATTCGCGAATACTTTATCAATAAACTCAATTATATCTGTTGCGAATTGACAAAAACCTAATAAAAGATGAAAAAGATTATGTTATTCGGCAGAGTGGCGGCGGGAAAAACGACGCTGACGCAGGCTCTGCGTGGGGAAGAAATCAAGTATTATAAAACGCAATACGTCAATTATCTTGACACCGTAATCGATACTCCGGGTGAATATACCGAACGCCGAGAAACAAGCGGCGCATTGGCGCTTTACGCGTACGAGTCGGATATCGTAGGGTTGGTGTTATCGGCAAACGAGCCGTATTCGATTTTTTCGCCCTGTCTTACCAGTATGGTAAACCGCGAGGCGATAGGCATTGTTACGGGTATAGACAAACCTGACGCAAACGTGGAACGGGTTACGAATTGGTTACGCTTGGCTGGTTGTAAAAAAATATTTCCCGTCAGTTCGATTACGGGCGAGGGAATTGCGGAACTTGCGGCGTATTTGCAAGACGATACCCCGCCAAAGAAGAAAAACCCGATAAAAACGGCAACGAAACGTACGGCAAAACAGAAGAAAACGAAAGAAAAACAAAGCGCAAGCGGCGAATTGGCAACTTGGCTTTTGTAAAAAACACGGAGAAAGAGTATGAGTAAAACGACGGTAATTGCGTTTGCAAACAACAAAGGCGGCAGCGGTAAGACGACGACTTGTTCCAACGTCGGTTGCGCGATGGCAATGCTTGGGAAAAAGGTGTTGCTGATTGACGGGGATATGCAGCTCAATCTCACCATTTCCTTTTTCGACGAGGAAAAGGCGTACGAATACGCGCAGGGCGAAAAAAATATTTACCGCGCGATTAAAGACGAGCGCGACCTTAGCGATTACGTAGTGGAAACGGGGATTGAGGGGTTGGATATCATTCCTTCCACGTCGCTGATGAGTTCGATTGAATTTGATTTGTTTGCGAAATGGCAACGAGAAAGCGTATTGAAAAAATGTTTAGAACGGGTACGCGCAAGAGGGTATTACGATTATATCCTGATTGATTCGCCTCCGACGTTGGGCGGTTGGGTGATGAATATTATGTGCGCGTCCGATTACGTAGTGATTCCCGTTGAGGCGAGTCCTTGGGGGTTGTTCGGGCTTGCCAATATGTTTGAATTTTGCAATCAAGCGAAGAATATCGCGCCGAAGTTGGAAGTGTTGGGGATTGCGATAACGAAAGCGGACGAGAGAAAGAAATATTTTCATCAAACGTTGGAAACTTTGAAAGAAATGGAGGGCGCGCGTTTGTTTGAAAATTACGTGCGTGTAGACAGCGCAATCGAATGGTCGCAAGACAATAGCAAACCCGTTGTGGCGTTTAAGAAAAACAGCCGCAGCGCGAAAGAATATATGAATTTGACAAAGGAGATTATGCAATATGGCAATCGGTAAAAACGCAATTAAAAGAGTGGAAAACAACGGTTATTCAAAGGTGAAAACGGCTGCGCCTGATATGGAGAACAGCCACGTGATTGCAAATATTTCCGAGGAGGTAATGGAAAAAATGGTGAAACCCGTAGAAGAAAAGACGGCTAAGAAAGTTGCGGCGAAGAAAACGACTGCGAAAAAAGCTGCGTCTAAAAAGGCGACGGAACAGAAAGCGGTTGCGCCCGTGAAAGAAGAAATTGCGGTGGCGGCGGTGAAAAAGCCCGTGGCAAAGAAAGCGCCCGTTAAAAAAGCGGTAAAAGAGAAAAAACCTGCTGTGGAAAAAGTGGAATTGGGTAAAGATATGCCTTATTATCTGCTGTAATGCGCGGAAAAAGACGAAAAGGGAGCGTAATCAATGGAAGAAAAAATCGTACTTGAAACGGAAAATAAAGAATACGTCGTAAACTGTTTGAAATGTGGCGCGGCGTTAAAAGTGAAAAACGACGGTTGTATGTACGTATGCCCCGTCTGTCGCAGTATGTTCTTGGTAAAAGTAACCCAAGTACAGGTAAAGGACGAATAAAATTGTAAAAAGCAGAAAGCCGAGCAAAGAAATTTTGCTCGGTTTTACTATACAAAAAAAGGCTGTGTAGAAAACACAGCCTCGCATTTTTTATGAAACAAATTATTTAAACGAATCTTATAACAAACTTGCAGCGTCTTTGTCGCAGATAACGGTTACGAACGGGTGAAGTTGCAAAACGGACGCGGGAAGTTCGGGGGTGATTTCGCCCTTTACCATACCTTTCACCGCTTGCGCTTTATTTTTGCCCGAAACGACCATCACGATAGATTTCGCTTGCATAATGTTTTTAATACCCATAGAGAGCGCCTGACGAGGCACTTCGTCAATAGAGTTAAACAGACGGGAATTGTCTTTGATGGTGTTTTCCGTCAAATCTACAAGATGCGTTACGGAATCGAACGGCGTACCCGGTTCGTTAAACCCGATATGTCCGTTAGACCCAAGACCAAGCACCTGAACGTCTTGCTTTTTCGTTTCCAAAAGAGCGTTATAACGATCACATTCGGCTTGCGCATTCGGCGCGCTGCCGCAAGGCAGGTTGGTGTTGTTTTGGTCGATATCGATATGATCGAACAAATTATCGCGCATAAAGTACGCATAGCTTTGGTCGTGGTCGGCGGTCAAACCTACGTATTCGTCCAAATTGACGGTGGACACGTTTTTATACGAAGTGCCGTTTTCTTTATGATCTTTAATCATATTTTTGTACGTACCGATAGGGGACGAACCCGTTGCCAAGCCCAAAATCGCATTGGGATTCTTTTTCACGATATCGATAAGAATCTCTGCCGCTTTTTGGCTCATTTCTTCATAGTTTTCCGTAATAATAACTTTCATTGTTGCTACCTCGCTATAATATTTAATATTTTTTTACAATTTAATTATAAAACATAAAACAGGTAAGGTCAAGCGTTTTAGGAAAAAATTCTTGGCTTTTCTTTCGCGTTTTTATTGAATTTTTGCTCTTTCTTATACTATGCAAAGAAAAGAGAAAAAAATAATGTTTTTTTTCTCCAAAAATTTGACAAATATAGACAAATATGATAGAATAATGATAATAAAGTGCAAAAGGCACGAAAATAGGAGGTTTCTATTATGCAAAAGTTTGCTAAACTTATGGGGTTTGATCCCGAAGCAAAACAAACGAATGTCAAAACGGAACTCATTGCCGGTATCGTTACGTTTCTTGCAATGTGCTACATTTTGACGGTAAATCCCAACCAGATTTTCTATGCAGGCACGGGGGATCCCAGATGGTCGTCGTTGTTCTTGGCGACGGCGTTCGGCGCGATTATCGGTACGCTCCTTATGGCGTTCTTGGCGAAAATGCCTTTGGCGCAGGCGTCAGGTATGGGCTTGAACTCTTTGCTTGGTTCGATTATCGGCGGTGGCGTTGGCGCGTATGCGTACGGTTTCAAATTCACGATTGGTCAAGCGTTTATGATGGTTCTTATTTCCGGTATCATCTTCTTGATCGTATCTTTGCTTAAAATCAAAGGTAAATCGTTGAGAGAATTGATTTTTGACGGTATGCCCGTTGCGGTAAGAGGCGCTATCTCCGTAGGTATCGGCTTGTTTATTGCATACATTGGTTTCCAAAACGCTGGTATTATCGTAGCAAACCAATATACGCAGGTTGCCCTCGTTGATTTCACCGTTTGGTCAGAAGGCGCGGCGGCAAGAACGGCGTCGGTTGCGTTGATTGGTTTGTTCATTATTGCTGTTTTGGATAAATTTAACGTAAAAGGCTCGGTTATTCTCGGTATTTTGGGCGCAACGATCGTTGGTATTCCTTTCGGCGTTACCAATCTTTCGACGTTGACGGGCGAAGTAAGTGGTATTTCTTGGAAATTCTGGGAAAACTACGGCAACTTCTTTGGCGGTGAACATTCCGTATTCTTCTCGTTTACGGAAGTATTTTCTGAAGGATTCCCTGAAGGCTCGTTCTTTACGATTATAATGCTCGTAATTACAATGTGTATGATTGATATGTTCGACACGATGGGTACAATCGTAGGTTGCTGCGGCGGTAACAGAATCCTTTCCGACGAAAACGACAAACCCCATAATTACGATAAAATTATGATGTCCGACTCGATTGCAACTTGCGCGGGCGCAATGCTCGGTACGTCCACGGTTACGACGTTCGTTGAATCGGGCGCAGGCGTAGCGGCTGGCGGTAGAACGGGTCTTACGGCGTTCACGACGGCTTGCTTGTTCTTCCTTGCAACGTTTATGCTTCCCGTATTTGCGACCATTCCCGGCGCGGCTACGGCATCCGCTCTTATCTACGTTGGCGTTTTGATGATGAAGAACAACGTAAAGAGCATTGATTTCAGCGACGCGATCAACGCGGTTTCCGCTTTCTTGACGATTGTTATTATGGTGCTTTCCTATTCGATTACGAAAGGTATCGGCGTTGGTTTGTTGAGCCATACGATTCTTTCCCTTATCGCGTACGTTGTAAACGTAATCGTTGCGGCGGTTAAGAAAGACGCTGAAAAACCCAAGTTTGAAGTTTCGATTGTTTCCCTCGTCGTATCGGCGTTGTTTATCGTATACTTCTTCGTTCCTACCGTTTTGTAAGGAAAGGGCTTTTCACAGCCTAAATAAAAGAAATTAGACGAGTTACGCTCTCGTGAAATTTTACGAAAGCGTAACTTGTTCTTTTTTTTATATTTTTCAATAATTCGAGCAAAAAAGAATTGACAATGCCAGAAAAATGTGATATAGTAATATAGCTTTTGAATAAGAAAAGATTGAGCTGTGCAGAAGTACCCAAGTGGCTCAAGGGGCTCCCCTGCTAAGGGAGTAGTATGGGAAAACCGTAGCGAGGGTTCGAATCCCTCCTTCTGCGCCAAGAAAAGAGCCGTGATTTTGTATCAAAATCACGGCTCTTTTCAATGAAATGTATGGCTGACGAAATCAATGAAATAATAGGATTATGAAATATCGTCAAAACCTTGGTGTTTGTTTGCGCGTTTTTTTGGATTGCGAAGCGTATACGGACGTTTGGCGGGAATTGCATCTCACTTGGAATATGACCAATGAAAAATAAGAAAAAACCAGACAAATCTTTTGAATTTGTCTGGTTTTTTACAGTCAATCGTTATTGTTTGGAACGTTGGATTTTTCGATAACCGATAGGGGAAAGCCCTTCTTTCTTTTTAAAAATCAGCCCGAAATAATTGGCGGAGGAAAATCCGCAACACTCTGCGATTTCGTTGACGCTTTTATTTGTGTCGGACAGCAATTCTTTGGCCTTTGTCAAGCGTACGTTTAACAAAAAATCGATAGGAGAACAGCCCGTGTATTTTTTGAAATTGTAAATCAAAGTAGGCTTGGCGACGAAAAAGAGCTTTGACAAATCGTCCAAGGTGATTTTCTCGCCGTAATGCGAGTGAAGATAATCAATCGCTTTTAATACCAACGGCGTTACGTTTTCCTTATCCAAAGTTGTGGTAGGCAAAGGCGTTTCTTCAAAATTGCTGATTAAAAACATAGCGTACGAAAACAAGGCTCGGCGTTGATATTCTCCAAATTTTTGTCTTTCGTCAACGGCGTACGCCGTTTCCAAGAGTTTTGTAAATTCTAACGCTTGTGAGGAGGATAATTTAACCGCGCGCAGAGCTTTTGATTGTAAAATATATTTTTGGAACGGGTCGAGGGATTCGGGGGAAACGTTGATGTTATAACGCTCAAACGCATTGCCCTCCGTCTTATGCAAGACGTGGGGCGGAATAATCAAAATCATGGGCGCGGACATTTTATACAGCGCGTTTTCCAAAAATATCAAACGATTGCCTTTTAAAAGAAAATATAGCTCGTAATGCGTATGCGAATGTAAATCGGGCATAGACCAGTCTTTCTCTTTTACGTTCCTATCTATTTGAATAAATTTCATAAAACGCACCCTCCTAAGGTTGACAAATTTTTGCATTTGAGTATAATTATAAATGATAAAATGAAGAGTTTTTTAATTTTTATAATATATATTTAATTTTATAAAATATTAACATTTTTTGTATTGAAAAGCAAGCGTTATTATGCTATAATAGAGAAAAAATAAATAAAAATAATTTTTTTGGAGAAAAATAGCATGACGAAAGTATTACAGTATGGTGAAGGCAACTTTTTGCGTACGTTTGTAGACGCGTATTTCGATACGCTCAACGAAGAAGGGGGAGATTACGAAGTAAATATCGTAAAACCCATTACGTTTGGAACGTTGGAACGGTTTGAAAAACAAAACAACCGTTATCATATCGTGCTTCGTGGCGTAGAAGACGGCAACGCAGTGGAAAAAGTGCGCGAAATCAAAGTGTTAAAAAACGTAATCGACCCGTTTGCAAATCCGCAAACGTATTATGCGTTGGCTAAGGATGCAGATTTGAAAATTATCGTTTCCAATACGACGGAGGCAGGCATTTGCTTTAACGGCGAAGATAAAATGGACGGGTTTGACGGCATCACCTATCCTGCAAAATTGACAAAATTTTTATACGAACGGTTTAACGCTGGGTTGGACGGCTTGTATTTGATGCCCGTGGAATTGATTGACAACAACGCAGACGAATTAAAACGTTGCGTCGATAAATATATCGAACTGTGGAATTTGCCCGTATCGTTTAAAAAATGGAACGACGAAAACAACTACTATTGCAATACGCTGGTGGATCGTATCGTATCAGGGTATCCTCGCGACGAGAAAACCAAGGCGCATTTGGAAGAATTGATCGGTGAAAAAGACGAACTTGTTTCCATCGGCGAACCGTTCGGGCTTTGGGCTGTGGAAAAGAAAGGGGATATTGCAAAGTATATCAAAGAGGGAATACACAATATCGAGGTCGTTTTGACCAACGATATCGGGTATTATAAAAAACGCAAAGTACGCGTTTTGAACGGTAGCCATACTAACCTCGTGCCTGCAGGTTTGATTTTGGGCGCGGAAACGGTGTACGATTGTATGAAGGATGAAAAATTGTCCGCATTCGTGGAAAACACGTTGAAAGAAGAAATTATTCCATTCGTATCTAACGATATCGCTGCAACGACGGCGTTTGCGGATAGCGTAAAGGAACGTTTCCTCAACCCATATTTGAATCATCAATTGGTTAGTATTTCCCTCAACAGCATTTCTAAATGGCGCGCGCGCGTATTGCCCAGCTTTAAAGATTACGTTGCAAAATACGGCAAGATTCCTACGTTTATGACGGTTGGTTTCTCCTATTTAATGGCGTTGTACGCACGTGTGGAAAAGGCAGGGGATAAATACGAAGTGAAACTTGCCAACAGAACCATTCAGTTGCAAGACGACGCGCCTTATCTTGAATATTTTGCGGCGAAAAAATCCATTGAAAGGTTTATGGCAGATGCGAATATCTGGGGCGAAGATTTGACGGCGTACGCAGGGTTTGCGGAACAAGTGAAAGCGAACGTTGAAAAAATTGAAAACGGCGTCGTGTTGCTGTAAGATAAGAAAAATCGGAATCCATTGGAAGTTACCATTATGAAAGATACGGTTATTATCAACGAGAAAGACAACGTAGGCATTTCCCTTAGCGGTACGGATACCATTCCCGCAGGACACAAGTTTGCGCTTAGGGATATTGCCTTGGGTGAATACGTAATAAAATACGGCGAAATTATCGGCAGAGCAACGGCGGATATCAAACAGGGCGAATGGGTGCATACGCACAACGTAAAATCGCATTTGGACGAAAACGTAGCGTACAGGTACGAGTTCAGCGCTGCAAAACCCGAAAAAACACGCAAGACGTTTATGGGCTTTAAGCGTACGCATGGCAGAGCGGGGATTCGCAACGAGATTTATATCATTCCCACGGTAGGCTGCGTCAACAACGTATGTATGCGTTTGGCTAAGGCTGCGCAAGAATACGTAACGGGTACGATAGACGGGATTTTTGCCCTGCCTCATCAATTCGGTTGCAGTCAGTTGGGACAAGACAACGACAATATTAAAAAGCTGTTGTGCGCAGTTGCGCTCAATCCCAACGCAAGTTTCGTTTTGTTTGTAGGGTTGGGTTGTGAAAACAACGGAATGGACGGAATCAAAGAATATCTTGCGCCTTATCAAAGGGACAATATTGCCTATTTCAATACGCAGGACGTAGAGGATGAACACGCGTACGGATTGGAGATTTTGAAAGGTTTTGCGGAAAAGGCAAAAAGTTTTCAGCGTGAAGAAGTGGATTTTTCCGAACTTTGTATCGGACTGAAATGCGGTGGAAGCGACGGGTATTCGGGCTTGACGGCAAACCCGCTTGTTGGAAGAATTTCCGACAGAACGGTTGCGGCAGGCGGTAGCGCGATATTGACGGAAGTTCCTGAAATGTTCGGCGCGGAACAGTTGCTTATGAACAAATGCAAAACGAAGGAAATTTTCGAGAAATACAAAAAGATGATTGAAGATTTCAAGAAATATTATACCGACCAAGGTTTCCCCGTATACGAAAATCCCAGTCCCGGCAATAAAAAAGGCGGAATTACGACTTTGGAAGAAAAATCGTTGGGCTGTATTGAAAAGGCAGGTTCGACGGAAATCGTGGACGTTTTGGGTTACGGCGAAATTGTAAAGGAAGTGGGCGTGTCTGCATTGAATGCGCCTGGAAACGATTTGATTGCGGCAACGGCGCTCGCTGCCAGCGGTTGTCAAATCGTACTGTTTACGACGGGCAGAGGTACTCCATTTTCGACCTTTGTACCGACAATGAAAATATCGACCAATCCTCGTTTGGCGGCGTATAAAAATAATTGGATTGATTTCAACGCCTACGATATGGACGAGGACGGATTGTTCGATTTGCTCGTGAAAACCGTCAGCGGCGAATACGTTTGTAAGAGCGAGGACGTCCGCGAAATTGCCTTTTATAAAACGGGCGTAACGTTATAAGAAAATTTTGAGGAAACAGTACAAATAAGGAGCTAACTATTAAATAGTCAAGCGAAAATAGGCACTGTTTCAAAAATTTTTCAAAAAAAAAGAAACTAAAAATTGGCGAAGCAAAATAGACAATCTGAGATTGTCTGAGTAGAAGATTAACAGTTGAATAAGTTAGAAACGCTCAACAAAAGGAATGTTGGATTTGAGAATGGAGGAAATAACTCTCGTCATTTTCTTCATACCGTGGGAGATAGCCACGTAATGGTGTTTACCTTGTTCTTTCTTTTTGGAAATGTAAGTCTGAAAGGACGGACTGGAAATATACGCGGCGGTAGTAGCAAGATATAAAGCATTGCGTAAATAGCGAGAACCGTGTTTCACCATAGGCGTGTTTTTAGCAACGAATTTACCAGATTGGTAGGTGGACGGATCGCAACCTGCAAAAGCAAGCAATTTTGCAGGAGAAGAGAAGTTGTTAATATCTCCAATTTCGGCAAGAATAGTTGCGCCTAAAACGTTGCCAATCCCAGGGATAGAAGTAATGGGAGAATGAAGCTCGTCTAAAATCTTTTCAATTTCCTTTTCTAATTCTGCTTTTTGCATTTCAAGGAAACGAATACGCTGAATTAAGAGTTTTAACTCAAAGGCATCGCCAAGATTGTAAGAAGCAATAGAAGAAGCTGCAAGCTGCTTTAATTGCAAGGCTTTCTCTTTCTTAAATCTACCGCGTGAAGCGGAAGAAAGGATATTGGAAAGCTTGGTGACATTACAAGAAGCAATATCTTTAGCGGAGGGTAAAGCCTCTAAAAGAGATAAGCAAGAATTGGTGTAAAGGTTGCAAAAGAAAGAAGAAAGTTCGGGAAAAAGGATATGAACAGACCTTCTGTAACGATTTTTTAGAGGTTGAAGCTCTTTATTTAGCCGAAACCGTGTTCGAGTGAGTGACTTTAAGGAAGAAATGTGGTATAATTGCTCATGGTAGGGATTTGACCTATCGGAAACTAATAATTGAGCAATGTAACGCGCGTCGTTTATATCCGTTTTTGTTCTGCGCAAGGAACAAGCACGTCTTGACTGGTTAACGGAAAGAGGGTTAAAGAGTGTAACGGAAACTTCTAATTGCTTAAGGAAACTCAACAGGTTAGTTGAGTAGTGACCGGTAGCTTCAAGCCCTACTTTTATTTTATCTAAATTACCGTTAGAGCATTTAGATAAGAGAGATTGGAAGGAACGAAAGCCGTCCAAAGAGTTAGGAAAAGAGAAATTGTCACAAAGGATTTCTCCATCGGAAGAAAAGATGTGACAATCGTGCTTATCCTTAGCAACGTCGATACCGCAAAAAATCATAAAGGTATCCTCCTTGAAGTAAAAAATTTATTTCTGTGCGACCACAAAACGATGTCTAAGTACTCTCGTGAGAAATAAAACGAAACAGCGTTATCTAACTAATCAACAAAAAAGACATAGAGTTGTGGTTGGAAACTCCTTAAAAACGATAAAGCGTTAAAGACTAATGAACCAAACCACAGAAACTATGTCCATTATATCTTAAAAAAGAGCAAAAGAAAAACTCTTTTAAGATAAACAAAAAAAAGGATAATATTGTAGTCTGGATTCATCCGACTAAATCTAAACAATATTATACGAGTAAGATATGAGTATCAATAAATCTTATGCTGTATTTGGGCTTGGACGATACGGTTTAGCCGTAGCCAAAGAGCTTGTAAGTAATGGAGTTGATGTTTTAGCCGTTGATTCAGATGAAACTATTGTGAATTCCGCTATCGCCGATATTCCGTTCTGCAAATGCGCAGACGTAACCGATTTGGAAGCGATAAAACAACTTGGTATTTCCAATATAGAAGTTGTTATTATTGCTATGGCAAATAATTTGGAAGCAAGCGTTATGGCGGTAATGTTGTGTAAAGAAGTTGGTGTAAATACAGTAATCGCAAAATGCGCTAATGAAATGCATAAAAAGATTTTAAGTAAAGTAGGAGCGGATAAAGTGGTTTTTCCTGAATGTGAATCAGGAATACGCCTTGCAAAAAATCTTTTAAGTTCGGGCTTTGTTGACGTTATCGAATTATCCAACGACGTATCTTTGATAGAACTTGAAGTTAAATCCGAATGGGTAGGTAAAACACTTATTGAATTAAATTTGCGCAAAAAATATTCTATCAATGTAATTGCGATTCGACAAGGAAATAATTTAGACATCAATATTGACCCCACAATACAATTGGCAAAAAATATGCAACTTGTAGTTATTACAAACACTTCAAAAATAAGCAAGTTAAAATAAAAGTATAAGGCTCATCAACGAAAAGGACAGGCGTTTTGCCTGTCCTTTTCGTTTGTGAGTATTCTCACTAAAAACTGTTGATAACTATAACGCCACACTACAAAACTGAAAAAAATTGCCCTTGTTGTAAGGGCAAAAAATGGCGACCCAGAACGGGCTCGAACCGTCGACCTCCAGCGTGACAGGCTGGCGCTCTAACCAACTGAGCTACTGGGCCATTATATGATATATTTATTAAAAAACGAGTTTGGTGGGCCTTCACGGATTCGAACCGCGGACCAATCGGTTATGAGCCGACAGCTCTGACCACTGAGCTAAAGGCCCGTTTTGTTTTGACGTAAGGTCATTTGCATAATGCTTGATTATAATAAACGATTTTTGATAAAAAGTCAAGTGATTTTTTACGAAAAAGCAAAAAATTTTTTTCGACAAAACAATTTTTTTTTCGGGGCTTTTTTTCAAAATTTTCTCGGCTAGATTTTTTATAATAACGGCGTACCGTTTATTGGGATTTGAGGAGGAATTTATGCGCGTTGAATCAAAATTTTTGAACCGAATTTTATATATACGCCCAAGCGGCGAAATAGACGAACACAACGCCACGTCGGCGCGAAAGGAAGTGGATACTTTGGCGGAACAATACGTTACGTTGGCGCAACAAGTGGTGTTTGACCTTGGCGAGATTTCCTTTATGGATTCGACGGGGATAGGGTTTTTAATCGGCAGGTATAAAAAATTCCACCGCTACGGCGTACCTATGTACATAGCCAACCCCTCGCAAGCCACCGACAAAATTTTAACCGTAAGCGGCGTGTATACGCTGATTCCAAAGATTTAAAGGAGAACGATATGAGCAATTATATGAAACTTGAAATAGCGGCGAAAAGTGAAAACGAAGGCTTTGCGCGTAGCGCGGTGGCGGCGTTTGCGCTGGGGCTAAATCCCTCGATTAGCGAACTTTCCGATATCAAAACCGCCGTCAGCGAGGCGGTAACCAACTGCGTCGTACACGCGTACGCAAGCGAAAGACACGGCGAACGTAAAATTTTAATCGAATGTCAAACTGAAAAAAAGCAAACGGAGGGGGGCTTTTTACATATCACAATCACCGATTACGGTTGTGGGATTGAGGACGTGGACAAAGCGGTGTTGCCGTTTTTTACCACTCTTTCCGCCGACGAGCGTTCGGGTATGGGGTTTACGATTATGCAAACGTTTATGTCTGATTTTTCGTTAAAGAGTGAAAAGGGCAAAGGCACTATCGTAAAAATGACCAAAGAAATCGGGGTTGAAAAAGAGGAAGTAAGGGAAAGGGCTGATGCTTGATGAAAAACTTACAATCGAATACATTCGCAATGCAAAAACGGGCGATTCGCACGCGAAAGAAACGCTGATTGAAAACAACGTATCCTTGGTAAAATGTATCGTCAAACGGTATTTGGGCAAAGGCGTGGATTACGACGATTTGTTCCAGATTGCTTGTATGGGATTTTTAAAGGCGATAGCGGGTTTTGACGAAAGTTTCGGGGTAAAATTTTCCACCTACGCCGTGCCTATGATAGCAGGGGAAATCAAACGTTTTATGCGCGACGACGGGTCGGTAAAGGTATCGCGCGCCATGAAACAAACGGCGAAAGAAATCAATTTGTTTATCGAGGAATACAGGACGAAAAACGGGACGCAACCTGCCGTGTCCGTCATTGCGGAAAAATTTGGTTTGGACGAGGCGGAAACGGTATTCGTTATGGGGTCGTCGAAAATGCCGCTTTCTTTATACGGCGGCGCGGATTATAAAGACGGAAAGGAACGGGAATTGATAGAAACGCTGCCTTCGTCCGACGATCAAGAGGATTGGTTGGATAAAATGCTGTTGCGCGGCGCGATAGACGATTTGTCCGAACGGGATAAAAAAATTATCGTTCTGCGGTATTTTAGGGATATGACGCAGAGCGAAGTCGCAGAAAAAATTGGGGTGAGTCAGGTACAGGTTTCCCGTATAGAAAACAGAATTATCAAAGAATTTCGAGAAAAATTGAGCGCAATCGGTTGATTTTGTGAAATAATTTTTCAAAAAGTGTTGACAACTTTCATAATATGTGTTATAATAAAACCGTAAAGATAGGATTAAGGAGGCAAAAAAGATGAGAAAATTTTTAGCCGCTATGTTGTTGGTTTTATGTATTACCCCTTTCTGGTCGTGTGGAGGAGTTGCGAAGAATGAGGGAAGGAATTATGACACGGGGACAACCCTTGAAATGGAGCAAAATACCGAAAATGCAAGCGAATAAAACAAAAAAATAAAAACGAGCCGTTTCGTTCTTTTTTGAAAAGCGGCTCGTTTTTTGTTTGCAATCAAAGAAAAATTTGTTATAATAATAGATATGAAAAAAGAACGTAGAGAACAAAATACGATTTTCAATCGTTTCGGGGAACGGACGATAGAAAAAGCGGCAGGGTTATCATTTAGCTTGGCGGCGGTGCTGCCCACTTTTTTATCGTTGATTTTTCTTATCGGGATTTCGGTTGTCGGGTTGGCGAAAGAGGGGTATCAAAACACCGACTGGTTTTTATATGCAAGTTATTTATTGCCACAGATTGCCTTTATTCTCGTCGTGGCGTTGGTTTTTAAGTTTTTGAAACTTTCGCCAAAAGCTACTTGGAAAAAACAGCAATGTTCGGGAAAATATTATTTTGTGGCAATCGTTTTGCAAATCGGATTATTGTGTTTGTCCGAATTGAACGTTTGGTTTTTGAAACTGCTTGGAAAAATGGGGTATCAAGACGCGGGAATTTTATTGCCGTCTATGGACGGATTGGGATTTTGGGGCGTATTTTTCGTCGTGGCGATTCTTGCGCCCATTTTAGAAGAAACGCTGTTTCGAGGTGTGATTTTAAGCGGTTTGAAAACGTTTGGACGCACGGGCGCGGTTTTGCTTTGCGGCGGTTTGTTTGCGTTGTATCATCAAAATCCGTCGCAGACGGTTTATCAATTTTGTTGCGGCGCGGCGTTTGCGCTCGTCGCGTTGAAATCGGGCAGTATTTTGCCCACCGTGCTGTCGCATTTTTTAAACAACGCCGCTATTTTGATATTGACAAAATTTGGGATTAGCCAATTTCCAACGCCCGTATTTATCGCGGTTGTCGTCGTTTCAGCGGTATGTTTGATTGGCTCGCTTGCGTATTTATTGATTTTTGATAAAAAAGCGAGTGTTGAGGACGTAGAAAAGGGCGTAGAAAATAAAACGACGGATCAAAGAAAAACGTTTCTTCTTTGCGCCGCGGTAGGAATATTTATTTGCGCCGTTTCTTGGGTAGGCGTGTTCTTTTCGGGGTTATAAAGTATGCAAAAAATCTATTTTGTGGTCGTAGGGAAAATTAAAGAAAGTTTTTATCGCGAGGCGGTGGCGGAGTACGTCAAACGCCTTTCTCGTTTTGCTAAAGTGGAGATAAAAGAATTGCCCGAAGGCGCAAATCCCGAATCGGAAGCGGAAGATATTTTGCGCGCGTTGAAAGGTTACGTAATCGCTTTGGTTGTCGAGGGGGAGAAATTATCCAGCGAGAAATTGGCGAAGAAGTTGCAAACTTTGACGAACGAGGGAAAGGACGTTACGTTTGTAATCGGTTCGTCTTGCGGTTTGTCGGACAGGGTGAAAACGGCTGCGGATTACAAACTTTCCTTTTCGGATATGACTTTTCCTCATCAACTGATGCGTGTGATTCTTGCCGAACAGGTGTATCGCGCGTTTATGATTAACGCAGGTTCGACGTATCATAAATAGCAACTTTTTTTCTTGTTTGGCGTATAGTATCGTTGTGGATATTTATGAAAAAATTGAAGATTTTTACAATACGGTAACCGCGCCGAAAACGGTGATAGGCAAAAGTGTGTTCGGAAGAAAAATTTTCGCAGTAAAGATAGGCGACGGCGAACCTGTGGGCATTGCGCAATACGCAATGCACGGGAGAGAATTTATCACCGCGCGTTTGGCGTTAGAACAGTATAAAATAGGGCTAAAATGCGGCAGTTGTTGGCTGATTCCCCTGGTGAACCCCGACGGGTGTCTGCTTAGTGAAACGGGGTTAGAATCGGTGGAGAACAAACGCGAGAAAGAACGCTTGCTTGCGCTCAATCAAGGGAATACGGATTTTTCTCTTTGGAAAGCGAACGGGCGAGGGGTGGATTTGAACGTCAATTTTGCGGCAAATTGGGGACAGGGCGCGAAAAACGTCAAGAAGGCGGGCGCGGAAAATTATATCGGCAAAAAACCCTTTTCCGAACCTGAAACGCAGGCGTTGAAATTGTTTACGCAAAAACTTCGTCCCGATTATACCGTAAGTTATCATACGAAGGGCGAAGAAATTTATTGGTATTTTCATCAACCGATTGGGCGTTGCGCGAAAGACAAGGCTTTGGCGGAGGTTTTGTCGTCCGTTACGGGCTATAAATTGGCGTATGCAAAAAACAGC
Organism: Clostridia bacterium; assembly: GCA_017463145.1. GTDB lineage: Bacteria > Bacillota > Clostridia > Christensenellales > Borkfalkiaceae > Scatosoma. Next base: position 22,715 of record JAFTPR010000008.1, read on the forward strand.
GTCGGGGGATATAAAGATTGGTGTATAAAGACTTTGCAAATCCCTGCGTTTACAATCGAGGCTGGCGCGGACGAATTTGAACATCCGCTTGGGACAGCTGCGTGGGAAAACGTGTTGGAACACAATCGGCGCGCGCTGTTTTGTTTGTCGGGCGCGGTAAAAGAAAGAATGTGTTAAAGGTGTGCGTTATGAAAAGATTGACAAGAGAAGAAAAATTTATGCGTCAAGCGATAAAGGCGGCAAAAAGAGGATTGCAAGAGGGCGAAGTGCCTATCGGCGCGGTAGTCGTGTATCAAGACAAAGTGGTGGCAAGGGGGTATAACCGTCGCGCGAAATTGCAACTCGCGTCTGCGCACGCGGAAATGATGGCGATTGACAAGGCGTGTAAAAAATACGCCTCGTGGCGTTTGCCCGAGGGGTGTGAATTGTACGTAACGTTAGAACCTTGCCCTATGTGTATGGGGGCGAGCTTGAACGCGCGCGTGGATAAAATCTATTTCGGCGCGTACGAACAAAAAGGCCGTTCGTTAACGGCGGCGTTGGCGGAAGCGAATTTGCTCAACCATAAAACGGAAGTGGTCGGCGGCGTTTTGGAAGAAGAATGTTCCGCTTTGCTTAGTTCTTTTTTTATCGGTATGAGGCAAAAACAAAAGGAAGAAAAAGAGCGCAAAAAAGCGGAGGCAGAGAAAGAACAATCGCAAAACAAAAATACGGGCGAATAAAATTTTAAGAGAAAAGAATTGCAAAATACCCGTCTATTTGGTTGACTTAATTTTTGGAAAAGGGTATTATAATAATGTCCTGATTTTAGGCGGAGGTTTTTACGGAGAAAACGCAAAAAAGAAAGTTGGTGTTTCGCGTTTTCACGGTGATAATTATTTACAATGGAAAAAATTCGGGCGCGGCTTAACGCGGAAAAGCGGAGCGGCGACGAATAAAAAATATTTTTTAAGGATGGTTACACATGATAACTCACGGTAATGAAATCAAGTTGTTTTCCGGTAACTCCAATCGCGATTTGGCTGCGGCTATCGCTAAGAAACTCAATACAGAGCTTGGCGAAATCGAAGTCAATACATTCTCCGACGGTGAAATTAACGTTCACATCGCAGAAACGGTACGTGGTAGAGACGTATTCATCATTCAGTCTACTTGCTCTCCCGTCAATGACAATTTAATGGAACTCCTGATTATGATTGATGCGGCGAAACGCGCTTCGGCTGGTCGTATTACGGCAGTAATTCCCTATTTTGGGTATGCCCGTCAGGATAGAAAAGCTCGTTCACGCGACCCTATTACGGCAAAATTGGTGGCAAATTTGATTACCAATGCAGGCGCGGACAGAGTGCTTACAATGGATCTCCACGCGGATCAAATTCAGGGATTTTTCGATATTCCCGTAGACAATCTGCTCGGTGGACCTACGCTTTATAATTATTTCGCAAAACAAGGCGATATCGAAGTGGTTGTTGCGCCCGACGTAGGCGCGGTAAAACGTTCGAGAAAAGTAGCCGAAAAATTCGGTGTGCCTCTTGCGATTATCGATAAACGCCGTCCCAAGGCAAACGTAATGGAAGTTATGAGCATTATCGGCGACGTAAAAGGCAAGAGATGTCTTATGATTGACGATATGGTGGATACGGCAGGTACGTTGTGCCAAGGCGCGCAAGCGATTAAAGACGCAGGCGCAGCGGCTGTATATGCAGGTTGTTCGCACGGCGTGTTGAGTGGCCCTGCTATTGACAGATTGGCAAAATCCGCAATCGATAAATTCGTGGTTCTGGATACCATTCATATTTGCGAAGAAAAGAAACTCGACAAAATCGAAGTGTTGACCGTTGCAGATATCTTTGCGGCGGCAATCGAAAACGTATATCTTGACAAACCTATGTCCAAACTTTACGATTGATAACTTCGTAGAAACACCAAAGAGCCGTCGCGCTATGCGGCGGCTTTTCCAAAGATTGGACGAAAAAACAGAGAATGAAAAAGTAAGGAAGAACGAGTATGTATCTTATCGTTGGGCTTGGCAATCCCGAAAAACAATATGAAAAAACCTTTCACAATATGGGGTTTATCGCCGTAGGCGACGCCGCGGAGGCGCTCGGCGCAAAATTCAAAAAGAAAGAATGTGAGGCGTCGGTTGCGGAGGCGTTCGTGGGGGGCGAAAAGGTGATTCTTGTCCGTCCGTTGACGTATATGAACAATTCGGGCAGGGCAGTCAAACAGCTGATGAACAAATATAAAATTTCGCCCGAACACTTGTTGGTTATCTACGACGATTACGATTTACCCAAAGGGAAAATCCGTATTCGGGCGAGCGGCAGCGCAGGGACGCATAACGGTATGCGCAGTATTATCGGAGAAACGGGATTAAATAATTTCCCCCGAATCCGCGTAGGGATTCGCGACGAGGAAGTGAATATTCCCATTATCAATTACGTTTTGTCCGAAGTGAGAAAAGAGGATTACGAAACGTTTGCGGAGGCTTGTAAAAAGGCAGGCGAGGCGGCGGCAGAATTTGCGCGCGGCACGTCCATTGACAACGTTATGGGAAAATTTAATCAAAAATGAAAAAAGACTTTATCTCTTTAAACGAAATAGGGGAGGAATACCTCTCGTACGCAGAAGATATCCGCCGCGGTACACCCACGGCGGTTTTCGGCGTTTCCGATTCGTTGAAATATCTGTTGGCAGGGTTGACTCCTTTTCCCGTTGTGTACGTTACGGCGGACGGGGTGTCGGCGCGAAAAGCAGCGGAGAATATCGCCTCGCTGACGGGCAAACGGACGGAAGTTTTGGCTGCGAAAGACGAAGTGCTTTTGTATAGAAAAGCGTTGTCTAAGGATTCTCTGTTTCGTCGTTTAAAAGGGATAGACGCATTGCAAAACGGCTGTCCCGTCGTTACGGCAGAAATAGATGCGTTGTTGCAACTGTTTCCAAAGCGACTGCAATCGTTGTCGTTTACAGAGGGGGAAGAGTTTGATTTTGCCTCCCTTTCCGCGACGTTGACGGCGATGGGATATACGCGTTCGTTTGAAGTGGAAACCAAGGGTGTTTTTGCTCTGCGTGGAGATATTTTGGATATTTATCCCGTCAATCTTGACAATCCCGTTCGTATCGACTTTTTTGGGGATACGGTGGAAAAGATAAAACCGTACGATTTGATTACGGGAAACCGTTTGCCAAACGTGGATACAATCACCTTTCTTTCCGCAACGGACGTATTCACTTCGCCGCGCGATAAAGAACGTGTAGAAACCGCTTTAAAAGAAGGCTTGAAAGAATTTAAAACGTCCGAATCCTACGCGCGCGCTTGCGAGATTTCTGACGAGCTGTTGAAAGACGGTTTTTGCGACAACGGGTATTTGCTGCCACTTTTGGAAAACACGACCGACTTTTTCTCCGTCTTACCCCAAGAAACCGTGGTGATTTTCGACGAAGGAAAGACGCTGTGGGATAAATTCAACGCGCTTTATAAAGAACACGAAGAACGGTTTTACCGTTTAAAATCGGGCGGCGAGGCGTTTGATTTTACCCTGCGACAATATATTGAAAAAAAAGTTTTTTTGGATAAACTCGCTGCGTGTAGGCGAGTGGTCATGCAGACGTTTACGGGAAATCCCTTTTTTTTCCAGCCTTTGAAAATTTATAATTTGACCGCCACGCCTACGGCGCGTTATCTCAACGGTTTGCCGGCTCTTTTGACAGATATCCGAAATTGGCGAAAGGGCGGATATCGGATATTGGTGTACTGCGGCGAAAGTACTCGAGCGGTGAAAATGAGCGAACGGCTTGCGGACGAATATATTTCTACGGTAAAACTGCCTGATAGGCTTGCTCAATTTGACGGCGTATGTGTTTTGGACGAACGTTTGGATAAGGGTATGGTTTTACACGAATGTAAACTTGCAATCGTGGGACCGGTCGATTTGTATACAAAAACACAGGATACGAGGAGAATCCGACGCAAGCGCGGCGATATGTTTTCTGCGCCCGAAGTGGGGGATTTCGTCGTGCACGAAACGCACGGAATCGGCAAAGCCGTCGGAATGAAAAAAATCGAAACCACCGACGGAACGAAAGAATATATCGCTCTTTCCTATAAGGACGGCGATATGCTGTACGTGCCTGCCGAAAGTATGGACGTACTCTCCAAATACGTGGGGGATTCCAATCCGTCGCTCAGTAAAATCGGCGGCGCGGAGTTTGAAAGGGTGAAAGCGCGTGTAAAAGCGTCGTTGAAAACGTTGGCGTTCGATTTAAAAAAATTATATGCCGAGCGCGCGGAAAATCGCGGTTATGCGTTCCCTGCAAACGAAGTGTTTATGCAAGAATTTGAGGACGCTTTTCCGCACGAATTAACGCCCGATCAAGCCAGCTTGATGCAGGAAATCAAAGAAGATATGTGTTCGGGAAAAGTTATGGATAGATTGCTGCGCGGGGACGTAGGTTTTGGCAAAACCGAAGTGGCGTTTCGCGCGGTGTATCTTTGCGCTTTGGCGGGCAAACAAGCGGCGTTAATGTGCCCTAGCACCGTGCTTTGCAGTCAACATTTTAATACGGCGACGGCGCGGTTTTCCGATTTTGGCTTAAAAGTGGCGTGCCTGAATCGTTTTAATACGCCAAAAGAACAGGCTGCGATATTGGAAGGCTTGGCAAACGGGTCGATAGATCTCGTGGTGGGTACGCACAGGCTGTTGTCTGCGGACGTAAAATTTAAAAACCTTGGATTGTTGGTTTTGGACGAAGAACAACGCTTTGGGGTGGAACACAAAGAAAAGATAAAAAATTTACGAAAAGATATCGATTGCCTTACCATGACGGCAACCCCTATTCCGCGTACGTTGCATATGTCGTTGTCTGGGATTCGGGATATATCCACCATTCAAACGCCCCCGTCCGAGCGTCTGCCCGTACAAACGTACGTCGTGGAAGAAACGGAAACGCTCATTCGCGACGCGTGTATTCGCGAACTTTCCCGCGATGGGCAAGTATTTCTTTTATATAATAAGGTAGAGAGTATTTTTTCGTTTGCGGCGCGGATAAAACAAATCATTCCCGAAGCGACCATTTCCGTTGCGCACGGCAGAATGGAGAAAAATACGTTGGAAAACGCCGTAATGGATTTTTACAGCGGTAAATCAAACGTTCTTATTACGACGACGATTATCGAAAACGGAATCGATTTGCCAAACGCCAACACGTTGATTGTAATCGACAGCGATAGATTGGGGATTTCGCAGTTGTATCAGTTGCGAGGTCGGGTTGGCAGAGGCACGAGGCTTGCGCACGCGTATTTTACGTATAAACCTGAAAAAGTGATGACGGAAAACGCCTCGTCGCGGTTAAAAGCGATTATGGAATTTACCGAACTTGGTTCGGGATACAAACTCGCTATGCGAGATTTGGAAATTCGCGGCGCAGGGAACGTTCTTGGCGCGGAACAGCACGGGCATATGGATAGGGTTGGATACGAATTGTATTCAAAATTATTAAAGGAAGAATTGACGGGCGAAAGCCAGACGGTTGCCGAATTGGATATTCGCGCAAACGCCTATATTTCCGAGAAATATATCGAATCGTCGGCAGGACGGCTGGATTCGTATAAACAAATTGCTGAAATTTCCACGGTAGCCGATTATAAACGGGTGTATACGTCTTTGCAAGAAACGTACGGTCAACTGCCCGTTGCTGTGGAAAATCTTCTCGTTATCGCGGTGTTAAAGAGCTACGCCGCCAAATTTAACGTAAAAAAGATATCGCTCGTCAAGGGCGTGGGGGCGTTGGAATTTCCGTCCTTGGACGCGCTTGGGGATAAAAGAATCCTTGCTGCAATGGATAGATATCAACAAATGGTGCGCTTAAATATGACCGAAGCGCCTGTGATAGAGTTCTTCGGAAAGCGCGACCCAGCGGAATTGATGGCTGAAATGACAAAATTTTTAAAATTTGCATCAACTTTCGCAAGTTTATAAGCAAAAACGTTTGCACTTTATAAAAAAATCGGTTATAATATAATGGTATTGATAAAAAAGGGAGAGTTTACATTCTCTTTCAATGCATACAGAAAGATAGGATAAAAAATCGGAGCGATTTTATGAACAAAAAACACACATTGAAAAAAACAGCAGCGTTGATTTTGGGGCTTACCCTTACGGTTGGCGCTACGGGTTGTAACTTTTTCCCCACGGACAGTGAAAAAGATTTGGCGCAAGTAGTGGCGACGGTTGACATTTCGTCGAGCCTTGAAAAGCACGAAACGTATGATAAAGCGGTGTCCGAGGCGGTTGCGCAATTCGTTGCGGACAAGTCCTTGCCTTCGACGATTTATAAGAGCGAATTGGTGGCTAGCTTTTTAAGCAACGGTTATTCCTACGTACAAAGCGGATATTCTTACGAAGACGTATTCAATATGTTGATGGATTCGCTTGTCAACCAAAAAATTATGACGCAGTATGCTGCGGCGTATTATTTGGCAGGGGATTACGGGCTTTCTCGCGACGGCTATGCGGCGTTTGTGGAAATGGAAACAAGCAAAGACGGATTGTCCAAAACGGAAAAAACTTTATTGGAAGCGCACCCTGAAGTGTTGGCTTTAAAATATTTCCTCACCGAAGGTGGAAAAGACAACGAAGAATATTTAAAAGCGGAATACAGCCTTAAAAAATCAATGAATACGTCCTTGGATTCGTTGGAAACGGAAATCATTGCGGCGGAAGAAGAAGCGCACGACCACGGCGAGACGCGTGCGACGCCTACGGGGGTTGGTACGGAGAAAGAAGATTTCTATCCCGTAAAAGACGGCGTTTTGGATTACGATATTTACACGGGTAGAAACACGTTGGACGCTTGCGGTACGTATGAAAAAGTGGACGATTCTACGGCAAGCACGAGAAAGAAAGCGTACAATGCGTTCCTTGCGAATTTGCAATCGTACAATTTGATTGACGATAAGGAAAACACGGCGGATATTACGCAGCTTGATTATTATTACGTAGACCTTGCGTCTGTTCTTACGGGAGCGCTTCTTAACAAATATTACGAAGATTTACAAGACGAGGCGCTTGCGTATTTGACCGACGAATATATTGCGGATAAATACGACGAAATCAAAGAGGCGCAACAGTATTCGTATGCGGAAAATCCCTCGGCATTTACGACGGCGATTGGCGGGCTTTCGGATAAATCGTTCGTGCTTTCGGGCGAGGAAGGATTTGGATTTGTTTACAATATTTTGATTCCGTTCTCCGCAAGCCAAGAACAAGCGTATTCGGCGGCGAAGAATAAAAACTTGCCTAATGACAAATTGTTTGAGGCGCGCGCAGAAATTCTTGCGGACGTACAAGCAAAAGACCTCCGCGATAGTTGGTTTAGCGAACACGACCACGCAAATTATGCATACGAAGTGGAAGGAAACGATTATTTCAACAACGGCGCGACGAAAGGCGAAAAGACGTATTTGTTCTTTGAGGACAGCGTGGCGAATACCGAACGTTACGAGGCGTTGAAACAATACGCAGGCAAATATCCTTACAACGGTACGGTTGAAAAAGACGACCACGAATATACGTTTAAGGCAAACAAGATGGACATTGACGGATTTATTTCGGAAATGAGGAATTATATCGAGTTTGTCAGCGGCGCAAGCGTAACGGGCGCGAAAGCAACCGAATACGGAAAAAATTATCTCAACGAAAAAGAAGAAGTGGATTACAGCAAATTCGTATATTATACGGGTAAAGTAGACCTTGGCGAAGTGAAATCTTCCGATTATTTCAACAAGGAAAGTCTTTCTTACAAAGCGTTGTCTGCCGTAAACGAATTGATGTTTGCGTATTCGACGGATACGGGTTGTTTGAATACGTATATGGGTTATGCAGTTTCTCCTTACAAGACGGATTTTGTTCCCGAATTTGAATATGCGGCGCAATATGCGGTGCAAGAGGGCGTAGGCACGTACGTCGTGTGCGGTACGGATTACGGTTGGCATATCGTATACACCTCGTTCGTATATGACGGCGGTGACGTGTACGGCGGATACAATGCGGCAGAAAAAGAAGTGGAAGGAACGTTCTCGAACCTCTTCTACGAATCGTTGAAAGCAACTGCGGCAACCACGCATACCAGCGAAGTGGAAAACAACGTTTTGAACAAATACAACAACGACGACAGCGTAACGCGTTATACGTCGAGATACAAAGATTTGTTGGAATTGGACGCGTAAGTTATGAAAAAAACAAAAGCCCGACTGTTAAGTCGGGCTTTATTACGACTTTTTGGCAAAGGATAGTGGAAAAATGGAAAAGGACAGAATTCGTTTATCCGAACATTTTAATTATAAAAAATTGTTACGTTTCGTTTTACCGTCGGTGATTATGATGATTTTTGTTTCCGTGTACGGTATCGTAGACGGATTGTTCGTTGCAAACTTTGCGGGCGAATTGCCTTTTGCTGCGCTCAATTTGATATACCCTTTGATTATGATTTTCGGGTCAGTGGGATTTATGCTTGGGACGGGCGGAAATGCAGTCGTATCTAAAACCTTGGGCGAGGGGGACAAAGAACGGGCAAACCGAATTTTTTCTATGCTTGTATACGTTACCGTCTTGGCAGGGGTAGTGCTTGCGATAATCGGCATTGCCGTTGTGCGCCCGGTCGCAAACCTGTTTGCGGCGTCGGAAAAGGATATGACGGCAGAGGAACGGGCAATTCTTGTCGATTATTGCGTATTATACGCGCGGATTATTTTTATGGCGTTGCCTGCGTTTATGTTGCAAAACGCATTTCAAGGCTTTTTCGTTACGGCGGAAAAACCCCGTCTGGGTTTGTGGGTTACAATTATCGCAGGGCTTGGAAACGCGGTGTTCGACGCGTTGTTTGTCGCTGTATTTCAATGGGGATTGGCAGGCGCGGCGATTGCCACTGCCATTAACCAACTGATGGGCGGCATATTGCCGATTGTTTATTTTTCTCGTAAAAACGACAGTTTATTACGGCTTGGAAAAACAAAATTCGACGGCGTTGTATTGACAAAAGTATGTATAAACGGCTTGTCCGAATTGATGACGAACGTTTCTCTTTCCGTCGTAACGATTTTGTACAACGCGCAGTTGATGAAGTATATTGGGATTCACGGCGTAACGGCGTACGGAATTATGTTGTATATCGGCTTTATTTTCGTAGCGATTTTCTTAGGCTACGCCGTAGGCAGCGCGCCCATCGTCGGGTATCATTACGGCGCGGCGAATAAAGAGGAACTGAGCAACGTATTTAGAAAGAGTGTTATTTTAACCGCGGTAGCGGGTGTTGTGATGACGGTGTTTGCGGTTGTATTCGCGCGGCCAATGGCGTCAATTTTCGTTCGTGAACCCGAACTTTTGAATATGACGACGCACGGGTTGCGATTGTACTCGCTTAGTTTTTTGGTGTGCGGATTTAATATTTTTGGGTCGGCGTTTTTCACCGCGCTTTCTAACGGCGCGCTGTCGCTGTTGATTTCCTTTTTCCGAACGTTCATCTGTCAAGTGCTTGCCGTTTTGATTATGCCCGTATTGTTGGGCGTGGACGGTATTTGGAGCGCAGTTGTTTGGGCGGAAGGGGTCAGTTTGATTTTGACTGCAATATTATTGATGTGGCAACGCAAACGTTATGGCTACGCATAAAAATATGAAAAATGAAGAGGGCAGGTATGCGTTGAACGCAAACTTGCCCTCTTTTCATTGCGACGTAATTCAAAAAGACATTATTTATTTTTCTTCTGTATCATTTTTTTCGGCAACCGTAAAACTGTAATCAATGCTGGGTTTGACGTTTAAAAGCGCGCGGACAAATTTTTCATTCCATTCTTTATTTAATGAAAGCACGAAAAATTCCTCGCCCATATACACCGTCAATTTATTGGTGTCGGTATCCAATACGATAGAGGTGATTTTTTCGATTTCATAACGGCTCTTGATAAACCCGTATTGGCTAATGAAATAGGTTTCGTCTATGATATATTGCGATTTGATCAAAAGCGCAACGACGATGGCAATGCAAAATACGCTGACCAACAATAAAAACGGGTATTTTAAATAATCGGAAAATCCGTTCAAGCCAAAACGTTTCATATTCAGTATACTGACAACGATACTCGCAACGCACAAACAAAGTACTGCAACAGCCAATACAAGAATGGTTTTTGAAAATTTAATGGTAAAATAGGTTGCCTTATTCGGCGAAGATTGATTTTTCATAATTCTATTATACCACGGCGAACGAAAAAAAGCAACTACAAAACAAGGACGTTTGACCCCGTGTATAAAAAAATAAATTTTTTTCAAGAAGTAAGCGGCGCGACGCTTGCAAAATTTTTGTTGAAAGAGTATAATTAAGAAAGAAGGTGAACAAATGAACGAAAAAGCGCAAAACATAAATGAAACCGCCGACGAAGAGGTGGTGAAGGAAAGAGAAAGAAAACAGTTTTATAAAATGACGAAAACGCCCATTCCGAGGCTGATTATCGGGTTGGGGATTCCGACGACGTTGAGTATGATGGTAACGTCGCTGTATAATCTTGCCGACACGTATTTTGTTTCTTTAATAGGAAATGATTCGGTAACGGCGGCGGTGAGCAATCTGTTGGCGTTGATGTCCATTATTCAGGCGATAGGGTTTACGTTCGGTATGGGGAGCGGTAATATCGTATCCAGATTACTGGGGAAACGTGATCGCGAGGGTGCAGACAAAGTGGCGTCGTCGGCGTTTTTTATTGCGGCGGCGTTTGGATTAATAATTTTAATTTTCGGTTTTTTATTTTTAACACCGCTTATGAAATTGTTCGGGTCAAAACAAGCGGACGTTTTAAGATATTCAAAAGAATACGCCCCGTATATTTTGATTGCCGCGCCGTTTATGTGTATGTCGTTCGTTATGAACAACTTGCTTCGCGCGGAAGGCAAGGCGGTGCTGTCTATGATTGGATTGATTTGCGGCGCGGTGGTAAACGTGGTTTTAGACCCTATTCTCATTTTTGCGGCAGGGTTAGGCATTGCAGGCGCGGCGATTGCTACTTGTGTCAGCCAAATCCTCAGCTTTTGCATATTACTGGGTATGTTCTTGTCTAAAAAGACGATTGTGCGGTTGCGCGCGCGTTCGATATCGAAAAAATTTGAGGTGTATTGGAACGTTGCGTCCACGGGTTTTCCTTCCTTTTGCAGACAAGTCCTTGCCAGCCTGTGTACGGTGTTTTTAAATAACGCCGCAAACGCGTATGGTGGTGAGGCGGCGCAAGCGGCTCTTGGCGTGGTGCAGAAAATGTTTATGTTGGCGTTCTCCATTTCGCTTGGGATAGGGCAAGGATATCAACCTGTTTTGGGATATAATTACAGCGCAAAACGCTTTGATAGGGTGCGTACGGCGTATTTGTTCACGCTTGCGTTTTCTACCTGCTTGATGTTTTGTTTTGCAACGGTTTGCGCTATTTTAGCACCGCATATAATGTCTATGTTTTCGCTTTCCGCGCAAGCAACGGACATAGGAACGCTCACTTTAAGATTGCAATGTATTTGTATGCCGTTGTTGCCCGTCAATTTTATGGTCGGGATTACCTATCAAGCGGTAGGGAGCAGGTTTATCGCATTTTTGCTGTCCACCTCAAGACAGGGTTTGTTTTACATTCCAGCGGTGTTGATTTTACCGAAATTGTTCCAATTATTCGGGGTGCAATGCTGTCAAGCCGTATCCGATTTCTTCGCATTTTTCTTTGCCGTTCCGTTTACGGTTTTGTTTTTTAAAACCTTGAAAAAAGAGGAAATAAAAGCGAAAGAGGAAAACGCTGAAATGTCCTCGGACATCAAATGGGAAGCGCCAAACTTTGACGAATAATAACGTAAAAATAAGGAAAAAAATAGCGTTCCTTAGGGATTTTTAGACAATATAAAAGGATAACGAAAAAATTTTTTCGTTATCCTTTTTCTCTTAATAAATTTATGGCACTAAATCGGCTTTATTGCCGAAAATGTCCGATTGAAGGTAGGCATCGGGTACAGAGCCGACCAAGACCGATTCGCCTACGAGGATTTCCGTCGCGACGGCAAAATTCTCTGTCCGTGAGGGCATAACGATACTGATGTCCGCAATGACGTTGAGATAAATGGAGTGTTTGGTTTGGTTGATGCCCACACTCTCAAACGTGGATGAAAAATCGCACGAAACGCTGCTGACGGGAATGATACGGAAATGAATACTAGGGCCAAGCCCTGCAAACGCCTCAATGCCCGTCAAAGCCCCCAAAGGCACGGGGATTCCGTTTAAGCTAAGGTTTTTCAAATTGGATTGAGAAATGGACGCGGTATCGCGCGCGATTTTATTGATTTTTAAAGGATTGGCGGCGACGGCTACGATTTTTCCCGATTCGTCGCGCGTAATTGTAACCAAGTCTTCATAGCGCATTTCGTCGCTGAGCGTATAATACACGGCGTCGTTGACGGCGACGGTGGTGCTGGCGCGCATAGTCGCCTCACCAATGGCGACAAGCACACGCGTTACGTTTCGTTGGAAATAAATAAACAAAAAAACGAATAATGATAAAACCGCAACGAGGATAGCGAATATCTTTCGTTTGCGGCTTTTTTTCTTATCGCCTTTTCGCCTGTAAAACGGTAGAGCGTATTCTCCGAATTTGTTCATTGCAACGCCTTACGCAGTTCGTTTAAAATAATTTGATTTCCGCAAACGAATTGCGAAGAAAATAAACGATCTTTCAATTCTTGCGAATCCGCCGTTGAGTCAACGGCTTTGGATAGGCGATACAATTCGTTTTGATTTAAAACCTTGCACAATCCTTTTTCCGCAAAATACGCCGCGTTTTCTTTCTGGTCGCCTCGCGTTTGTTCTTCTAACGGCACGAGCAATGCAGGCTTTTTTAACGCCAAAATTTCAAAAATCGTGCCTGATCCTGCGCGCGATAAAACTACGTCAGCGCACGCGTACGCCATACCCATGTCCGAGATGAATTCAAATTGACGGTAATTTTGCACGGTGCTTTTTATCAAATTTCCTTTCCCGCAAACGTGGAAAACGTAATAACGTTGCGTCAACGTTTTTAAATGTGTTCTTACTGCCTCGTTGATCGTTGCGCTGCCGCTGCCGCCACCAAATACCAACAACACTTCGGCGTTGAATGGAATATTGAATTTTCGTCTTGCGTCCGCTTTGGTTGCAGATAACACGCTGCGTCTTAAAGGCGCGCCGCTGTATTTGCCGTGCCGTACCCGTTTTGCCGTTTCGGGAAAGGAGGTAAACACGCGTTTGCAAAATCCTGCCGCCAAACGGTTGGCAAGCCCGATAGAAAAATCGCTCTCATGGCAATAACAGGGGATTTTTAACCGTTTTGCGGCGATTACGACGGGCAAGGAAACGTATCCGCCCTTAGAAAATACGACGTCGGGGCGAAAGGTGGCTAAACCCTCTTTTGCGGATTTGACCGCGCGGTAAAATTCTACGGGGATTTTTAAATTTCGTTTCAATCCCTCTGCGCCGCCACCCCGAATGAGTTTTGGACATTCGATTTGGTAATAAGGAAGTTTCCATTCGGCGACGAGCCTTTTTTCTATTCCGTTCGTACCCATATAACAAACGTCTGCAATGCCTTCGGACAAGACTTCTTCAATCAAGGCAAGATTTGGCACGACGTGCCCTGCGCTGCCACCGCCCGTAAATAAAATTTTTTTCATTGTTTTACGCTCCGTAAAAATATCGCTTTGTATTATTATAGCCGAGCAGAGCGAAAATAATGAATAATCCAAGGAAAAACTAATATAATAAATAAACGGCTTGCGCTGCTTGGGCTACCCGAGTTTGCAAACTTTGTGGCGACAACACTTTGATTCCTGCACCCAACCCCACAATTTTGCGAACCAACGCTTCGTCGTCGGGCAGGGTAACTTCGGCGTACCATTTGTCGTTTAAAAATCGCATATTTTCCACGCCCAGCCAGTCCTGCGCGTCCGCAAACGCGTCGGTGTGAATTTCAAATTGTACGTCTACGGATTTTTCGCTCGTCCAATAATTGAGGGGGATATCTTCCCGTTTGAAAGGACGTTTTTGAAAGCGTTCTTCCGTATTGAGCGCGGAAAAAATACGCCCCAAACGGAACAGACGAAACGCGCGTTGTTTATGACAAAACGCGTATACGTACCAAACGCTCTGTTTAAAAACGAGTACGTGAGGCTCGATTTTACGGTGGGTCTTTTCTCCTGCGCGCGAATGGTATTCGATTTCTAAAACGAGCCTGTTTTGAATACATTCTTCAACCAGTCGCAATTTGTCGGAAAACGCGCGCGTATCTCCCCACGCGCCGCCGTCTACGAGGATCGTGCCGATTTCGCCTGATAACACCAGTTCTCGCGTTTCCGATTTCGTCTGCGCGGACAATTTGCGCTTTGCCGCTAAAAAACGTTCTTCGGGGAGTTGGGAATACATAGCCTCCAATGCCTCGATGGCCGAGGCGTATTCTTCTTTTGTCATAAACCCTACGGGAAGTTTGTAATTGTCGGAAATGCAAATTCCGCCGTTGCGCCCCCGTTTTATGTAAATGGGTACGGACATAGATAAAAGGTCGATATACCGATACACCGTCCGTTGAGAAATTTCGTATTTTTCCGCCAAATACGCCGCCGTCAGCTTTCTTTTTGCCAATAAGTCGAACAAGATTTCCAATAAAATCGTAAATTTCATAACAATACCGCCTAAAAAAATTTTAAAAAATTATAAAAATATTTTAACATATATGACAAATATTGTCAAGTTTTTAATGGTATGATATAGCTGTAAAAATCAAAAGAGGTGGAAAAAATGACGAGATTTGACGAATATGTAACAAAGTTGAGTGCGGCGCGGGCGCAAGAGAGAATGAGAAGATTGAACGACGAACTCGTTCGCCGCGTGAAAGGCAGAACGAAAGAAGAAACGTTGACGGCGTTGTTTGCGGCGTTGCGTTTTCCAATCGGGTCGTCGGATATTTTGCCTACCGACGTGCAAACGGAAAAAAGCGCGTCTTTGTTGGAATTTGTTTGATTTCAAAGGAAAATACGGATAAAACGCTTGACAAGGGCGGAAAAAAGTTGTAAACTTTAATTACTATGAAACATTTTTTGACTGAAAACGGCTTGTATCATATTTACGCGTACGTCTACCGCAGGGGTGGAACGTTTTATTGCGCGTAAATATCCGTAATCGAATCGGTTGAAAAAGGTCGAAAAAGAAAACGGTTTGCGCGGCGCGCAAGCCGTTTCGTTATAAAGTAAGAAAATCACAAAACGAATAGAAAGGAGAAAAACAATGGCAACCAACGTAATGGATACTCTCCGCGCGAGAGGATTCGTCAAACAGACGGTGTACGAAGATGAATTGTATGAAAAATTGGGCAAAGAGAGCGTGCCTTTTTATATTGGGTTCGACCCCACGGCAGATTCGTTGCACGTAGGGCATTTTATGCAACTTATTGCAATGCACCATATGCAAAAGGCAGGGCATAAACCCATCATTTTAATCGGCGGCGGTACGGCAATGGTCGGCGACCCGTCGGGCAGAACGGATATGCGTTCTATGATGACGAAAGAAACCATTCGCCACAACGTCGAATGTTTCAAAAAACAAATGTCGAGATTTATCGATTTCGAGGGCGAAAACGCCGCTATCGTGGTGGACAACGGGGATTGGCTGTTGGATTTGAATTATATCGATTTCTTGCGCGAAATCGGTACGCATTTCTCCGTAAATAAAATGTTGACAGCCGAATGTTTCAAACAACGTTTGGAACGCGGACTTTCTTTCCTCGAATTTAACTATATGTTGATGCAGGGATACGATTTCTTGGTGCTGTATAGAAAATACGGTTGCCAACTGGAACTCGGTGGCGACGATCAATGGAGCAACATTCTCGCGGGCGCAAATCTTATCCGTGTTAAGGAACAAAAACCAGCTTATGCAATGACGTTTACGTTGTTGACCACTTCCGACGGTAAGAAGATGGGCAAAACCGCAAAAGGCGCGGTTTGGTTGGACGAAAATAAAACGACTCCGTACGAATTCTATCAATATTGGAGAAATATTGCGGACGAGGACGTGGAAAAGTGTATGAAGTTGCTCACGTTTTTGCCTTTGGAACAAATTGAAGAACTTTGCGCGTATAAAGATGAACGCATCAATCATGCAAAAGAAGTGCTTGCGTACGAATTGACGAAAGAAGTACACGGCGAAGAAAAGGCGAATTTGGCGCAAAGCCAAGCGAAAGCGGCTTTCGGTGGAGCAGACGCAGAACTTTTGACGAAAGAAGTTTCGGACGTAGCTACGGTGGTGGACGCTATGGTTGCCGCAGGCGTTGCAAAATCAAAAGGCGAGGCTCGTAGATTGATTGAACAGGGAGGCGTTTCGGTAGACGAAACCAAGGTTGCCGACCCCAATATGCCTATTCCTGCAAACGAATTCGTGTTGCATAAGGGTAAAAAAGTGCATTTAAAAATCGTTGTAAAATAAAGAATATTGCGCCGCTTTTTGCGGCGCGTTCTTATATAATTCAAGTAATTAAAGCAACGGCAAAAGGAGCGTATTATGGAAAAATCGGTGCGGACGGTGTACGCGCAACACGAGAGTGAAAAAATAATTGAAAAATCACGCTTTTTAACGTACAGCGCGCACGTGGAAACGGAAGAAGAGGCGCGCGCGTTTTTAGCGCAAATTCGTTCGGCTCATTCGCTCGCTACCCACGTATGCTACGCTTTTATAGCGGACAAAACGGGCAATTTACAACGTTTTTCCGACGACGGTGAACCGCAAGGCACGGCTGGCGTTCCTATTTTGGAAGTATTAAAGGCGAAAAAATTGTACGAAACGGCGGTGGCTGTCGTTCGGTATTTCGGTGGGATAAAATTGGGCGCGGGCGGATTGGTACGCGCGTATTCGTCTAGCGCAGCGGAAAATTTAGACGGAGCGGATATTCGCGTTTTGGAAATGTGCGAAGAATATAAAATCACCGTCGAATATACGGGGGTGGACAGTTTGCAAAAATACGTTTCAACGCATACCTGCTCCCTGCTTTCAACAGATTACGGTATGAAAGTGGATTTTTTAATTGCCGTAAAGAAAAAGGAAGCCGAATCGTTTTTAACGGGACTTATCGATTATATGCAAGGCAGAGTAAAAACGGAAAAAGGACGAGAATATTACGCGCCTTTCAAAGAATAAAATAACGTAGAAAAGCAATGAGAAAAAAATTTTTTTCAACCGTTGACAAATGCACGTCGTTATGATATAATATAAACGGAGGGAAATTATGGAATATTGCAATATCAAAGGTATGCGCGCGTCGCGTATCGTTATGGGTTGTATGCGCATTGCGGATAAAACGTTGCCTGAAACGGAAAAAGTAATCGTAGAGGCAATGAGCGCAGGTGTAAACACGTTCGACCTCGCCGACGTTTACGGCGGAGGGGATTGCGAACGTATTTTTGGCGTCGCTGTGCGCGATTTGGAAATTTCTAGAAAAGATTATATTTTGCAGACGAAATGCGGTATCGCCAAAGAGGCGGATGGAAGAATTACTCGTTTTGATTTTTCCAAAAACTATATTTTATCGGCGGTAGACGGATGTTTAAAACGTTTGAACACCGAATATATCGATATGCTTTTGTTGCACCGCCCCGATACGTTGGTCGAACCCGAAGAAGTTGCTGCGGCGTTCGAAAAATTGCAGGCGGAGGGCAAAGTGCGCGCGTTTGGCGTCAGCAATATGTCCGCTATGCAAATTCAACTGTTAAAAAGCGCGGATATCCACGTCGTGGCAAATCAAGTTCAATTTTCGCCGGCGCATACGGCGTTGGTGGATTCGGGTTTTAACGTCAATATGTACAAAGACGAATCCGTGCAACGCGCAGGGGATTGTTTGGAATATTGCCGTGTTCACGGTATTGCGTTGCAGGCGTGGTCGCCTCTTTTATACGGATTTTTTGAAGGGTCGCTGTTAAATAAGGAGAGATTCCCTCAATTAAACGCAGAGCTTGACCGATTGGCGGAAAAATACGGTTGCACGTCGGCGGCAATCGTGTTTGCCTGGATTTTACGCCACCCTGGGTTTTCACAGGTGGTTACGGGTACGACTTCGCCTCAGCATATGAAAGAACTTTGCGTGGCGGCGGATATTAAATTGACGAGGGAAGAATGGTATTCGATTTACCTTTCCACGGGGAAAGTATTGCCTTGACGTATGGCTTTGAAAAATTATAATAAAATAAATCAATGATAAAGGAGAAAAAGGATATGAAAATGATAACGGCTATTGTAAACAAACGGGACGCGGGCGAGGTATGCGACGCATTGTCGGCTGAGAAATTTTCGTTTACGAAAATGGCGACGACGGGCGGTTTTTTGCAATCGGGTAACGTAACCTTGTTGATAGGTACGGAGGACGAAAAAGTGGATTTGGCTTTGGAAATTATTCGCAAACATTGCGCGCAACGTATGGAGCCAATGCCCTCTATTATCAATGCAGGCGTACCTGCGTTTGGGTATCATCAAACCGAGGTGTTGGTGGGCGGCGCAATCGTGTTCGTATCCCCCGTAGAACGGTTTGAAAAGATGTAAAGCCGCAAAACTTGTGCAAAGTATACAAACGGAAGAAACAACTTTGTAGATTTTGCCTATTGTAATTTTTTTCGGTTTGTAGTAAAATAGTATATAGTAAAAAATTTAAATTAGCCACAATTTGGAGGAAAAAGATTATGGCAGGACTTTCGCTGAAAGGCATTAACAAAGTATACCCTTCCGGTGTACAAGCAGTTTTCGATTTCTGTCTCGATATCAGAGATAAGGAATTTATCGTATTGGTAGGCCCTTCCGGCTGCGGTAAATCTACGACGCTTCGTATGATCGCAGGTTTGGAAGAAATTTCGTCGGGTGAACTTTATATCGACGGCAAACTCGTGAACGACGTTGTTCCTAAGGATAGAGATATCGCCATGGTTTTCCAAAACTATGCATTGTATCCTCATATGTCCGTTTACGACAATATGGCGTTCGGTTTGAAACTTCGTAAAGTACCCAAGGAAATCATTGACCAAAAGGTTAAAGCGGCGGCTGAAATTCTCGGTATCACCGATTACCTTTCGAGAAAACCCAAGGCGCTTTCCGGTGGTCAGCGTCAACGTGTTGCGCTCGGTCGTACGATCGTTCGTGAACCTAAGGTATTCCTTTTGGACGAACCTTTGTCTAACCTCGACGCAAAACTCCGTGCTTCCATGAGAACGGAAATCTCGAAGCTTCACGCTCGTCTTGCTACCACGTTCATCTACGTTACGCACGACCAAGTTGAGGCTATGACGATGGGTACGCGTATCGTCGTTATGAAAGACGGCTTTATGCAACAGGTTGATACCCCGCAGAACTTGTACGATTATCCCGTAAATCTTTTCGTTGCGGGCTTTATCGGTACGCCGCAAATGAACTTCTTCAAGGATTCCGTTCTTACGTCTGAAAAAGGCAAAGTATACGTTGAATTTATCGGTAACAACAAGATTATGTTGCCTAAGAGCGTAGCTGCAAGAATTAAGAACATCAACGAATACCTTGATACGGGCAAGAAAATCACGCTTGGCGTTCGTCCCGAAGATATTCACCAAGACCAAATGTTCATTTCCAACTCGCCTGAAACGGTTATCAAAGCACGTATCGAAGTTATCGAAAAGCTCGGTGCGGAAACACAGATTTACTGCGAACTTGACCACGAGGGCAAGGAAAGCTCGGTTATCGACAATTCTACGCAGATGATCGCTAAGATTTCCAGCCGTGCAGTAGTTTCTTTGAAAGAGGTTGTAGAACTTGCTTTCGACGCGCATCATATCCATATGTTCGACGGCGAAACGGAAGCTACGCTTCTTGAAAGAGATGAAGGCTATGAAGTAATCGAAGAGAATGCAGACGGTTCTGCATTCGTTCCTCCCACACCGCAAGAAATGCGCGCTCGTATCGATTCCGCTCGTATCGTAACGAAGGAAATGAAAGCGCAAGCAAGAAAGGACGCAAGAATGGCGAAATTGGCTGCGAAGCAAGCGGCTAAGGCTGCTGCTGAGGAAGCGGCGGTTGAAGAAGCGCCCGCGGAAGAAGCGCCCGCAGAAGAAGTTGTTGAAGAAAAGAAAGACAACGAATAATTCAAGCGTAAATCATTGATAACTGCATTTGCCCTTTGCAACGCAAAGGGCAAATGTTTTTTATATTTGCGGCGAACGGAATAGGCGTACGGCAACAGCCGTGGCGTCGTCCTTGGCAATCCCGCCGTAGGCGGCAAGAGTACGTTCCAAAAGCGTATCTACAAGTTGTTGCGGGTTGCGCGCCGGCAGAGTTTTCAGTACCTCATATAAATCCGTTGTAGAGCCGAATGCGTCCGTAACGCCGTCGCTTAAAAAGAGCAGTACGTCGTTTTCTTTTAAGTCGTACGAGGAGGCATCAGGGTGGAGCGTATCGAGAATACCGAGCGGCAGTGTAGCAGTTTCCAAAACCTTGACGGTGTTTCCCGAGAGTATGAAGCCGACGGGCGAGCCAATTTTTATAATGTCCGCTTTCCCGTCGTCGAGATCAACGATAGCGATATCTACGCAAGCAAACGTTTCCTCGTTTGTAAACGTAATTAGTTTGTTAATGGTTGAAAGCACGGTTTCGGAGGGCATTTTGGCTCGATAAAAGCTTTCGAGCAAAGAAATAGTGCTTTCGGAAATACGTCTTGCGTATTCGCCGCTGCCCATACCGTCAGACAATGCCACCATAAAACGACGCTCGTCGATACGGATAACGGAATGTGTATCTCCACTGGCAATCTCGCCTGTTTTTTTCATGCTTGCTACGCCGAAAACTGCGTCAAATTGCGGCTTTTTGCGCAAGATACAACAAAACTTGTCGTTGGAAAGAGTAAGACGTTGGGAAATAATCATTGTTTCGTGGAATTGTTCGCTGGCAATCGCGGCAATTTTTTTTACGTCGGCTATCCCATACGTAATCAGGGAAAGGGTAGGATCGTCTGCGTCGCCGTAGATGAGTACCTCGCTGCATACTACGCCTGCTTTTTGCAATGCGGCGTTTAAAGCCCGTTCTTTGTCCGTATACATTTTCAACGGCTCGCTTTGCTCGATTGCAAGATTTTTTAAGATAGCGCTAATCCCCTGCGCTTGATTTGCAAGCAACGCCCGCCCATTAGCGGCGTTTTCTGTTTCCGTCATATACTTCCGATAATCGCTTAGTTGCCTGTTTACCGCATATAACACGTTGCTTTGGTTGATACAAGTTTCCGCAAGCGCGCGAGGTAGGTCTATCAGGCTCGTTTTGCCTTTCAAACAACCTACGGCAATCAGCTTATCCAATTCTTCGGCAAGCCCTTTACGTTGACAACTTCGATATTGCGGGCAATTTTTACAAGCTTCTTCCGTTACGCAACTGCGTATGTATTCCCGCGCGCCCGCTTCTGCTTCGTTAGAACCAAGCGCGGCGAACGTCGTTTGTATTTCGCGGAATACGGCGGAAATCTCGAAAAGCTGTTCTCCGATTGCCGAACGGTTACGGTTGATTGCAATACGGGATAAATGCTTTTCCCGATAGAATATTAACTTGTTTTCCATTTCCCGTACCAAGGGCGAGGGGAGCAGAATAAACAACAGCGCAGGCAATACCGCCGCCAAAACCGATTGTACAAGCAAAGGTGTGGCATACGTATATAGTCCGTCGAAGTAGCCGTATGCGAAAAAAGCGCAAAGCAGGGCGAGCGTTGCGGAAAGTCTGCCTGCGCGAACGAAAAGCGCAACGGCTGTTCCGTATACGAAAAATCGATCGAGCGGCAGGGAAGCCGTCAGGGCGGGAGGCAGAGAAAGCACGAATGCGCACACGAGCGCGCTTGCGTCCTTTACAACGAATGTAAAGGTGAGCAAAATAAAAAATGCGATACCCGTGTACGCGTTTAAGCTCCAAAAATTACATATTCCAATACCTGTTGCCACGAAAAGCAACGCGCAAAAAACAATCTCTTCGCCAAGAAGACGGCATTTGAGCAGTTTTTTCAAGAGTGCATTTGTAGCGACGGTGAATACGGCGGAAAGCAAAAAAGCGAATGCGCATACGCACGTTTTTTGTAACACGGGCGATAACGCGCTTATAAGCGTATAGGGCGAAAAGGGCGCAAACCCTACGTATAATCCCAAACCTAGCGACAGCGCAAGAAGCGGCGGAAGCGGGTTTTTTCGTTTTTTTAACCGTGACCGTACGAAAAAGCCGAGCATAAGCAAAAGGGCTTGTCCTCCGTGGAGCAGGATATTGACAAAAGTCGGACGTACGATAGAAACGGCAAAAAAGAAAAAGGAAACGACGTACGGGGAAAGACCCGAAAGCGCCAAGGCGTAAGCAAGCGCAAGGGAAAACGGTTCGCGGTTGTCAAGCGTGTATTCCAAAAACAGCATAGCCGCCGTAAAAAGCAGGTATAACAGAATACGGAAATAGTCGGTGTTTTTTCGGATAGTCATAGGTTTACTCCAAAATACGTTTGCCGCTATTATACTATAAAAAAAACCGCAAAATTTGAGAAATTTTGCGGAAAGGATTTGAATTTTGTCAAGTGTAGCTTTGTTCGGCGGTTTCCGTTCCCACGGGAAAGCCGAGGCTGATCAATATCGCGCGGTTGACGCGGGTCATGGTGGCGGGCGGCAACTCGCCGATACGTTCCTTTAAACGGCGTTTGTCAAGCGTGCGGATTTGTTCCAATAAAATTACGCTGTCTTTAACAAGTCCGTAAGCGGAGGGCAGTTCAATATGCGTAGGGAGTTTTGCTTTGTTGATTTTGCTCGTAACGGCAGCGGCGATAATGGTAGGGGAATACTTGTTCCCAACGTCGTTTTGCACGATTAGTACGGGGCGTATGCCGCCCTGTTCGCTTCCCACAACGGGGGATAAGTCTGCATAATACAATTCGCCGCGTTTCACTTGCATACTCTACCTCTTTTGAAAAACCGAACGATACTCCTTACTTGCATTATATGTAAGAAAGGCGGTTTTCCGTTACTCACGGATAAAGTATTGCCATAAAATGGGCATGGTATACTTCGTTTTTTGTAAAAAATAACGCCGCCTACGTTTAGGCGGCGTATAGTGTTTAGATGATACAGTTTTCGTCTTTTGCGGGAAGGGAATCGAGTTCCTTTTTCTTCTCTGCATAGCCCGCTTTGCCAAGGAGCGCAAAAGTTGCTTTTTTGCCCTCTTCCACGCCCGGTTGATTGAACGTGTTGATGTTGAGCATTGCGCCCGCGTACGCCGTTTGCATTTCAAACAGGAACAGAAGCTGACCGAGCGTGAATGCGTTGAGTTCGGGCAACCAAAGCGTATAGTTCATTCTGCCCGCTTTCGTGAGCGCGTATGCCGTAGCGGCGTTTTCCGCTTGGATAAGCTCTTCCATTGTGTGACCGCCGAGGAATGCTACGTCGGGGATATTCTCGCAGCCGTGGGGGATAGGCATTTCACAAGCATACTTTTTGAGGGAAAGGAAAGTGACTACTTTATCGAAAGGACCTTCCGTATACAGCTGTACTTGCGAGTGCTGATCGGTTACGCCCAGCGATTTGACGGGTGTTTGACCGACGTTGCAGGGCTGACCGTCCAACGTTTCGTTTTTGCCCAATGATTCCGCCCAAAGCTGGCAATACCAATCGGCAAGCGTTTTCAAATTGTCCGAATAGGGCATCATAACGCCGACGTTCTTACCCTCTTCCATTGCCGCAATTTGCAATACTGCGGACATAAGGGCGGGGTTTTTGCGCATGGTGGGGGTGTGGCAGAGGTAATCCATATACGCCGCGCCTGCAAGCAGACCTTTGATATCGATACCGACCACCGCCGCGGGCAGAAGTCCTACGGGGCAAAGCTGGGAGAATCTGCCGCCTACGCCGTCGGGGAGGATATAGCTCTTGATACCGCCGCATTCGTCGGAAATCTTTTTGAGGTTGCCCTTGTTGGCGTCCGTCGTGAAGATAACGTTTTCTTTCACGTTCACGCCCGCTTTTTTCAACAGGTCGAGGATAATCAGGTATTGGGTCATGGTTTCGCTCGTCGCGCCCGATTTGGAAACGACGTTGAAACACGTTTTTGCAGGATCGATTACGTCCAACAAATCCCGCATTCTTACGGGGTCTACGTTGTCCTCTACGTAAAATTTAGGACCTTTTCTTTTGTTCTTGGGTAAATCGTTGTAATGCAAATGGCAAAGCGCATTGAACGCCATGATAGGACCAAGCGCGCTGCCGCCGATACCGAGTACTACGAAATATTGGAATTTCGAGCGAATTTTTCTTGCTGTTTCGAGGATATCCGCAACAATTTCTTTTTGGTTGTAGGGAAGCTCCGTCCAACCCATATACAGCTCGTCCTTGCCTCTGTTTTCTTTCACGTAACGGAACGCTTTTGCTGCGCGGCTGGCATACGAAGAAAGCTTTTTTTGCGTAAAGCCTTTGTCGCCCAAAAACGTGTCCATCATATTGTTGTAGTCAAGCGTGACGCGCATAGAGTTGCGCCATTCTTTGGTCTTGTAGCTCATTTGATATCTCCTTAAATAATTTCTAACGCTATTATTGTACTCTTTCTTGCCCTAAAAGTCAAGGACAAGAGGGCAAAAAAGCCAAAATCGTAACAAAATTATTTTGTGGGGGCAGAGCTTTTCGGGAAAAGCAAAACGGCAAGCCCGCAAACGCCGAACAGCGCAATGCCTGCAAAAAGCAGCGCGAGGTATTCCCCGCAGATTTTTTGAAAAAGGGAGGCAAAAAGCGCGCC
This sequence comes from Clostridia bacterium, assembly GCA_017463145.1. GTDB lineage: Bacteria > Bacillota > Clostridia > Christensenellales > Borkfalkiaceae > Scatosoma. The sequence goes on from JAFTPR010000008.1 coordinate 47,546, forward strand.
TGAGGGGAACGCTACGCATAAAAACGACGCCAAATAGACAAGTAAGGATAGAAACGCCTTTTTTTGCGAAGCGAACAGACCTGCGCATTTTCGCTTTAACAGCAACAGGTTGCAAAAGGCGGTGACGGTAAAGCTTGCGCCGATTCCGAGTATGTACGAATAAATACCGCATACCGACGGCAAAAGTGTAATACAAAGAAACATTGCCGCCGCGCCGAGGAAGTAGAAGATAAAGGTTTGTTTTTCAAAACCGAGAGAATTGAGCATACCCGTCGTAATCATAGAAAGACTGATCGGGATTAAAACGGGACAGGCTTTTTTAATCATTTCGCCCGCCAAGACGGAAGAAAAAGCGATACGTCCAAACGTTTCGCCAAGCGTGAAAAAGAAAGGAAGAAGCATACAGGCGATAATGAGCGATATGCGAATACCGCGCCCAACGTTTTTATACAGTCGGGTCGTGTTGCCTGCGTAAAAGTCCTCCGAAAGCTCGGGAATGAGTACCAGCGAGAAAGAGCCGATAAGCGTGGCGGGGATTGTCAGTACGGGCATCACCATACCCGTTACTACGCCGAACAGCTTGATTGCTTCTGCGGAAGAAACGCCCGTCCGAATAAGCATAGCGGGCAATAATACGGCGATTGCGGAGTTGACGAGTGAGCTGCTTAAACGTACGGAAGTGATAGGCAGGGTCGCGTTGAATAGGGGTTTTAGTTGACTTTTCGGGGAAGAAAGCTTTCCGCCGAACAGTAAAAAACACAAAACGACGAGTACGAAAGAAAACAGGCACGCAAGGGCAGTCGAAAACGCCACGCCCTTTGCGCCCGCCAGCGGATCTGTCGTGTTTTTAAGGAGTAATATTCCCAAGATGACCATAACGGTTTCTTCCGCAAGCTCTAAAATGGCAGAGGTAAAAAAATGCTTGTTTGCCCAAAGCTCGCCGCGAATTACGTCGTATACGGCGGAGTAGGAGAGCGATAAAAGAAGTATTTGAAATACGGGAAATACACGCTTATCCGAAAAGAGGGAAAAGCGGCTTCCTACCGTCCCGAACAGAATTGTAATCGGCAACGTCAGGCAAAGGCTGAGCGTAAGCCCTGCCGACAGCGCACCCCGTTCCGCCTTGATATCGCCGTCCGCTTTGCCTTTGGCAATCAGTCTTGTGACCGTGACAGGTATACCGCCCGCGCCGAGCGTGTGCAAAACGGCGTATACGGAAAACGCCATTTGGTAAAGTCCCATGCCCTCTGCTCCAATCAAGCGAGCGAGTACGATACGGTATAAGAAGCCGAGCGCGCGTTCGAGAACGGATATACCCGTAACGAGCGAGGCGTTTTTCAAAACGCGGTTTTTGGAAAGGTCTTTCATACGTATATTGTACGAGCTTTCCCTATGGAATTATGACAAAATACTTTCCAAAGCGGTATGGAATAAAAAGACATATTTATAAAAGAAGAAACATATAGTATGCTATGTTGAAGTCGGGTTGGGTAAGATTTTATAAGGTGAAGGAGGGGCAGACGCTCGAAGCGATTGCCGCGTTTTTCTGCGTGTCGGCGTATTTGCTTGCAGAGCGCAACGGTTTGACGGAAGAACCGCAGGCAGGGGTATTGCTTGAAATACCGTCTGCGCGCGGGAATGCGTACACCGTCAAGCCGGGTGATACGAAAACGCTTCTTTGCGGAAGCGAGGAAGCGTATAACGCAAAAAATACGCAGGTCTTTTATTACGGTATGCGCGCGATACTGTAACAATTTATTTGGGGAAAGGCATAGGATATAACAGTAATTGATTACGCAGGAGGTTTACATATATGTCCTTTTATTGCAATTTCCAATCGGATAAATGCCCCGGTCAAATTACGGGCAATCCGTTGAACGGTTTAACAGAAAAAGTTTGTATTCAGGCGGAACGCATTTTCGACGCGTGTATCAAGCAAACGCAGCTTGAAAACTACTCGTTGACGCTTACCGACCTTACGCCCGAAAATCCTACGTATCCGTTGACCTTCGTCAGCGCGCGTTCGACGACGGCGGAAGCTACGGTGACTAATTTGAACGTGGAACGCCAAGCGGATAAACATTGCGCTCGCGTGCAAGCGACGGTCAGCGTGCCGCTTGAAGTATTGTACACCGACGCGGCGGGTGTGGAAGGGAGCGCAACGGCGATTGTGAGTATCAATCAAGACGTGCTTTTGTACGTGCCTGCGCCCTCGATCATTCCTTTCAGCGTGAAGGCTGTGGTCAGCGCGGTCGTTCCCGACGGTGTGTACAATCCCGAAACGCAGGGCTTTACCGTGTCTGTGTGCATTACGGTCATTTTGAAGATCGCTATGCCCGTCGAGATACTCGTACCTTCGTACGGCTATTGCGCAATTCCGCCCGCGCAGGAATACTCGCAAGAAGTTTGCGCAGGGTTCTTTGAATTGCCCTTATATCCCCAAGGTAATTGCCGCCCGTGCAAGTAAAACGTGCAAAAAAGGAAAAGACGGTGAAAACCGTCTTTTTTCTTGTTGCATTTTCTGTAAGAAAATGGTATAATACGGGTATGAACGTTTATGCAATAGGGGATTTGCACCTTTCTTTCGCTGTTGAAAAGCCGATGGATATTTTCGGCGGGAATTGGGAAGGGCATTTCGATAAAATTAAATGCGATTGGTTAAACACCGTAACGGCAGAGGACGTCGTTCTGATTTGTGGGGATATCAGCTGGGCAATGAAGCTTTCCGAGGCGATTATTGATTTAAACGAGATTGCCAAGCTTCCCGGAAAAAAAGTGCTTATTCGCGGCAATCACGATTATTGGTGGAACGGGATTACCAAGCTCCGCGCCGCCGCTCCCGACGACAGCTTTTATTTCTTGCAAACGGATGCGGTGAAGATCGGGGAATACGTGTTTGTCGGTTCTCGGGGTTGGACGTGTCCCGGCAGTCCCGATTTTTCTGAACAGGACGAAAAAATCTATCTGCGGGAAGCGGAGCGCTTCCGTTTGGCGTTCAAGGACGCAAAGCGTTTGCTTACAGGCGAAGAAAAGCTCGTTGCGCTGTCGCACTTTCCGCCTTTTTCCGTCAAGAACGGCGAAACGCTGTTTACGGGTATCTTTGAAGAAGCGGGGGTGGATAAAGCGGTGTTCGGGCATATCCACGGTACGGCGTATTTCCCGTTAAAGACGGAAAAAAACGGCGTGGAATACACGCTTGCTTCCTGCGATAAGGTGGGGTTTAAGCTTGTAAAATTGTATTGATTTTGCAAAGATTTTCAAAACCCTCGTTTTTATCCTTTACAACAAAAGAAAAAAGTGGTATAATACTTTCGATACAACGAAACAACCGAAACGGTACAACCGTTTTAGATGCGTTTTGGGCGGTTCGTGCCAAAACGCTATTTTTACGGGAGAAATTTATGCTCAAAAGAAAAGATTTATTGGGACTCATCGATCTGACGGAGGAAGAGCTTGGCGAAATCCTCGACGTTGCGGCGGATATGAAAAGACATCTTCGCGACGGCGATAAGAATTTGCCCTACCTCAAAGGCAAAACGGCAACTATTCTGTTTTACGAGAATTCCACGCGTACGCGGACAAGCTTCGAGCTTGCTGCCAAGTACCTCGGCGCAACGGTCATCAATATCGCCGCAGGCACTTCGTCGGTGGCAAAGGGCGAAACGCTTGTGGATACGGGAAAAACGCTGGACGCGCAGCTCAATGATTTCCTCGTGATGCGTCACCCTATGGGCGGCGCGCCCTATCTTCTTGCCAAAGTGGCGAAAGCGGGCGTGCTCAACGCGGGCGACGGTATGAACGAACATCCTACGCAAGCGCTCCTCGATATGCTGACAATGAAGGAACATTTCGGTTCTCTCAAAGGCTTGGAAGTGGCAATCGTCGGGGATATCAAGCACTCGCGCGTGGCGAAATCGAATTTGTTCGGCTTGAAAACAATGGGCGCAAACGTGCGTATTTTTGCGCCTGAAACGTTGATACCCAAAGGTTTTGATAAGTTGGGCGCAACGATTTGCAAGAGTAAGGAAGAGGCGCTTGACGGCGCGGATGTCGTAATGGGGTTGCGCATACAGCTCGAACGTCAACAGGCGGGGAACTTCCCCTCCCTCAACGAATACGCGCATTTCTACGGCATAGAGGGCAAGGCGTTGAAACTTGCAAAGCCCAATGCAATCGTTATGCACCCCGGTCCTGTCAACAGGGGCGTGGAGCTGACGGGCAAGGTAATCGACCACGAAAAGAGCCGTATCGAAGAGCAGGTATTTTCGGGTATTGCCGTGCGTATGGCGTGCTTGAAGCTTTTGAACGATTACAGAGAATACACAAAGTAAGGAGAAGAAACGAATGATCATTAGAAACGGCAACGTAGTGCTTGCAAACGAAGTAGTAAAAACGGACGTGCTTATCCAAGGTGGTAAGATTGTGAAGATTGCCAACGACATTCCCGCAAACGGGGAAGCAGAGATCGACGCAAGCGGGAAACACGTATTCCCCGGGCTTATCGATATGCACGTGCATTTGCGCGATCCCGGATTTGAATATAAAGAAGATATCGAAAGCGGCTCGAAAGCGGCGGTCAAGGGCGGTTTTACACAAATTTGCTGTATGCCCAACACCGACCCTGTTGCAGACAATAAAGTGGTGGTAAGCTATATCAAGCACAAGGCGCAAGAGGTAGGGCTTTGCAAAGTGCATCCGATCGGCGCGATTACGAAAGGTTTGAAAGGCGAACAGCTCGCCGAGATCGGCGAAATGAAGAATGCGGGCGCGGTTGCAATTTCCGACGACGGCGTGACGGTGAAAAGCTCCCGTATTATGCGCCTTGCAATGGAATACGCAAGCGGCTTCGGCGTAAAGTGCCTTTGCCATTGCGAGGATAAAGAACTTGTGGACGGCGGCGTTGTGAATGAGGGCGTAAGCTCCACGATTGCAGGTTTAAAAGGTATTCCCCGCGCTTCGGAAGATATCATTATCGCAAGGGAAATTGCTTTGGCGGAAAGCCTTGATGTGCCCGTGCACATCTGTCACGTTTCCACGCATAGCGGCGTACGCCTTATCCGTGACGCAAAAAAAGCGGGCGTAAAGGTCACGGCGGAAACTTGCCCGCATTACTTCTCCGTGACGGACGAAATCGTGCGTACGTTTGATACGCGTACGAAAGTCAACCCGCCTATCCGCGAGGAGATTGACCGTCAGGCAATCTTGGCAGGTTTAAAGGACGGCACGCTCGATTGTATCGTTACCGATCACGCGCCGCACCATATCAACGATAAAAACGTTGAATACAACCTTGCCGCATTCGGGATCAGCGGTATCGAAACGTCGCTTGGTTTTGCAATCACGTATTTGTACAAAACGGGCGTTTTGACGTTGCCTGAGATTGCAGAAAAAATGTCTGCCGCGCCCGCTAAAATTTTGGGTTTGCAAGGCGGTAAAATCGCCGAGGGTGAAGTTGCGGATATCACGATTGCAGATCTCGACGAGAAATGGACGGTAGATCCTGCGAAGTTTATCAGTAAAGGCAAAAATAACCCGTTTGGCGGGTACGAGTTGTTCGGCGCGGTTAAATATACGATCGTGGACGGCGAAATTAAATACAAGGCGTAAGGAGAAAACTATGATTACGGATAGACTTATAGAAAAAATTATTGATTTGCAAAATCCCACGTGCGTAGGCTTGGATACGTCTTTTGCATATCTGCCCGAAGAAATGCAAGCGGGTGTAAATTCCTTTGAAAAGGTAGCGGAACGCATTTACGATTTCAACGAAAAGCTGATTAATACGCTCTGCGATATTATTCCCTCCGTCAAGGTGCAAATCGCTTATTACGAAGCGTACGGCGCAGCGGGCTTGAAAGCGTACGAGGAAACGCTCAAATATGCGGCGAAAAAAGATCTCGTCGTCATTGCCGACGCAAAGCGCAACGATATTGGTTCTACGGCGGCTTGCTATGCCAAAGCGTTCCTCGGCGAAACGGAAGTGAATACAAATACATTTCAAGCTTTCCCCTCCGACTACGTGACGGTGAACGGGTATCTCGGTACGGACGGTATTGCGCCGTTCGTAGAAGAATGTGAAAAGAACGAAAAGGGTATTTTCGTACTTGTTAAGACCTCCAACCCGTCGAGCGGGGAATTGCAAAACCTTGTTTTGGAAAACGGCGTACCCGTGTACGAGTATATGGGCGGTTTGGTGGAGAAATGGGGCGAAAGCACAATCGGCAAATACGGATATTCGGCGGTTGGCGCAGTCGTCGGGGCAACGCACCCCACGGAAGCGAAACGCTTGCGCGAGGTTCTGCCGCATATTTTCTTCCTGATCCCCGGCTACGGCGCGCAGGGCGGTAATGCGCAAATGTTGAAAAGCTGTTTCGGTGCAAACGGACTTGGCGGCGTTGTGAACAACTCCCGCGGAATCCTCTGCGCCTACAAAAAGCGCGGCGGCACGTTCTATGAAGCGGCTCGTGCGGCGACGGTGGAAATGCAGAGGGATTTGTCGGAAGTTATCGGCAAAATGTATAAATAAAAAGAGGAATACGCGGCGCAATGCTTCGTCAAGCGCTGTTTACGCAAAGTAAACTCCTTATAGGTACAGTACAACAACACTCCAAACAGGTGTATTATGAAAGATTATATTGCAACCATTGTAAAAAACGAAAAAATAGCCGAAAATATCTATGCGGTAACGTTTGACGTCGGTGAAGACGTAGCCGTTCGCGCGGGGCAGTTTGGCGATATCGCTTTGGGCGGTACGCGGCTGTTGCGCCGTCCGATTGCCGTTTGTAAAGCGGAGAAAAATCTTGTCACGTTTTGCTATCAGCTTCGCGGCGAGGGGACGAGAGAATTGAAAGAGCTTGGGGCAGGTACGCGTTTAAACGTATTGATGCCGCTCGGCAACGGGTTCTACGTGGAAGAAAACGAGAAAAAAGTTGCGCTTGTCGGCGGCGGCGTGGGCGTATTCCCGCTCATCTCCGTATTGCGTGCGTACGGCGGCGCAAAAGAAATATCTGCGTATATCGGGTACAGAAATGCGGCGGCGGTATGCGGCACGGAAGAGTTTGAAAAAGCAAACAAATTTGTTGCCGTTACGGATGACGGCAGTTACGGCGAAAAGATGAATGCCGTTCAAGCGTTTGAAAAGGACCTTGCAAACAACCGTCCCGACGTGGTACTTGCCTGTGGTCCTACGCCCATGCTCCGCGCGCTCAAAGCGGTCACGGATAAAGCGGGTCTTGCTTGCTACGTTTCCTTGGAGGAGCGTATGGGTTGCGGTATCGGGGCGTGTCTTGTCTGCGTTTGCGATAAGACGGACGGCAAAAAAGCAAGGGTTTGTAAGGACGGACCTGTATTCAACGCAAACGACGTGCTTTTATAAGGTGGACTGACTATGAAATTCGTATTTGCCTCCGATTCGTTTAAAGGCAGCCTGACGGGGGAAAAGATTAATGAAATCCTTTCCCGCGTGGCGTTAAAATATTTCCCGCAAAGCGAGTGTATACCGTTGTTGATTGCAGACGGCGGCGAGGGCACGTTGGAAGCGGTAATTTCTCAAAAGAACGGCAGTTACGTCACGGTAGAAGTTACTTCTCCTACGGGGGATAAAATTCCCGCAAGGTACGGTGTTTTCGAGGATTCGGCGTTGATTTGTATGAGCGAGGCTTCGGGGCTTCCGTTAGTACCGCAGGAAAAACGGAGCGCAAGGTACACGACGACGTACGGCACGGGCGAACTCATTCGCCATGCCGTTGCAAGCGGCTATAAAAAACTTTACGTTACGCTTGGCGGCAGCGCCACCAACGACGGCGGTACGGGCGCGCTTGCGGCGCTTGGATATACCTTTTACGATAAAAACGGTTGCCCTTGTAAGGGAATTGGCGACGAGCTAATCCGTATCGCCCGTATAGACGGACAAAACGCAATCGATACGACGGGCGTACAAGTGACGTTGCTGTGCGACGTATCCAATCCGCTTCTTGGCGAACAGGGCGCAACGTACACCTATGGCAGACAAAAAGGCGCGACGGACGAGGATTTGGCGTATTTGGAAGCGGGTATGCAAAATTGGGCGGCGGTTATGCAAGCGTATTTCGGTTTTTCTGCAAATATTGCGGGCGGTGGCGCGGCAGGCGGTATCGGTGCGGCTTTATATGCGTTTTTAAAAGCGGAAATTCGTTCGGGTATACGTACCGTGCTCGATCTTTGCGGCTTCGACGAAGCGGTGAACGGCGCTACACTTGTTGTTACGGGCGAGGGGCGTGTGGATTGGCAGTCGGCAAACGGTAAAGTGATTGACGGTATTTTGCAGCGTGCGAACGGTGTGCCCGTGGTTGCGATTGCAGGCAGTAAAGGCGTAGGCGCAGAGAAGCTCTACGATAAAGGTTTGACGGCGGTGTTCGCAATTGTGAACAAGCCAATGACGTTGGACGAGGCGATTGAAAACGCCGAGGCATTATATGAAAAAACAGCGGAGGACGTGTTCCGCTATCTCAAAGCATTTATAAAATAAAAGGAAATACATATGGCAAACTTATCGGTAAACATTTGCGGCGTAACGCTGAAAAATCCCGTTATCGGGGCTTCGGGAACGTTCGGTTTCGGCAGAGAATTTAATGAGCTTTACGATATTGGTCAAGTGGGCGGCGTGTCCACGAAAGGGCTTACTTTGGAGGAGCGCGCGGGCAATCCCGTGCCCCGCATTGCAGAATCTCGCGGCGTCATCTTAAACGCCGTCGGCTTGCAAAATCCCGGTGTGGAGCATTTCATTCAATGCGACCTCGATTGGCTCAAAAGCACGGGTACTTGCGTGATTGCCAACGTGGCGGGCAAAACCCTCGACGATTATTACAACATTTGCAAGCGTTTGGACGGGCTTGTGGATATGATTGAGCTGAATATTTCCTGCCCCAACGTAAAAAGCGGGGGTATGGCGTTCGGTATCAGACCCGAAACGGTAGAGGAAGTGACGAGGGTAGCCAAGAGCGGCGCGAAAAACACGCCCTTGATTGTTAAACTTTCCCCTAACGTGGAAAGTATTGCGGCGAATGCGCAGGCGGCGGAACGCGGCGGCGCGGATTGCATTTCGCTTATCAATACGCTTACGGGTATGGCAATCGATATCGAGCGCAGAAAACCGATTATTGCCAACAATACGGGCGGTGTATCGGGCGCAGGCATTAAACCGATTGCCGTACGTATGGTGTACGAGGCTTCGCAAGCGGTGAAAATTCCCGTAATCGGTATGGGCGGTATCACCTGCGCCGAGGATGCTATCGAATTTTTGATGGCAGGCGCAACCGCCGTACAGGTAGGCACGGCGAACTTCACCGATCCGCTCGCTATGCCGAAAATTATTCAAGGCTTGAACGATTGGTGCGATAAGCACGGCGTTGAAAACGTATCGGAATTGACGGGTACGTTGCAATTAAACGGAAAATAAGGAGAAAAGGACTATGGAATACACCTACAAAGAAAATTTTATCAGATTTATGGTATCGAACGGCGTGTTGCGTTTTGGCGAATTTACGCTGAAAAGCGGCAGAAAAGCCCCGTATTTCATCAACACGGGGAACTATAAAACAGGGAAGCAGCTTGCAAAGCTCGGCGAATATTACGCCGCTTGCATTATGGATAACAAGTTGCAGGCAGATACGCTTGTTGGACCGGCATATAAAGGTATTCCGCTTTCCGTGGCAACGGCGGTGGCTATGTATCATAAATACGAAAAGGAGATCAACTACGCTTTCGACAGAAAGGAAGTCAAAGATCACGGCGAGGGCGGTCTGTTTGTCGGCAAACAGCTTGAAGACGGCGAAAAGGTTATTATCATTGAGGACGTTATGACGTCGGGCAAGGCGCTCCGCGAGATTTTACCAAAACTGCAAGCGGCGGCGAACGTCGAAATCGTAGGTATGATTATTTCCGTAGACCGCAGAGAAAAAGCACTCGATAGCGAACTTTCAGCTGTTGCGGAGGCAAAGAAGCAGTTTGGCGTGGACGTGTACTCCGTCGTGACGATGGATGACATCATTGCGGCGATTGAGGACGGTGTTATCGACGGCAAGGAACACCTTTCCGCCATGTACAAATACCGAAACACCTACGGGGCAAGCTTGTAAATCCTCGTGTAAAACACGGGCGCGGCGGTTGTTTTTACGCGGTTTTCCGCTATCAACAGAAGCGCGATCGCGCAGACGAAGCAAAGGGCTACGACGGTTAAAAATACTCGTTTCATACCCACAGTATGCGCGCAACAGGTTAAAATTATACAGAGGAAATACGGTGAAATACCGTTCGGGTAATAGAATTTATTTGATTGGGAGTGGCTATGAAAAATATTATTTTGACGGGTGACAGACCCACGGGAAAATTGCATATCGGGCATTACGTCGGTTCACTCAGGCGGCGTGTAGAGTTGCAAAATAGCGGTAAATACGACGAAATTTACGTGATGATTGCAGACGCGCAAGCACTTACGGATAATTTCGATAATCCCGATAAAGTGCGCGCAAATATTACGGAGGTTGCGCTCGATTATCTTGCGTGCGGGCTTGATCCGAATAAATGCACGATTTTCGTACAGTCGCACGTAGAACAGCTTACCGAACTGACGTTCTATTATATGAATCTCGTCACGCTTGCGCGGTTGGAACGCAATCCTACGGTAAAAGCGGAATTAAAGCAGAAAAACTTCGGGCTTTCTATTCCTATGGGCTTTTTGACGTACCCTGTTTCGCAAACAGCGGATATCACGGCGTTTAAAGCGACGACTGTGCCTGTCGGCGAAGATCAGCTTCCTATGCTGGAACAGGCGCGGGAGATTGTTAGAAGTTTTAACGGCTTGTACGGGGAAACGCTTGTCGAACCGAAGGCGGTGTTGCCTGAAAATAAATCGTGTTTGCGCTTGCCTGGCACGGACGGTATGGCGAAGATGAGTAAATCGCTTGGGAACTGTATCTACCTTTCCGATTCCGCAGACGAGATCAAACGTAAGGTAATGAGCATGTACACCGACCCCAATCACTTAAAGGTGACAGATCCCGGCAATACCAAAGATAACCCCACGTTTATCTATCTTGACGCTTTTTCCTCGGACGAACATTTTGCGCGGTATTTGCCTGAGTATGCAAATCTCGACGAGATGAAAGCGCATTACGAACGCGGCGGACTTGGGGATATGAAAGTGAAGAAATTTCTCAACGCCGTCTTACAAGAAACGTTAGAGCCTATCCGCGCCAAGCGAGAAGAGCTTGCCAAGGATATTCCTGCGGTTTGGGCTATGCTCAAAGAGGGGAGCAAGAAAGCGCGCGAGGTTGCGGGCAATACGCTTGCGGAAGTGAAAAAAGCAATGAAAATCGATTATTTTGTTGAATAAAAGAAACCTGCCCGCAGAAATACATCTGCGGGCAGACTTGTATAAAATCAAAAACCGAGGCGCTTGTCCTCGGTTTTCTTGTCTTTTTTTCGTTATGCGTTGAAGATTTCCTTGTACGCTTTACCGAATTTCATAACAGGCTTTTTGCAAGCTGCGATTTCCACTTTATCGCCCGTTTGAGGGTTGATACCCGTTTTTGCGGGTACGTCTTTTACTTCGATTGTACCAAAGCCGACGAGGGAAACTTTATCGCCTGCTTTCAACGCTTCCGTAACCGCTTCTACGAATGCTTCGTATGCGATAGCTGCGTCTTTGTTCGTGAAACCTGCTTTGTCTGCCATTACTTTAATCAATTCGCCTTTGTTCATAAGAGTTTATCCCCTTTAAATTAATTTCCGAAAACCCAACGTTTATCGGTTAATCCTATTATAACGCATATTTCGTTTTTTGTCAACGGTTTGGAATAAAAAAAATCGCTGAAAACCTTGAAAAATAAGGGTTTTTTGCGATTTTTTCATTTTTTTGACGCTTAAAGACGGCGTTTTATTGAAATTCACCTGAATAGAAGCCCAAACCAAGCACTTGCGACACCGTGGACATTACGGCAAACGAATCTGGATCAATGGTTTTTATAATCGTTTTCAACGTGGGCACTTGTCTGCGGTTGACAACACACATAATCATTGGATGCGGTTCTTTCGTGTACATACCCGTTGCGGGCAACATTGTCACGCCGCGGGACAGTTCTTTCATCAGCGCATTTGCCATTTCTTCGGGCTTATCGGTAATGACACGGAACTCGATTGCGGAGTGGAACCCGTTGGCGATTGCTTCCTGCGTCTTGCTTTCCACAAACGATTCAAAAGCGGAAATCATAATGGGCAACAGGTTATACGCAAGGGCAACCTCCGGGTCGTAGAACACAAATAAAGACGAACCGATAATGATGCAGTTTATACCGAAAAGTATCCAAGCGATTGACGAAGATTTTACCTTTTTTTGAATAATGACGGCAATAATATCCGCGCCGCCCGTACTGCCGCCGATATTAAACGAGAGGGCAAGCGCCGAACCGATACAAAGCCCAGCGGCAATCGAAGCGAAAATACGCTCTGCGGGGAGGTCGAAGCGAATGACGAAGTTAGGAAACAGGTTCTCTATCACAAACAGCCAAGCCGATTGCAGGAAAATGCTGATTGCCGTCAAAATGGCAAATTTCTTTTTTACAAAAAAGAACGAAAGCACCACCAACGGGAAGTTGATTGCAAACAGAACGATACTTTGCGGTATTGCGCCGCTGGAAGCTACGTTTAACAAAATGGCGATACCTGCGATACCGCCGATTGTGAAATCGTTAGGCGCAATGAGGGAGTAGGAGGCAAACGCCACCAAAAATGCGGAAAGGAGCAGTACTACGGCTACTTTCGCCCAATAAAATACTTTTCCTTTTTTGGTTTGCTCGTTTTCAATATCCGCCCTCGTGATTTTTGGCGGGAGCGTGTTGTGTTGTTCTTGCATATCGGCAATCAATCCTCCGAAACGTTTTATTATGTCGCATTTTTGCTTGCGGCAAAGCCTAATATATTATAAAGAAGTTACCGTAACGGTGATTTTTGCAGATACGCCCTCCATAAAGCGAACTTCGGCAGGGATTGAGCCGAGCGTTTTGATTGGCTCCATTTTGATTTTCTTTTTGTCGATATCAAAGCCGATTTCCGCCAACGCTTGGGCTACGTGCGTGGAGGAAACGCTGCCGAACGTTTTACCGTTTTCGCCCGTTTTGATTTTTACCGTCACCGTTTTGCCTTCAAGTTGCGCGGCAAGCGCTTTCAACGCTTTCACTTCTTCCGCTTTATGGAACGCCGCGGCTTCCTTTTGTTGTGCCGCTTCGTGTACGGTGGAGGCGGTGGCTATCTTTGCCAAGCCTTTCTTGACGAGGAAGTTTTTTCCGTATCCGTCCGATACTTCCACTACGTCGCCCTTTTTGCCCGAACCCTTTACGTCCGCCAATAATAAAACTTTCATAGTTTTTTCTCCTTGTTATATATTTACATACCTATTGTACCGCATTTTTAAAAAAATGTCAATAATCTTTGCGCAACTTACGCATACTGTTCGTACAAAAAAAAGGAGGGAATACAGTATGATGAACGAAAACGGACGTGAAGTAAATACTGCGATCGGTTGCGGTGTAACCGATTGTAAGTACAACCGCTCGGGCGATTATTGTACGCTTCGTAAAATCCACGTAGGCAATACGTGCGATTGCGACGCGGAAAAATGTACGTGTTGCGACAGCTTCGAGAGAAAATAAGCCGTTAGCAAACAAAAGACCGTCTTTTCCGAAAGGGAGGGCGGTTTTTTTTGGAAAATTCTTTCAAATATTTGACAGCCGTATGGGAGAGTGTTATAATATAAGCGAAAAAAGTTTAAACAAAGGAGAAAAACTATGGAACAAGAAAACAAAGTCAAGCAAGAAAAGCCCACGTTTTCAAGCAAGGCGAAAGCGTATTTGAAAGAACTGCCCAAACGCTATTTTATTACAGCGTTTTCAGGCATGGCGCAGGGCTTGTTTGTTACGCTGATTGCGGGTACGATTCTTGCGCAACTTGCAGGTTGGATTGGTGATAACTACGTAGGCAAAACGCTTCTGTACGTGGCGAATATCGCTAAATCGCTGATGGGCGCGGGGATTGGCGTAGGCATTGCGCACGCGCTTGGAAAAAATAAGCTGCTTGTGTTCTCGTCGGCGGTTGCGGGAATGATTGGCGCATTTGCGGACAAGCTGATGATTGGCAGCGCGCCGTTTGTAACTTTGGGTTTTGGCGCGCCCGGAAACCCGATCGGCGCATACGTTGTTACCATGTTCGTCGTGGAGATTGTAGGGCTGTATGCGGGCAAAACAAAGTTGGATATTCTGCTTGTTCCTTTGGGAACAATGCTGTTGGCGTTTGGCGGCGTTTTCGTGGCGTTTCCGTTTATTTGGCTTGTCAATCAGCTCGGTAAGTTGATTGCCGTAGCGACGAATGCAACGCCGTTTGTAATGGGCGTGGTAATTGCTGTCGTAATGGGTATTTTGCTTACAATGCCCACTTCTTCCGCTGCAATATGGGTGGCGGTGGCAAGCCCCGTGCTGGCAGAGGGTACGGGTGCAGCGTATGAGGCAATGCTGATTGCGGGCGGCGCGGCAACGGTCGGTTGCGCGTGTCATATGGTGGGATTTGCCGTAGCAAGTTTTCAAGAAAACGGCGTGAGCGGGCTTATCTCGCAGGGGATCGGTACGAGTATGCTGCAAATTCCCAATATTATGAAAAAACCCGTTATTATGACGCCTATGATTATATCGAGCGCCGTGCTCGGCCCTGTTTCGACGTGTCTTTTCAAGCTCAAATGCGGCGCTTCGGGCGGCGGTATGGGCACAAGCGGGTTCGTGGGCGTGTTCGACCTGTTTAATTATACGAGCGGCGCGCTCGGCTACGTGGGTATTATTCTTTTGATGATTGTTCTGCCTGCGCTGTTGAATTGGTTGATAGCGGCGTTTATGCACAAAAAGGAATGGATAAAAGCGGGAGATATGAAGCTTCCCGAATAAGGGTTGAACGGTTGGAAAACTAAGCCGCCCGTTTGCGAAAAGGTTTCGCAAACGGGCGGCGTTTTGTTGTAATTGTACGCTATATTATGCTTGTTCGGGGCAAGGACAACGCTGCGGTTCGCAGGTGACGTGCATGCCCAAGGTCTTAAACGTTTTCTCGTCTACGTGCGAGAGAATGACCGTCGAGTGTATTTCACAGTTTTTCAGCTTGTCGAGCTGATTGACGGCAAGCTTTGCCATCGGGTCGGTGACGGCGCAAATGGACAGCGCCATCAAGATTTCGTCTGTGTGCAAGCGAGGGTTGATTGAACCCATATGGTTGACTTTCAACTTCTGGATAGGCTCGATAATGGTGGGGGAGATTAGCTCAATCTCGTCCTCTATGCCACCCAACAGTTTGAGAGCGTTTAAAAGCGCAGAAGCACTTGCGCCGAGCAATGCACCCGTTTTCCCCGTTACAATCCTGCCGTCGTTCAGCTCGATTGCTACGGCGGGATTGCCTGTTTTTTCCGCTTTTTCAAGGGCGGGGATAATCGGCTTTCTGTCCTCGGGAGAAATGCCCGACTTGCTCATTAAAAGTTCAATTTTGGAAACGACCTCTTTGCCAATTCGTCCCTTTCTTGCGTCGCAGAGGGCAGAATAGTAACGGCGAATGATTTCGCCTTGCGAGGCTTTTTTGCATACTTCGTCGTCTATGATACAAAAACCTGCCATATTCACACCCATATCCGTAGGGGATTTGTAGGGGGAATAGCCGAGAATTTTTTCAAGCATAGCCGAAACGACGGGAAAAATCTCCACGTCACGGTTGTAGTTGACGGCAAGTGTGCCGTACGCTTCGAGATGATAAGGGTCTATCATATTTACGTCGTTTAAATCGGCGGTAGCCGCTTCGTATGCAACGTTGACGGGATGAGAGAGGGGCAAATTCCAAACGGGAAACGTTTCAAATTTTGCGTAGCCCGCTTTCACGCCGCGCAGGTTTTCGTGGTAGAGCTGGGAAAGACAGGTTGCCATTTTGCCGCTTCCCGGTCCGGGGGCGGTGACGATAACCAGCTTTCTTTGCGTAGGTACGTATTCGTTCTTGCCGTAGCCTTCCTCGCTTACGATTTTTTGAACGTCGGATGGATAGCCTTCGATTGCATAATGCTTGTATACCTTAATGTCGAGGTTGTTTAAGCGTTTGATAAACGCGTCCACGGCGGGTTGGGAATTGTACATAGTCATTACTACGCTGCCCACGTATAAGCCTTGCCTTTTGAATATCTCGATAAGGCGTATCACGTCTGCGTCGTACGTGATGCCAAGATCGCTTCTGTATTTATTTTTGATGATGTCGTTTGCGCTGATGACGACGAGTATTTCCGCCATTTTTTTCAGCTTTAACAGCATTTTTATCTTACTGTCCGGTTCAAACCCGGGGAGTACGCGGGAAGCGTGGTAGTCGTCGAAAAGTTTTCCGCCGAATTCGAGATACAGCTTGTCCCCAAACGCGTCGATCCGTTCTTGAATTTTTTCCGATTGCATAGAAAGGTATTTTTTATTGTCGAAACCGACGGCGTTCATAACGTTTCCTCCGTAAAAAATTTTTATCCTCTTTATTATAGCAAAGCCAAAATGAAAAGTCAAGTTTATCGCGCGGACTTTGTCAGGATAAAAAAGAAAAAACGCAAGCTGTACGCTTGCGTTTCTTTCTCAAATTTTCTTTTTCAGTTCTCTGACGGCGTTGTTCAGGAAAAATTCCGCCGTCGTACCTTTACGGATAAGCGCTTGCGCTTCCTCGGGTGTGCACCAACGCGCTTCGGAAACTTCGTCCTCTTTGAGCTTGATTGCTTTTTCTTCTACGATAACGATAAAGTTCAGCATCAACAGTTCTTTTTTCGCGTGGTAGCGAGAGGACATATATTTTGCTTTCACAACGTCTAAACCGAGTTCTTCCTTGATTTCTCTCGGAATGGTTTTTTCGGCGTTCTCGCCTTTTTTAACGTAGCCTGCAAACAGGATAAAGTCGTCGTCTTCGACATGCTTGGCAAGCAGGATTTTATCTTGCGCGCGGTTAGTTACAACCATAGAAACCGCTACGGAAAACTGCGGGAACATATACGCCTCGCATTTGCCGCAGTAGGGGATAAGTCCTTCGTTTTCGCAAAAACGCAGGGAAAGCTTTTGTCCACATTCTCTACAATACATATGTTTTCCTCCTTGAAATACTTCTTTTCTATATTATAATACCGCTTTTTGGGGAATTTGTCAATACCTTGCAAAAAATTTCTCGTTATTTTTGATAAAATTTTCGCATACGGGGAATTTTGTTGCAAAAAAACCGTGTTCGTGCTATAATAAAACGAGAGGTAAACGTATGAAATATATTGAATTGACCGTACATACTACGACGGAGGCAAGTGAAATTCTTGCCGATATTATGTGGAATTATACGGACTTTGGCGTGACTATTTGCGATAAGAACGATATTATTGCGTTACAACAAAGTAAAGACACCACGTATTGGGATTATATGGACGACGAACTTACGCAAGGTAAGGGCGAGGAAGCGCTGGTAAAATGCTATATTGCGGAAACGGAAGCAGACGTGACGATTCCCGCTATTTTGGCGGATATCCAAAACGCCAAAGAACTTGGGGACGGGGCTTTGCCGTTCGGTTCTTTGGAAGATACCAAACGCCAAGTGGACGGCGACGATTGGGTGGATGTGTGGAAAAAGCATTTTCGCCCTATACACCTTGGGAAAATTGTGGTCGTGCCCGAATGGATTGACTATGCGCCGCAAGCGGACGAGCATGTCGTTTTGCTCGATTCCAATATGGCGTTTGGCACGGGCGAACACGAAACGACGTCTATGTGCGTGGAATGGTTACAAAATTTCATTACCGACGAAACCGTGTGTATAGACGTAGGGTGCGGAAGCGGTATTTTGGGTATTTCCGCCGTGAAGTTAGGTGCAAAAAAGGCGTATCTTACGGATATTGATCCGATTGCCGTCGAAAGCGCAACACATAACGCAACGCTGAATACCGTTGCGGAAAAAGTAGTGGTGGCGCACTCCAATTTATTGGAAAACACGCATATCCAAGGGGATATTATGGTGGCGAATATCACGGGCGAGGTTTTGAAAATGCTTGCGCCCTCCATTCCCAAAAACCTTAAAGCGGGCGGTGTGCTGATTTTAAGCGGGATTATCGAAAGTCGTTTGGAGTTGGTAAAGGAAGCGTATGCAAAAGTGGGAATGCAGGTTATAAACGAACGCCGCAAGGGGGAATGGTTCTCGCTTGTGTTGGCGCATAAAAAGTAAAGAAGCGGGGGCAGGTACGCATTGAAACGTTTTTTTGTGGATAAAATGTCGGATATAACAGAGCTAACGGGCGAGGAATTTGAACACGCGAAAAACGTGCTTCGTACCTCCGTGGGAGAAGAGGTGGTATTGCTGGATAACAGCGGCAAGGAATATACCGCCGTCGTTTCGGCGGTGGAGAAAAAACGTATGCTTTTAAACGTCGTCCGTTCGGAACTTGGTCAACGGGAAGCGGAAGCAGACGTGTGCCTCTTGTTCGGATATCTCAAAAATGCGGACAAAAACGAATTTATCGTGCAAAAAGCGGTAGAGTTGGGCGTGAAACGTATCGGCGTATTTTCTTCGGAATTTTCGTCTGCTTATATGAACGAGAACAAGTTGGAACGGCTGAATAAGGTGGCAAAGGAAGCGACAAAACAATGCTTGCGCTCCGTTGCGCCTACGGTTGTGTATTTCGATACGCTTGAAAAGGCGCTTGCGGCGGGTGCGGCGTACGAAAATAAGTTGTTTGCTTGCGAGTTTGCCTCGAACAGCGAAGCGGATTTGTCCGCATTGCAGGGCAGTACGGCGATTGTCGTCGGCAGCGAGGGTGGTTTTTCCCGCGCAGAGGCGGAGGGGGCTAAGACGCTCGGTTATAAGCACGTATCGCTTGGGAAGCGTATTTTACGCGCGGAAACGGCAGCGGTGGCGTTGGCATCCGTCGTGATGTTTTCACTTGGAGAATGGCAATGAAAGCGGTGGTGTATACGCTTGGCTGTAAAGTGAACGACGTTGAAAGCGGTTCGCTTATTCGGGGTTTGGAGGAACTTGGGTATACCGTTTCAAGGGAGCTTGTTTACGCGGATTTGTATATCGTCAACACCTGCGCCGTGACGGCGGAAGCGGAACGGAAAAGCAGGCAAACGGTTGGCAAAGCGATTAAGTGCAACAAGCAAGCAAAAGTGATTGTTTGCGGGTGCGCCTCGCAAAAAAGCCCAACGGCATTTTTGGAAAAGGATAACGCCGTGTATGCGGTGACGGGCGCAAGGAATAAAAACGAGGTGCTTGCGCTTGCGCGGGAACTGCAAAAGGAACGTATCGGTATTCGCATAGCGGATGAGGATAAGGCGTATGAGGAAATGCTTACGCCCCACCGTTTAAAAACGAGAAATTTTGTTAAAATTCAAGACGGTTGCAACCGTTTTTGCGCGTATTGCGTAATTCCGTATTTACGGGGAAGAAGCCGTTCCAGAAGGCTTGAAAGCGCAAGCGCGGAGATTATAAACAGCGATTCGTATGAAACGGTCGTGACAGGGATAGACGTGTCCGAATACAAGGACGAGGAAGGACGGGATTTGACGGATTTGATGCTTGCCGTAAAAGATGCGCCTACGCGCATACGGCTCGGCTCGTTGGAGGTCAGCCTCATTACGCCCCGTTTTTTGGAAGCGTTAAAGCAGGTAAAAAATTTTGCGCCGCAGTTCCATTTGTCCCTGCAAAGCGGGTCGGACAGCGTACTCAAAAGTATGAACAGACACTACACCCGCGCGGAATATCTTGAAAAGTGCAAGATGATTTACGAGGCGTTTGAAAACGCTGCTATTACAACGGATATTATCGTTGGGTTTCCAACGGAAACGGAAACGGATTTTGCCGATTCGCTCCGTATTGTCGAGGAGGCGGGATTTGCGCAAATACACGCCTTCCCTTACTCTCCGCGCGAGGGTACGAACGCCTATAAAAAATATAAAGAATTGCCCTATGCCGTGAAAAAAGAACGCGTGGATAAAATTTTGGCGGCGGGTGCAAAACAGAAAGAAGCGTATTTACAACGGTTTATCGGCAGAGAGTTGACGGTTGTGCCCGAAGTATGCATTGACGGTTTTACAGAGGGATATTCGGAAAACTATATCCGCGTATACGTGGCAGGGAAAACGGCAAAACAGCCTATCCGTGTACGCGTTGAGGCGCTTTTTAAAGACGGCGTAAAAGCAAGTTTGCTATAATATAGATTAGGAGATAACTGTTATGGAGAATTGTATTTTTTGTAAGATCGTAGCGGGCGAAATTCCCTCGCCCAGATTGTATGAGGACGATAAAATGATCGTCATTAAGGACATTGAACCGAAGGCAAAGCTGCACTATCTTTGCATCCCCAAAACGCATTTTGCCTTGCTGGCGGAAATGGATGAGGAAAAGGCGGAAATCGTAAAGCATTGCTTTGCGACGATTCCCAAGATAGAAGAACAGCTTGGGCTTTGCGGCGGCTACCGCGTGATCGTCAATCAAGGCGAAAACGGCGGTCAGACTGTTCCGCATTTGCATATCCATTTGCTCGGTGGAGAAAAACTTGCGGATTTTTAAGGTATAAAATAGAAAATTTGTGTCAATACTCCCTTTCGCAATATGTTGCGGGAGGGAGTTTTTCTTATGTTTAAACGGTTTATTGCCTTATCGCTTTCGTGCTTGTTTGCGATTGGGTCGGGCGTGTTGTACAAACTGAAAACGTTTGGAAAATTGAACGCGCTTGCGGGCGAGCGTACGTATTATCTTTACAGCGCTTCCTCGTCTGCCATTATCAAAACCGATCTGTCGTTTCAAGACGTTTTTTTTGTGCGGGGAGAAAGCGTGACACTAAGCGCAGAAACGGATTTATCTGATTTTACGGAGAAGGTTGGGGCAAGACTTGTAAAAACGGAAACTGTTTGCGGCGTGACTTCGTTATATTATTGCGTGGAAGAATGGCAGGAAAGCGTGTACATTGAGGGGAAGCGGGTTAATCTGCATATTGCAACGGACGCTACGCGTACGACGGTGGGAACGCCCGTTATCTTCGGCGGTTTTTGAAAAAAATTAAAAAATTACGTATAAAAGCGGGCAACGGTGGAAAACATTTACATACAAAGTTTTCGGAGGATAGAAAAATGAAAGAACAAAACGAAAAGAAGGAAAAAAGCAAGAAGAAGCGTATCGGGGGCGAGAAGCGGTTTTATTTGGCGACGGCGATCGGTTGTGCAGTTGCGCTGATTGCTATTGTTACGGTGGCGATCACGGTGTCTGTAAGCGATAAGGAGCAACAAGTGAACAATCCGAACCCGCCCATTTCGTCGGAAACGGATTCTACGGGCGGCAACGGCGGTAACAACGAGGGTGACGGCAGCGGTGACGGCGAACAGGTGGTCGTAACGCCGGAGGGAATGATTATGCCGATCGAATCGGTTACGGTGCTCAACGATTACGGTTTTTATCATAACCAAACGCTGAATTGCTATTACGAACATACCGGTATCGATTTTTCCGCGGCGGCGGGTACGGAAGTGCTTTGCGCGGAAACAGGTACGATTGAAAGTATTTATAAAGACGATATCTTGCTTGGCACGGAAATTGTGGTTAACCACGGTGACGGCATAAAAACGTATTACCGTTTCGTGAACGAAGCGGAAGGACTGAAAGTGGGCGATACCGTTGAAAAGGGCGACGTAATCGCAACGGTTGCAGAGGCAAACGGCAACGAATATAAAGACGGCGCGCACTTGCATTTTGAAATTACCGAAAACGGGAGTATCGTAGACCCCGCAACGTATTTGACCCTCGAAGAAAAATAAAAGGAAAAAACCGACTTTGGTCGGTTTTTTCTTGCAATCGAAAAGCGGTTATGTTATAATTCTATAAAGGCAGGTAAGAAAAATGCAAACAGTATTGATAACGGGCGCGGCGGCGGGGATAGGTAAAGCCGTTGCGGAAGAATTTTTGCGAAACGGGCATACCGTGTATGCGTTAGACGTTTGTACACCCGTATTCCCGTCAGGGCAATATATCCCAATCCAAGCGGATATTACAGATGAAGCGGCATTGAAAGCCGCGGCGGAACAATTGTCTGCAAATGGTGTTGCGTTGGATTGCATTTGCAATTTTGCGGGCGTACATACAATGGGTTCTTTTATCGAAACGGATTATGAAAAAATCAAACGTATTTTTGAAATAGATCTGCTCGGTACGGTGCTTGTAAATAAAACTTTCCATTCGTTGTTGAAAAAGGACGGGCGGATACTCATTACAAGCAGCGAGGTTGCTCCGCTCGATCCGTTGCCGTTCAACGGCATTTACAGCGTGGCGAAAACAGCGGTCGATTCGTACGCGCAAGCACTTCGGCAAGAACTCAATTTGCTTGGACAGAAAGTGATTACCTTGCGCCCTGGCGCTGTGAAAACGGCGCTTTCGGACGGTTCGGCAACGTCCACGCAAGCGCTTTGCGACAGTACCGTTTTATACAAAGAGGAAGCAAAGCATTTTTGTAGGCTCGTGGCAAAATTCACGGGTAAACCGATTCCCGCGGAAAAATTGGCGGCGTTCGTGTATAAAATCGCTTTAAAAAAACACCCTAAATACGTGTACGCAAAGCATAGGCATTTTGGATTGACTCTTTTGGGAATATTGCCTAAACGCCTGCAATGCTTTATTGTAAAAAAGCTCGTACACAAATGATTAAAAACCCTTTCCGCAAGGCTGTTTGCTAAGCGGGTTTGTTTTTATATAATAAATCGATTTTTTGAATTAAATTGTAGTGCATGATTTATTTCTTCGATAAAAGTATTGTCACTTACTTGAAAGTATATCCAAAATATGGTAAAATGGATATATTCAAAAGCGGCTAATAAATTTTTCGTGAAAAACGGACTTTTTAGAACAAAGTTGGACAGACCGACGATATCTATTATAGAGAACGGAAAGCTTTCTTTCTTGCTTGACCCTGCGCACAATACGCTTTGTCGAGCAGTTCTCAAAAATAATATCGGTAGGTGAGTCCATTGTAGTACGGGGCAATTTAATTAAAAAACCAACAAAAAATAAATTTATAAAGGAGAAATTTTTATGCAAACAAAAACAAAAAACAAATTTTTGGCGGCACTTTTGGCAGTTGTAATGCTCTTTGTGGGATTCTTCACGTTGAACGGCGGCAAAACCGTTCGTGCGAAAGCATATGGCGATTATACGTACTCGGGGCAGTATATCCCCAATATAATTCCCAATTTCGTCGATAATGCCCTTGGGGATTTTGGCACTGTTCCCGAATGGATATTGTTGGATAAGCAACTTATTGATACAAGTCCTTTTTACTCCTATTTGGTTGAAAAAATTTGTGATATGTGGGGTCTTGACGTGGAAGGTCCTTCTATGCAGGACGCCATAGCCAATTCGGGAATACATATTGTAAGATATGAACCCGAGGGCTCATATTTTAGCGATATTACACGAAATGGAACTTATACTGTTTTTGAGCTATTAGCAAAGTTGTTTGAAAACAATCCTTTGAATTTAAGTATATGTGCTATGGGGATTTGGTGCTTTGAAGGTGCTCTTGTTGCTGATTTGGAAATAATTCAAGAGGAGTTATTGGCTTCTGATTTAAATTATCTTATGCCCGTCTATATAATCGAAAGAGAACAAGTGATACCGGGAGAAAGTGATTTAATGTTGTGGGTATATCACGACGCAAGAGGGGGCGGCTTTTGGTATAGCTGGTTAGGGCGCGATGCGGAGGATTATTGAGATGAAGCATTTGATAACCGTATGTATGGCAGTGTTTACACTCGGTTGTATGGCGGCGTGCGGCGAAAGCCGCACGCCCGACGCTTCGTCTTCTCCTGCGCCTACGTATGCGCTTGCCGCGCCGAAAAACGTGGAAGCGGACTTTTGGAAACTGACTTGGAAGGAAGTGGACGGCGCAACGGAATATGTGGTGCGTATCGGCGAGGATGAATACGAGACAAAAGAAAACGAATTTAGCTTATTTGCCTACCTTTCTCCCGACAGAAGCTATACCATAGACGTACGCGCGATAGGCGAAAACGGCGCGCTTTCTCCTTGGGAACGCATATCTTACCATACGGAAAGCGTTACGCAAAAGCTTACGTATACGCTTCTCAACGACGATACGTACGAGGTTTCGTGTATGCAGGTGAGTATACCCGCCGACGGAAGATTGGTGTATCCCGACTACGTAAACGGCAAACCCGTCACCGTCATTTCTCCGCAGTTGACCTTGCTTTCTCCTACGCCCGTCAGCTACCGTGACGTAACTGCCGTACGACTGCCAAAGTATTTAAAAACAATGACGTTTGAGGTGTTTTACGAGGCGAAGTTGGAGGAGGTCTATTTGCCGTACGGGGTAGAAACGGTAGGGGGATTTTATGCGTGTAAAAAGTTGACAAGCATAGACGTGCCTGACAGTGTTATAACGCTTGCAAGATCGGCTTTTCGGGATTGCACCGCTTTAACGGAGATTTCTTTATCCGAGAATTTACAAGAAATAGACGCGAGGGCATTTCAAGGGTGTACCGCTTTAACGGAGCTTTGTTTGCCCGACGGCGTAGCGACGATAGGGAATTATGCATTTATGGACAGCGGTGTTACGGAAATCGATTTATCGAAAAACCTTGAAACGGTAGGTAACTATGCATTCGCCAACGTTGCGCTTAAAGAGCTTGTTCTTCCCGCAAAACTGAAAGAAATCGGGGATTATGCCTTTGAAAATACGGCTTTGACGGGGCTTACCATTCCCAAAAGTATTCAATTCGTCGGGCAACATATATTGCGAGGAACGCCGTGGTACGAAAAGCAATCGGGTGAATTTATTCTTTGCGACGACGTATTATACGAATACAGGGGTAGCCATACGGCGTTGCAGACAACGGATTTCCCGCAAGGTGTGCGGTTGCTTGCAGGCAATCTTTTTCAAAATGTTCCTTTTACGGAGGTGGCGCTTCCCGATAGCGTACAAGGTATTGGTTGGTCTGCTTTTCTGGGTTGCGCCGCTTTGCAAAACGTACGCTTGCCCGAGGGCTTGCTGTGGATAGGCAGCTTTGCTTTTTTCAATTGTACTGCTTTGGAGGAAATACTGCTTCCCGAAAGCTCGGAGGTTATTAAAAACGGTGCGTTTAAAGGAAGCGGTTTGACAGGCGTTACCATACCGCAAAATGTGAGAACGATCGGTGGATCTGCTTTTGCTAAATGCGACAAGTTGACGACCGTCGTTTTCTGCGACGGCATTACGGAATTGGGAGAGAGTCTTTTTGAACGTTGTTCCAGTTTAAAAAACGTAACGTTGCCCAACACGTTGACATCGATTCCGCGCAATATGTTTTACGATTGCATGAGCTTGACGGAAATTGTTATTCCCGACAGCGTGACGTGGATAGACCAAGGAGCTTTTGGTCGAAGCGGCTTGGAAAGTTTTGCATTGCCTAACCAAATCACAAGCGTTGATAGAGGTGCTTTTGCCAATATACAGGCGGAACGTATCACGCTTTCCAAGAATTTGCAAAGCGTTGCCGTATACGCCTTTTCGAGCAAAGCCTTGAAAAGTATTGTTCTGCCCAAAGAGATAAAGGCGTTGGAAATTACCGCTTTTTTTCCCGCGGATGGCTATGTAGCGTACCCTGCGGATACTTTAAATACGTTTTACTATACGGGAACGGAAGAGGAATGGACTTCGTTTGAATTTCTCTACGAGAAGATAAAAGAAGTATACAGTCTTTACGAGGAAGGTCCGTATTTTTGGGGAAAAGAAAAGGTGGACGCATGGTTTAAAGAATTCGAAGAGAAGTTACATGTATATTTCTATTCAGAAGAAGAGCCGTCTGAAAAAGGGAATTATTGGCATTACGATACGGATGGTACGCCTGTCTTGTGGTAAAATGAATTTCGGAAAAAGGTTTAGAAATTTTTATAAAATCATTATAAGGCGTAATTTCAGCTTGACAAGTAAAAAAAAATAGGCTATAATTAAGTACGGAAAAAATCGGGGTGTTTACGGGCACTCGGTTTTTTCGCGTTTAAAAAAAGCAAGGTCATCAAGGAAAAAACCATTAAGGAGTAGTTATATGCTTAAATCGATTTGCGGTATCAACTGGGGCGACGAGGGCAAGGGCAGAATGGTCGATTTGCTTTCGGAGCAATACGACGTGGTTTGCCGTTATCAAGGCGGCAACAATGCAGGGCACACCGTTATTAACGAGCGCGGTAAATTCATTTTGAATTTGCTTCCTTCGGGTATTTTACGTGAGGAAGTCGTCAACGTAATGGGGCCAGGTATGGTTATCGATATCAAGCACCTTTGCGGGGAGATTGCGAAATTGCAGGAGGCGGGTATTAAAATTACGCCCGAAAACCTCAAAATTTCGGACAGAGCGGTTATCACAATGCCCTACAACGTATTGCAAGATTGCTTGGAAGAGGACCGTCTTGCGGGTAAGAAATTCGGTTCTACCCGTCGTGGTATTGCGCCCGTATATGCGGATAAATACTATAAAAAGGCGTTCCGTATGGGCGAACTTCTCAACACCGAAAAATTGTATGCCCGCGTAGCGGATATCGTTGAATGGAAAAATCTTACCGTTGTAGGCGGGTATAAGGCGGAAGCTGTAAAAACGGAAGATATTATTGCATACTTTGAAGAGTTTGGCAAAAAACTTGCGCCGTTTGTTTGCGACGTGGGTATTTACCTTACGCAAGCAAATGCAGAGGGTAAAAATATTATGTTCGAGGCGCAGCTTGGTGCAATGCGCGATATTGATTTCGGTATTCATCCCTACACCTCGTCCTCCTCGACGATTGCGGCGTATGCGCCAATCGGTGCGGGCGTGCCGCAACTTCAACTCGATAATTCCGTCGGGATTATGAAAGCGTACTCGACCTGTGTTGGCGAAGGTCCGTTCACGGCGGAATACTTCGGCGACAAAGCGAAAAAACTCCGTGATCTCGGTGGGGAATACGGCGCGGCGACGGGCAGACCCAGAAGAGTGGGTCCGTTCGATATCGTAGCTTCCCGTTACGGTATTCGTTGTCAAGGCGCAACGGAAATTGCATTGACGAAAATGGACGTACTTTCTGCGTATGAGGAAATCGAGGTTTGCGTTGCTTACGAGTTAAACGGCGAAGTGATAAACGAGTTCCCGTTTATCGACGTGCTTGACGATTGCAAGCCCGTATTTAAGACGGTTAAAGGCTGGAATTGCGATATCTCGAAATGCCGCAAGAAAGAGGATTTGCCCAAAGAAGCGCTCGACTATATCGCATATTTGGAAGAAGCTTGTGGTTGCAAGATTAAATATGTGTCGGTGGGAGCGGAGCGCGACGCTTACGTCGAGATGTACTAAAAACAACGTATCTACGTTGCAATGCTGCGTTAAAAACGTATCAAAGCGGTTTCTATCCGAAGCCGCTTTTCATTTTTTGCATAGCAAGTATTAAAAAGTTGAAATATATTTTTATGCGCAGGCGCTTGAAAAAAATTTATGCATATGCTATACTATAAAGCAGAAAAAGGCGGTAATTTTATATGCGTATTCGGATTGGTATTTACGGTTACGGAAATTTAGGCAAGGGAGTTGAAGCGGCAATCGCGCAGAACTCCGATATGGAGCTTGTGGGCGTGTTTACGCGCCGCGCTCCGCAAATGGTGCAAACACGTGGGGCGACGGTATACGCCGCGGACGAACTGCAAAATAAGAAAGACGGGATAGACGTGTTGATTCTTTGCGGGGGTAGTGCGCGCGATTTGCCCGAACAGACCCCTGCGCTTGCGAAGAACTTTAACGTTGTGGACAGCTTCGACACGCACGCCAATATTCCTTGTCACTTGCAAAAAGTGGACGAGGTGGCGCAAAAAGCAAAAACGACGGCGCTTATCTCCGTCGGTTGGGATCCTGGTATGTTCTCGCTTGCGAGGCTGTACGCAGGCTGTATTTTGCCTGACGGTAAGGACTATACGTTTTGGGGCAAAGGCGTAAGCCAAGGACATTCGGATGCAATCCGTCGCATTGACGGCGTTGCGGATGCGAAGCAGTACACCATTCCCGTAGAAGCGGCGCTTCATGCCGTACGGGGCGGGGAACAGCCTGCGCTTACTACCCGCGAAAAGCATAAAAGGGAGTGCTTCGTTGTGGCGAAAGAGGGCGCGGATAAAGCGCGTATTGAACGGGAAATTGTTACAATGCCCAACTATTTTGCCGATTACGATACCACGGTGCATTTCATTTCCCAAAAGGAGCTTGACGAAAACCACGCAGGCTTGCCCCACGGCGGCGTAGTGATACGTAGCGGTGCAACGGGTGCAAACGGCGAGCATAAGCATATCGTTGAATATTCGTTGAAGCTCGATTCCAATGCAGAATTTACCGCTTCCGTACTCGTGGCGTTTGCAAGAGCAGCTTACCGTTTAAACAAAGAGGGCACATACGGTTGCAAAACTGTGTTTGACGTACCGCCAATGTATCTGTCCCCCGAAAACAGAGAGGATATAATCGCAAAATTGTTATAAATATCATTGTAGCAAACATCCCCGACGTTAAAAAAACGTCGGGGGTGTTTGCTGTTCTCCGTTTTAATATTCGCACAATCCGAGGATATAATCGGAGCGAACGTCTAACAATTTGCAGAGTTTTGCGAGCGTATCAAGAGCAGGAAATATATTTTGTTTCATATATTTTGATATCGTCTGCGCTGAAACGCCGATTTCTTTTGCAATCTCTTTCTGGGAATAAGAGGATTGTTTGATACATTCTCTTAATCGTATTTGTATTTGCGCCAAGTCCATTTTCTTCACCTTATATAAAAATTATCAGAAAAATTATCGCATATTATACAATTTTTCGCTTGACAATCGCATATTAGGTGATTTATAATATAAAAAACACTAAAATCAAAAGAAAAAGGAGAAGAAAAAATGAAGTGTTTTATTCACAGCGGAAGGGAAGCTGTTGCTACTTGTCGTTTTTGCGGAAAGGCAATGTGTTCCGATTGTTCGGCGTATACGGGGCATACGGGTGAGTGTCCCGTATGTAAAAAGCAAGAGTATGAAGTTGAGTTGCAGTCCAATAAAAGTAGACTTAAATTATTACCTTGGTCTATTTTTGGCGCAATTTTTTGGGGATTGTTATTATGTTGGACGGTAATAGGTTTGATTGTTGGAATCGTAAAAGTAATCAAATGCGTAAGGGAACATAAAAGACTTGTCAATCGGAATCAGTATCTTTCCGAAGAGATTGCAAAGCTGAATAGAGCTTTGTCGCAGGGCGGTTTGGGTATTTGATAGAGTAAAAAAGAAAGGTGGCTGCTCATAAAAAGCAGTCGCCTTTCTTTTTTTGTGTTTAGTTTTGCGTGGGGCGTAAAGAGAGTGCTTTTAGCATTTGTCCAACGTAGCGGACGGGAACAAGCTCGATTTTGTTCTTATATTTTTCGCAGGACTTCATATTTTTTTCGGGTAAAATTACCCGTTTAAAACCTGTTTTCAAACACTCGTTTACGCGTTTATCCGCATACGTCACGGCGCGTATTTCGCCCGTCAAGCCTACCTCGCCGAATACGGCGGTGTACTTGTCGATAGGGATATCCGTAGCCGAGCTTGCCAACGAGGCGCAGATAGCCAGATCGACGGACGGTTCGTTGAGTTTAATCCCGCCCATAGCGTTGATGTATACGTCGGAAGCAAAGAAGGGGATACCGCAACGCTTTTCCAATACCGCTATCAACACGACGAGCTTGTTGTAATCCACGCCGAGGCTCATTCTGCGGGGCATACCGAACGCTGTTTTGGATATAAGGGTTTGGATTTCGACGTTCATACAGCGGTTGCCGCTTTCGGACGGCGTGACTGCCGAGCCTGCCGCAACGCCTCTTGATTCGGATAAAAACAGCTCGGAATAATCGCGGACGCTTTTCACGCCCTCGTCCGTCATCTCGAACACGCCTACTTCCTGCGCCGAGCCGAAACGGTTTTTTACCGCGCGGAGCAGTTTGAAATTGTCCTCTTGATGTCCCTCGAAATACAGTACGGTGTCCATAATATGTTCCAACACTTTCGGACCTGCTAACGCGCCCTCTTTGGTGACGTGTCCGATGATAAAGAAAGTGATGTTTTTCGATTTGGCAATACGCATCAGTTTGGAGGCGCATTCCCGTACTTGCCCCACGCTGCCCGCCGCCGAGGACATTGCTTCCGTGTAAACGGCTTGAATGGAGTCGATTACCACGAACTCGTTTCCGTCTACGTCCGCTTCGATATCTTCCAAACACGTTTCGTTTAACAGAAAGAGGTTGTCCGAATTTAAGCCCAATCTGTCACAGCGCATTTTTACTTGCGAACAGCTTTCCTCTGCGGAAACGTACAGTACCTTGTGCGTTTTGGCAAGATGCGCGGAAACTTGTGTTAAAAGTGTGGATTTGCCTATGCCGGGGTCGCCGCCGAGGAGAACGAGCGAACCGCGCACAATCCCGCCGCCGAGCACGGTGTCGAATTCGTCGATACCGCTTGGCACTCTGTCAAACCGTTCGTAGCCGATTTTGGAAAGGGGAAGCGCGCGAGCTTTCATTTGCGCTACGCCCGATCTTGCGGCGGGGGTTGCCGTTTCCACGCGGACAAGCTCTTCCTGCATTGTATTGAAATTCCCGCAGTCGGGGCATTTGCCCAGCCACTTGGGGGCGGTGTAGCCGCATTCCGAGCAAACGAATTGACTAGTGGGTGTTTTGGTTTTTGCCATAGTTCCTCCTACTTATTGCAATAATACGTATGCGTGTACGATAATACCTTTGCCCTCGCCAACGTATCCAAGCCCCTCGTTTGTACCTGCCGTAATGCCGACGGCGGTAGGGTCGATACGGAGCGCGCCTGCAAGCGACGTTTTCATAGCCTCGATATGGTTTGCAAGACGGGGCTTTTCCGCTTGTATGGAAACGGATATGTTCTTG
This sequence comes from Clostridia bacterium, assembly GCA_017463145.1. Classification (GTDB taxonomy): domain Bacteria; phylum Bacillota; class Clostridia; order Christensenellales; family Borkfalkiaceae; genus Scatosoma. The sequence goes on from JAFTPR010000008.1 coordinate 78,545, forward strand.
ACGGCGTAGCCTTTGTCCGCGATAAGGGAAACTACTGTGGCAAGCATTTCCATAGAATTTGCATTTTTCCATTTTTTATCCGAATCGGGGAAGTAGAAACCGATATCCCGCAAGCCTGCCGCCGAAAGGAGCGCATCCATTACGGCGTGCGTAAGTACGTCGCCGTCGCTATGGGCGATAAGTCCGCTTTCGGAGGGGATTTTTACGCCTGCAAGCAGGATATAATCTTGCAATTTTCCAAAAGCGTGCGTGTCTACGCCGTGTCCGCATCTGGCGGTGTTGCTTGCAAAGTCTTGGGCGTAGGTAAGCTTGACGTTCTCCCTCTCGCCCGCACAAAGGCGGGGTTTACCGCAATAGACGGCAAACAGGGAGGAGTCGTCCGTAAAACAGACTTCGCCGTTTTCAAACGCGCGCGTATACGCGTACAATATGTTTTCTTTGTAGAAGCCTTGCGGCGTTTGTATCATAGTAAGGGAATCTCGGTTGGGAACGTTGACGATATACCCGTCCTTAACGACGGCTACCGTGTCCGAAGCGGGTACGGCGCAAATACCGCTTCCGTACGCCTTTACGCTTTGGACACACCTCTCAATAACCGTTCTGGTAACGAACGGGCGCGCCCCGTCGTGAATAAGTACGATATCCGATTGCACCGTTTTCAAGGCGTTGTATACCGATTCGCTTCTTGTCGCGCCGCCAACGACGACGCTTGTCCGAGGAAAAGCAGCGCAAAGCGCGGAAATTTCCGCAAAGTCCTCTTGGGCGGCGGAAACGACGATTTCGTCAATCAGCGGGAAATCAAAGGCGGAAAGGGTCTTTTTCAATACTCGTTCGCCTTGCAGAGAAACGAGAAGTTTGTTTTGTTGAAACCCTGCGCGCAAACCTTTGCCGCCCGCGCAGATAACGGCGCATACGCTCGTTTTCATACGATTACCTCATATAAAGAAGAAGCCTCTTCTTTTTTTACCGTTTCTTTTACGTTCAAAACGCGGATTTTTAAGCTGCCTGCGGCGTACAGGACCTCAATCTCGTCGCCGATTTTTACGGCGGCGGAGGGTTTTGCTACCTTGCCGTTGATCAGCACCTTTTCCTCGCCGCAAGCTTCTTGCGCGACGGTGCGGCGCTTTAAAATGCGCGAAACCTTTAAAAATTTGTCGATCCGCATATGCGCGACCTCCTTTTTCTATGAAAAATTTTGAGAAAATTAAAAAATGCTTCCAAAAATGCTTGACAGATTTTTTATCGGGGGGTATAATTTAATAATGTATCATTATGCTTAAAATGGTGTAATGGCGCTCGGTGCATTTTTTCTGAAACGGAAAGATATGCGTAAAACCCTTGAAAAGTAAGGGATTGAAGCCAAAACGAACCGCTTATGATATTATTATATCGCAAAAGCGGAAAAAAGTCAAAAGCATAAGGCGCAAAAACAAGAAAAATTCGATTTTTATCGATGAAAAGATATACTCGGTAGATCGCTGAAAAATAAAAGGAGATTTTTTAACTGATGGATTTACCTATTTCCAAGTACGGCAAGACCGAAAGAAGAAAGTTCGGTAAGATCGACGAAGTCATTGACATTCCCGACCTCGTTGAAATCCAAAAGGACAGTTACAGAGCCTTTATTGAAGAGGGCATTGACGAAGTCTTTGAGGATTTCTCCCCGATCACGGACTACTCCGACCGCTTTGAGCTCTATTTCTTAGAGCACAAATTCGGCGACAAACCCAAGTATGACGAAAAAGAGTGCCGCACCCGCGACGCTACGTATGCGCTTCCGCTCCGCGTAAAGGTTCGCCTCGTCAACAAGATGAAAGGCGGCGAAATTGTGGAATCGGACGTGTTTATGGGCGAACTTCCGCTTATGACCGAGAACGGCGCTTTCATCATCAACGGCGCGGAGCGTGTTATCGTTTCCCAGCTCGTTCGTTCGCCCGGCGTATACAATGCGTCGAGTAAGGACAAGACGGGTAAAGAAATGTTCGCTACGACCGTTATGCCCAACCGCGGCGCGTGGTTGGAGCTTGAACAGGACGCAAACGACGCTTTGTACGTACGTGTAGACAGAAAGAAGAAGCTGTGTATCACGGTGCTTCTCCGTGCGCTTGGCTTCGGTTCTAACCGTGCAATCGAGGACTTGTTCCCCGGCAATAAAATGATTGCCGCCACGCTTGCAAAGGATACCGCAAAGTCGGAATCGGACGGTTTGAGAGAATTGTATCTCCGTCTTCGTCCCGGCGACGCGCCTACGGAAGAAGCGGTAAGAACGCACCTTGTCAATCTGTTCTTTGAATCCCGCCGTTACGATATCGCAAAGGTGGGCAGATACAAGTATAATAAAAAGCTCAATCTTTCCTACCGTTTGGCAGGTCAACGCGTAGCAGAGATGATCGTCAACCCCGAAACGGGCGAATTGATCGCAGAAGAGGGCGAACGTATTTCCGAGGAGAAAGCGCGCGCTATTCAAAATTGCGGCGTCAACGAAGTATTCGTACTCGTAGACGATCCCGAGGACGGCGAGATTAAGCACAAGATTATTGCAAACAACACGGTTGAATTTGCGGAAATTTCCGATATTCCCGTACAGGCGAGAGCGAAAGACTTCGGCTTGCTTCCCACGATCTTCTATCCCAACTACAAATTCTCCAAGCTGATTGCTGCGGAGTGTTCCGAGTTGACCGTTGAAGAGGTCGCTGAAAAATATTGCGACCAAATCAACGAGTTGTACTACGCAATCGAGAAAGCGGAAGAACCGGACGAGAAGCCCGAGGAAAAGAAAAACAGAGAAAAGAGAAGAGAAAACCGTCGTAAATTCGTTGCGGCTTGTAAGCTCTTCCACGAAATTATGTCGAGCGGTCATCCCGTGCCCACCAAGGCGCAGAAAAAGGAACTTCGTCCGCTTATCGACAAGCTTTGCCATAAGCACGTGACGGTGGACGATATCGTTGCATCCGTTTCGACCAACCTCGACCTTCGCTACGGTATCGGCACGATCGATAATATCGACCACTTGGGCAACCGCCGCGTACGTTCCGTAGGCGAATTGCTTCAAAACCAACTCCGTATCGGTATCAACCGTTTGGAAAGACTTATCAAAGAGAGAATGGCTACGCAAGATCCCGAAGAGATCACGCCGTCCGCTCTCATCAATATCCGTCCCGTATCGGCAGTCATTCGAGAATTCTTCGGTTCTTCGCAGCTGTCGCAGTTTATGGATCAAACCAACCCTATCGCAGAGCTTACGCACAAGCGTAAACTTTCCGCGCTCGGTCCGGGCGGCTTGAACAGAGATCGCGCTACGTTCGAGGTACGTGACATTCACCATACGCACTACGGTCGTATGTGTCCTATCGAAACGCCCGAAGGTCAAAATATCGGTCTTATCACGTCGCTTGCTACGTTCGCAAAGGTGAACGAGTACGGCTTTATTATGAGCCCGTACCGCAGAGTGGACAAGGAAACGGGTATCGTTACGTCGCACGTGGACTATCTTACGGCGGACGAAGAAGATAAATATATCGTGGCGCAGGCAAACGAACCGCTCGACGAAGAAGGTAAATTTGTCAACGAGCGCGTAGGTTGTCGTCACCAAAACGATATTACGGAAATGCCCCGTGAGAAAATGGACTATATGGACGTTTCGCCCAAACAGCTCGTTTCCGTTGCGGCGGCGCTTATTCCGTTCTTGGAAAACGACGATACCAACCGTGCCTTGATGGGCTCGAACATGCAACGTCAGGCAGTTCCTCTTTTGAAAACGGAATCGGCTATTGTTGCAACGGGTATCGAAAGCTCTATCGCGCAATATTCCGGCGTTATCGTTACCGCAAGAGAAGCGGGCGTCGTTGTAGGTTGCTCCTCGAATATGATTAAAATTCGCGAGGACGACGGTACGATTGCCGAATATCCTTTGAAGAAGTTCGAGCGTTCCAATGCAGGTACGTGCTTGAACCAACGCCCGATCGTTTCCACGGGCGACAGAGTGGCGAAAGGCGAGATTATCGCGGACGGTCCTTCGACGAACAACGGCGAGCTTGCGCTCGGTAAGAATATCCTTATCGGTTATATGGAGTGGGAGGGCTACAACTACGAGGACGCTATCCTGCTTTCCGAAAAACTCGTGCAAGACGACGTGTTTACGTCTATTCATATTGAAGAACACCAGACGGAAGCAAGAGATACCAAGCTCGGTCCGGAAGAAATTACGCGCGATATTCCCAACGTCGGCGACGACGCGCTGAAAGATTTGGACGAGGACGGTATTATCCGTATCGGCGCAGAGGTACAAAGCGGCGATATTCTCGTCGGTAAAGTTTCCCCGAAAGGCGAAGCGGAACTTACGCCAGAAGAAAGATTGCTTCGCGCCATCTTCGGCGAAAAATCGAGAGAGGTTAGAGATACTTCTCTTAAAGTGCCGCACGGCGAGGGCGGCGTAGTCGTGGACGTTAAGGTGTTCACGAGAGAAAACAAAGACGAACTCGAACCGGGCGTAAACAAGCTCGTAAGAGTATATATTGCGCAGAAGCGTAAGATTCAAGTCGGCGACAAGATGGCGGGTCGTCACGGTAATAAGGGCGTTATTTCCCGCGTGCTTTCGCAGGCCGATATGCCTTTCCTTGCAGACGGTACGCCTCTTCAAATCTTGCTCAACCCCTTGGGCGTTCCTTCGCGTATGAATATCGGGCAGGTGCTCGAAGTACACCTCGGCTACGTTTGTAAGCAGCTTGGGTGGAAGATTGCTACCCCCGTATTCGACGGC
>JAFTPR010000034.1 GCA_017463145.1 Clostridia bacterium
GCGTTGTTGAGCGTTGCGTTGGATACTTTGACAATCGTATAATCTACGTCTTGTTCCGTTATCGTTTCATCCCAAACGGTCAACGTGAGTTTGAGCGTAACTACGCCCGCTTCTGCGACGTCGTACGTAAAATAGTTACCCATAGAAGCCGTTTCGCCTACTGCAAAGGTTACGGTTTCAACGGACGAGGTTACGAAATACGTGCCCGCTTCGAGATATTCGTACGTGACTTCGGTGGGAGCGTATTCTGCGCCTTCCGCCGTTATAAAGGAGTTCGCTACCTTTACTTCGCCTTCTACGCCCTCTGCGCCAAGGCGTTCGTTTGCGTAGCCCGTGATTGCTTCTTTCTTGGTTGCGCCGCAAACAACGCAAGTATACGTCGTTTCGCCGTCTACGCCGACTGCGGGAGCTTTCGTTTCCTCGCCGTCGTTCCACTTGTGTTCTTCCTTACCCACGGTGTCCGTGCACGTTTCGTCTTCGCAAGCATACCAATGGTGGGTAGCGTCCGTTTTACGATCCGTACCGTATTTATGTACGTGTACTTCTTCGCAAGCCGCCAAACCCGCTACGGTTGCCGTCGCCATTAAAGCGCTGCAAAGCAGGGCAAGTTTCTTGAATTTTGCCATAATGTTACCTCCGTTTATTAGATTTCTTAGTTTATTTCAAGGTTAAACAACCTCAAAAGCAAAGGGGATTACGCCTCGGGCGTAAAGATGATTTCGACGGTTGTTTCCGTTAAGGTGGTTGCGGATACGACAATTGTAATAACCGCAGTACCCGTCGTTTCGTCTATGACGACGGCGGTTGTCAATGCACCGTCTTTGAGCGTTGCGTTGTCCACGTCGATTTCCAGCGTATCGTCCGTTGTGATTGTCAGCGTGCCGTTTTGCGATACCGTGTACGTAAACACCGCTTGGCAGAGCTTGTCGCCGTCCAAGAGAATAATCTCCTGCAAGGGGAGCGTTAGCTTGCCGAGAGTGTTCAAAACAATCGGGTTTTCGGGCGTGCCCGAAGCTTCGTTTACCGTGAATGAGAACGAACCTGTGCCGCCGTCCGCCGTTTTAAATTCGAGCGTTTTACCCAAAATGTCCGCTTCAAGCGTTACCGTAAAGCTGCCGCTTTTGCCGTAGTTTACGCCGTTATAATACATCAACAGGTTTTCGCTTGTGGAAGAAACGGTATACGTCGTTGTACCGGAGGGCGACTTTAACGTGTAGTAAACGGAAGCATACGTCTTGTTTACGTTTACGGTATTTTCGCCTGTCACGCAATCGATAGGGGCTTCCTTCGAACCTTTTTCAAGCTCTGCGTAATAGTAGCAGGGCGCAAGCCATTTGTTTTCGTCTGCCACCGTTTCGCCTTCTTCCACGAAAGGGGGATTGTTTTTCACGTACAGGGAAAGAAACTCGAAAAGCTCCTGATTGACGGGGTACATACCGTCTGCATTGACAACGTTTTCGTAGCAAAGCTTTTTGGGATTGCCCGTTGCGGGAATAAGCTGACCTGTGGGATCGGAAACCATTTCGCCGCCGTTGCTCATAATAAAATCCGTATAATCGTTGACGTGATAATCGCCGTTTTCATCCGTTTCCACGTACAGGCAAAGGTTATTGCCTTCGTATTGAATAGTGGCAAACGTTCTGTCGAACAAGCGGGTGGGGATTTTTGTAATTGCTGCCCAAATCACTTCGCCCGGCTCTTCCTTTGTGCCAAGGCGGTAGAAGCCTTTCACCGTGACGGGGTCGCCGTCGGTAAGGGGCGTCACCGTCATAGCGTAATCTTCGTCGTAGAAATAGGAAACGTTGTCCGTATCCGTCCAAGGAACGAGGGCGGGGGACGTGCCGACAGGGGCGTTTTGGGCTTTGCCCGAAAGCTCGCTTGCGGTAATCTCATTCGTAATCGTTTGCGATTCCTTTAAAGGATCTGCTACGCGTACGAAGCGTACCTTAATCGTTACGTCCGCTTTCGCTTTGATACCGTAGGTGGCACGCCATTCTACGCTGACTTCCTTTTCGGAATAGTTCAACAGGGAATAGAAATTGTTTCCCTCCGTTTCGTAAGCGGGCGTACCCGGTTTGGTAATGTTTTGCGAACTAGCGTAATATTGCGTGACCGTCACGTTTTCCGCGCCGCCGATCGAATACAGGGCGTATTGCCCCGAACGTTGCGCAGAGAAAGAAAAATACAGTTCCTTGTTCTTTTTTAAGGGCAATTCCGCATAGCCTTCTACATATTCGTAGCGGGTGTTATACGGCGCGCCGTTGCCGCTTAAAGGCGCTTGCCACGTAATCGTTTCGTCGTCTTTGGGATAAATAGGCACGAACGTTTCCTCCTCCTCTTTGCCGTTCGACGAGGAGTTGTTTTCCTCGCTCGAAGTACTCTCGGCGGAAGCGGTAGAGCCGCTTTCGCTACTGCTATGTATCGAGGAGGCGCTTGTTCCGCCGTCGTTGCAGGCAACCGCCATACCCAATGAACCGACCGCAAGGAGCGTAGCGAGGGAAATACATACTTTTTTGATATTCATCATAAGTTACTCCGTTTTATCCGTGGCGTACGCCGTTTTTTCGTAATAGCAAGCGTACTGCCAAGAGTTTTTGACACCGCCAAAGCCGTCTGCTTTTTTTGTAAGCGACAACAGGATTTCCAAAAGTTGTTCGTCGATTTCAACAAGTCCGTAATATGCGCCGTCGTTGAGTTTCGCTTTGTGCAAATATTGGCGCATAACGGCGGTGTAGTCCTTGCCGTCCAAATAGAACAGGCGTTTGTTTTCCGCATATTTATCTGCTTGGGAAAGCACGTTTTCCAAGGAATCGTTCGGGAATAAATAGGTGGCGTTGATCATATCGAGGTACAGCTTGCCGCCCGTTGTTTCATTGCCGTTTGCATCCTTTTCCAATACGTGATACACGCCGTCTTTGCCAAGCGTGTACGCAATCGCGCCGGGTACGTACGTTTCGTTGGTGACGAGGTTGAAGCTATACATTCCTTCCGCGCAGTTGGTGAGATAGGTATACGGCGCATTTTCCGTGATACGGTCGATTTGCATGGTGAATTCGCCCGTAGCGTTGAGGAAGAAGGCAAGGGAGAGATAGTACGTTTCGCCCGCCTCGCAATAATAATAAATATTGAAATTGTCTTGATTATTATTGTTTGCGTTCAACAGGAAATCGTCGTTGTAGGCAAGTTCCGTCTTTTTGTCGCTTGCGATAATCCAAGCCTGCGGGTCGGTGTTTGCGGACGTGCCTTGCAACTCTGCGGCTACCGTCGAATAGAAGCGGTACACACCCGAAACTTTTGGAATAAATTTGTGTTTGATACCTACGGGTACAAGCGATTTATCGCATACGATTTTGTTTTCGCCCTCGAATACCTCGATTGCGCTGTCGAACGAAACGCCGCGCGCGGGATCTGGCATAGCGGGGGTGGAAGCGTAGTTGTCGAAGTACAGGCAAAGTTCCAACCATTCGTTTTCGTGATAGGAAACGTGGTAGGCAGGGTCGTAATAAATGTCCTTTCTGTATTGTTCTTCTTTTTCTTCGCCGTAGGTGTCTACGGAAACGATTAAATCGAGGAGTTTGTGCAGCTGAGGCGTGACAGGTACGTAATCGACGTAGGCGTTCGTCGCCGTTGCCGCGTAATATTCCACGTTGGGTTGCAAATCGATACCGTCTACGACCAAATACTTGTTATACGCGAGCTGCCAAAGGTCGAACATATTCCAATTTGGCGCAGCGCCGAGAAGATACGCAAAGAGGAGCGGACCGTCTTTCGTTTTGACGTGATAAAAACCGTCCGTTTCGTTATAAACCCAATCGATATAGTTGTTGAATTTGTTTTTCTTTTGCGCAGCGTTTGCAACGGGGGCATTGAAGTTTGTCGCCGCTTGGCGAAGTACGTACGCCGTCGCAAGGTCGTCCACGTCGCTCAAATCGTCCGCGTCGATAAAACGGAAGTTCTTTACCCAAACTTCATCTTCGCCGCCGTTGTCGGCAGTATCTTTGAGATAGCAAAGGGAGATACTGTGTTTGCCCGCTTGTCCGTTTTCAAATACGTAAGCAAGCTGTGTTTGCCATTGATCGACGATACCTGAAAGCTTTTGGATCGGGTTGCCGTCCACGTATACGTACACGAGGTCTGCATCCGCTTCTGTGCTCAGCCAAAGATCGAATACGAGCGCGCTGTTCGCTTGCGCTTCCACGTCAAAATGCATAAGCGCGTACGAATTGTGTATGTTTGCGTTGGAGGCGCGTAAGTATTTCACGCCGTTCTCGTCCGTTTCGATAGTAAAGGGCCAAGAATATTCGTCCTCGTCCCATTGGAAGCTGTCGGCTACGACGACGTTGTTTTGCGCAAGTACGGGTAAAACGTTCGAGGCGGTAGGGGCGGAAACGTTGGGTTTTACTTTTTCCTCTTCCTCGTTGCCCGTGTTGCCGCTACCCGTGTATTCGTCCTCGCCGATTACCGTCTGTACGTAGTTTTCGCCTGTGAATTTATCGAACAGACCGATAAAGTCGCTCTTTGCTGTCATAGAACCCAAATGCCAATAGGAGATTACGCCGTAACGGTCGATTACCACGGACACGGGTACGGCGGAAACGCCGAAAAACGTCGAAAGATCGTTCGAGCCTGCCATAGGAAAGGTCAAGCCCATACGCTCTTTATAGGAAGCTACTTGCGCTTGATTGTCACGCGTGCTGACGGCAAGAATTTCTACGTTGTCGAGGCTCTCCATATAAGCGTTTTGCATAACGGGAAATTCCGTTGCGCAAGGTCCGCAACCGTCGTAGAAAAAGTTTAAAAGCACCATCTCCTTTTCTTCCAATATTTGGGAAAGGATGAATTGCTTGTTGTCGCTTGTCGTTACGGTGAAATCGTGCATAACGTCGCCGAGGCGGTAACGCGTGCTTTGCGCAGCCTCTTCCATAAGCATTTGCGGCGTGCAGGGGATTACCAAATCGCTGCCTTCCGCGCCCGTTTGGTATTTAACGGAGGTGTTGCAGTTCCAACCCTCGCGCAGTCCGCTGATTGAAACGTCGTACGTTGCTGCCGTGGGTACGTCCGATTTTGTAAAGTATGCGTCACCATCCGAGCTGGTCGTTTTGGACGAAACGATTGCGCCGTCCGCGTTTTTCAACGTAACGGAAACGCCGCGTAAGCCAAAACCGCCCTCCGATTGTACGCGTATTTTATACATATACTCCGAGGGGGCGGGCGATTCCGAAGCGGAAAGGCTGCCCGACGTGTTTTCTTTGGAACAAGCGGCGATAATCCCTGCGCCGAGCGTTGTGGCAAAGGCAAGGGCAAGCGCCGCAATCTTTTTCAAGTTTCTCATTATAAGCCTCTTGGATTATTCTTGGATAAGGGTAATCGTGATTGTTTCAAATTGGGCTTTCGTGTAAATATCGTCTGCAATCGTGTAGCCTGCGGGACAGCCCGAAATGATGCCTACGTGCAATACGGCGGGTTCGCTGACGTTTGTTGAAACGGTTTTGCCGTTTGCGTCCGTGGCGGGCATATCGTAGCAAAGCAGCTCGTTGCCGTTTGCATCTACCTTACAAAGTTTCATGGAAATACCGACGACGGGAGTTTTATCCTCGTACTGAACGATAAGGGTGTATGCCGTGGCAGGCGCATTGTTGGTATCGTCTTTGTTACAAGAGGCGAAAACGCATACGCCAAGGCAAAGGATTGCCGACGCCAAAATAGCCAAAAATCTCTTAAATCTTGTCATAATATATCTCCTCGTTGGGCGGTAATCCGCCCGATCTTGATTTTTCGTAATACGGTTGAAAAAATACAACAAACTGCTATACCCCCAAGTATAGCTATGTTCATTGTACCACAAAAGCGAAAAAAAATCAAGTATTTTGTCTTTTATTTTGTTAAGTATTGCGAAAATCAAGTGAAAAAATACCGCCACGGACTTCCCGTGACGGTATACAATATTATAATATGTAGATTAAAGAAGGCTTGCTGCATCCTTATCGCAAATGACTGTGACAAAGGGGTGGAGTTGCAGGGCAGAGGCGGGAAGATCGGGCGTAACTGCGCCGTTTACCATACCTTTTACAGCTGCCGCTTTGTTCTTACCGGAAACTACCATAACGATAGATTTCGCTTGCATAATGTTTTTGATACCCATGGAAAGCGCTTGGCGGGGTACTTCGTCCACGGAAGCGAACAGACGGGAATTGTCCTTAATTGTGCTTTCCGTAAGGTCTACAAGATGCGTTACGGAATCGATCGGCGTACCCGGTTCGTTGAAGCCGATATGTCCGTTCGAGCCAAGCCCAAGCACTTGTACGTCGGGAACTTTTTTTGCAAGGAGGGCGTTGTAGCGGTCACATTCCGCTTTCAAATCCTTTGCCGAACCGCAAGGGAGATTTGTATTTGTCTGGTCGATATCCAATCCGTCAAACAGATTTTTACGCATAAAGTAGGCGTAACTTTGATCGTGATCAGCGGTCAAACCGACGTATTCGTCGAGGTTTACCGTGGAAACGTTTTTATACGACGTTCCGTTTTCCTTGTGATCCTTAATCATATTTTGATACGTGCCGATCGGGCTTGTGCCCGTTGCAAGACCCAAAACGGCGTTGGGATTGTTCTTTACGATACCGATAATGATTTCGGACGCTTTTTGGCTCATTTCTTCATAGTTTTCCGTTACAATAATTTTCATAAAACACCTCGTTTTTTATTGTTCAATATATAATTATACTCTTTTTTCCAAGAATGTCAAGCATTTCAAGGAAAAAAGTTTTTTTGAAAAAACGCCCTCGAAGTATTGACAAATTTCGACAATTGTGATAATATTATGATAATCTCGGGGAGAACTTGGGAAATACTTATATTTTAAGGAGTAGTTTTATGGCTGATTTGGAAAAAGACGAAGTCGTCGAAACCAAAGAAGAAGTCGCAGCAAACGAATCTTTCTTTGAAAAGAAATTCCAGCTGCGCAAAAAGGGAACGACTCTCAAAACGGAAATCGTAGCCGGTCTTACGACGTTTATGGCAATGGTTTACATTTTGATGGTCAATGCGGGTATGTTTGCCGATCCGTTCGGTAACGGATTCAACGTACTTGGCGTTTCGTACGGCGCAATGTATATCACGACGGCGCTGTCTGCAATTATCGGTACGGTACTTATCGGTTTGCTGGCGGGTTTGCCCTTGGCGCAAGCGCCTGGTATGGGTCTTAACGCATTCTTCGTATATACAATGTGCGTAGGCTTCGGGTTTACGTATGCGAATGCGCTTGTATTCATTTTGATTGACGGTATCGTATTTATCGCGCTTACCGTTACGGGACTTAGAGAAAAGATCTTTAAGGCGATTCCCGAAGACGTTAAAAAGGCGATTCCCGTAGGTATCGGTCTTTTCATTGCTTTCCTTGGCGCGCAAAACGCAGGGCTTGTCGTTGCGGACGCTTCTACGGGCGTTACGATGGGCAGTATGAACCTTTTGAGTAAGACCACCACGTGGTTCCAAATCATTCCTTTGATTTGCGTTATTCTCGGCGTTATCGCTATTGCTACGCTCTCCAAGAAGAACGTAAAAGGCTCTGTGCTTTGGGGTATTCTCGGTACGGCTGTTTTGTATTACGTATTGGTTGGTATCACCGCGCTTTGCGGCAATGCGGAAGCAAAGGCTTTCTTCGATACGATTTCTATGTCCAATCCGTTCACGGCGTTCAAAGACTTCGGTACAATGACGTTTGGTAAGGTGTTCACGGAAGGCTTCAATTTCAGCGCGTATATCGAAGCGAACGGTATGGCGAACTTTATCCTTATTTTGATCACGTCTTCGCTTGCGTTCTGCTTGGTAGATATGTTCGATACGCTCGGCACGCTGTACGGCGCTTGCAAGAGTGGTAATCTTCTTGATGAGAAGGGTGACGTTCCTAATATGAACCAAGCTATGCTTGCGGACGCTATTGCTACGACGGCGGGCGCAATCCTCGGTACTTCGACGGTTACGACGTTCGTAGAATCTTCCGCAGGTACGGCGGCAGGCGGTAAGACGGCGTTGACCTCTTACGTGGTTGCTATCCTGTTCGCTATCGCAATGTTCCTTTCGCCTATCGCGCAGCTTATTCCTTCTTGCGCTACGGCTACCGCGCTTATCTACGTAGGCGTATTGATGATGAAAAACGTACGTGACATTGAATGGTCCGATCCTGCTATTGCAGTTCCCGCATTCCTTACGATTGCTATGATGCCGTTCACCTACAACATTTCGTTCGGTATCGGTTTCGGCCTTGTATCGTACGTACTTATCAGAGTATTCACGGGCAAAGCAAAAGAAGTAAGCGTATCTACTTACGTACTTACGGCTATCTTCCTTGCAATGTTCTTGCTTACGCACTAATAGAAAAACACGGGGGACGGCTTTGCAAGCGGCAAAGCCGTCCTTTTTCTTTGTAAAATAAAAAAAGATTTTCGTTTTTTGCGTGAAAAAGATTTGACAATGAAATAAAAATGTGATATAGTAATAAAGCTTTTGAATAATTGAGCTATGCAGAAGTACCCAAGAGGCTCAAGGGGCTCCCCTGCTAAGGGAGTAGTATGGGATAACCGTAGCGAGGGTTCGAATCCCTCCTTCTGCGCCACACAACAAGGGGATATCCACACGGATATCCCCTTGTTGTGTTGTCCCGAGTTATAGGAGGGATTCGAGGGTGGGAGCCATTTTGCGGGAGCAAAATGCTTTGCCGTAGGGTTTTGTAGCTATGGTAAAGATGTAGGCAATGTCCGCCATTGATAATGGCGGAGCGGGGCGCGCTGCTAAAAGCGCGAATCCCTCCTTCTGCGCCACACAACAAGGGGATA
>JAFTPR010000035.1 GCA_017463145.1 Clostridia bacterium
AAGACTTGAAAAGAGTGGGTACGTAAAGAGAACGGAAAACAATAAAATATGCGTATCCGAAAAAGGCGCGTTGACTCTTTCGGAATATACGGCGTGTATGTCCGTCATTCAACAATCACTCGAAAAGTATTGTAATTTATCTCCTGCAATAGCGTATAAGGACGCTTTGAATACGATTTGTGCATTGGGAGATGAGTGCAGACGGGCAATTCTTGGTTATTTGAAGGAAAAAGGTCAGGTATGAACAAAGAAAAAGAATTAAAGGTCGTAACCTTGATGATAGAAAGGTATTGTCGCGGAAAACACAATACGAAGAAACACGATTTATGTGAAGAATGTAGCGAGCTTCTCGAATACGTAAAGCAAAGACGGGAGAGATGTCCGCACGGCGACAACAAGCCGTTTTGCTCGAACTGCAAGATACATTGTTATAAACCGTCAATGCGAGCAAAGATAAGAGAGGTAATGCGGTATTCGGGACCGCGTATCGTATTCAATCACCCGATCCTCGCAACAAAGCATTTGATTGAAAGTAAATGTGAGAAAAAGAAAATGGAGAAGGAATAAAACCGCGAATATACGTCGTAATACTTCGTCGCGCTGCATTTTCCTCGGGTTACATACGCTTGAGTATGCGCCCCTCGAAAAGCCTCGCGCTTCTTGTCTTACTCGTATCTGCACGGTTTTGAAATAGAGGTAATAATGTTAGATAAAGAATTATTCAAACTGCTTGGCGGCAATAAAAAATATATCTTTTATACCGTTGCGCTAATGGTGCTTGGGCTTTTTGCAAACGTGGGTATCACGGCAAGCATTTGTTGGGCAATTTCCCTTGTGATAGGTAATGCAGAACCTATTGCTTACATCTATCCTGTGATTTGCGCGCTCGTGGGGATTGTTGTCAGATACACTGCAAGCAGACTTACGGGAGATTTGAAAGACGTACTTGGTCGCAAGGTGAAAAAGGACTTGCGCGAAAGAACGTATAACAAAATAGTGAAGCTCGGTGTTCGTTCAACGGACGGAATGAGTATGGCAGGGCTTACGCAGGTTTCTATGGAAGGCGTAGAACAGCTTGACTTATATTATTCTTCCTATTTGCCGCAGTTTTTCTATGCGATGCTTGCGCCGATCATACTGTTTTGCATTACGGTTTGGATAGATTGGCGCGTTGCGCTCGTGCTTTTGGCTTGCGTACCGTTGATTCCCGTTTCCATTGTGGCGGTTTCCAAATATGCGAAAAAGATATTCGCGAAATATTGGGGCAAATCTACGTCGATGGGAGATAAATTCCTTGACAGCGTGCAAGGACTCAAGGAATTGAAAATCTTTAAGGCAGACGAAGCGCAACACGGAAAGATGAACGAAAGCTCGGAGGAGTTCAGAAAAATCACGATGAAAGTGCTTGTTATGCAGCTTGCAAGCACGACGATTATGGACTTGGTAGCTTACGGCGGTGCGGGCGTTGGTATCGCGCTTGCCATTCTCGGCGTTATAAATTGGGGACTTAACCCGATTGCGGCGTTATTCCTTATCCTTGTGGCGGTTGACTTTTTCTTGCCGCTTCGCGCGTTCGGTAGCGCGTTCCACGTTGCGATGAACGGAGCAAGCGCAGGGCGAAAGATCATTTCTCTTTTAGAACAGCCCAATCCCGTATGGGGAGAAGAAAACGTAACGGGTACGGAGATCCGTTTGCGTAAAGTTACGTTCTCTTACGACGGACAGAGGGACGTTTTGAAAAAAGTGGATATGCAGTTCCCCGAAAAGGGGATGACGGCAATCGTAGGCGAAAGCGGATGCGGAAAATCGACGGTTGTCAATATGCTCGTCGGGGCATTCCGACCGAAAGAAGGCGAAATTACGGTCGGCGGCAACCCGATTGAAAAGCTGTCGCGCGAAAGCTATTATGGGCATCTTGCGGTCGTCAGCTACAATACCTATATCTTTAACGAAACGGTCAGGGAAAATTTCCGTCTTGCTAATGGGCAGGTATGCGACGAAGATATATATGCGGCGCTCGAAAAGGTAAATCTTGCGGACTTTATCCGCGAAAACGGCGGGCTTGATAAGGTCATCACGGAGGACGCGAATAACATATCGGGCGGACAGAAACAACGTCTTGCTTTGGCGGTCAATCTTGTTGCGGATAAGGATATTTACGTGTTCGATGAAGCGACGAGTAATATCGACGTAGAAAGCGAGGGTATCATTATGCGGAATATCAAAGAGCTTTCCAAAACAAAGAGCGTTATTGTGATTTCGCACCGTCTTGCGAACGTCGTACCTGCCGACCATATTTACTATATGGAAAGCGGCGAAGTAAAGGAAAATGGTACGCATTTTTCGCTTATGGAAGAAAAGCAGGGCTATGAGAAATTGTATTCTATGCAAAAAGCATTGGAAGAAGGCTATGCGGAGGTGGTGTTATGAGTAAAAAGACCTTACGCAGAAGTGGGGCAAAAATAATGGCAAGCCTTATCTTATTACTCGGCTCGCTTGCTTATATAATGGTGCTTGCAGTAATAAACGGCAGTTTGGGCTTTATTTGCGCTATGGGTGTAACGCTGTTTGGCTCAATAGGCATAGCAAAG
>JAFTPR010000036.1 GCA_017463145.1 Clostridia bacterium
CAATTCGTTGTATTCTTTCGTTCTCATGAACTTCACGATACGAAGCTTCATGATGAAATGATCGATAAATTCTTGTGCTTCCGTTTCGGTGATGATACCTTTTTTGAGGTCACGCTCGATATAGATATCGAGGAAAGTCGTGTTTCTACCGATAGACATTGCCGCACCGTTTTGATCTTTAACAGCCGCAAGGTAGCCAAAGTACAACGCTTGGATAGCCTGTTGCGCCGTTTCAGCGGGCTTGGAAATATCGCAACCGTAGATATTTGCCATTTCTTTCAACGCTTTCAGCGCTTTGATTTGATCGGCAAGTTCTTCACGGTTTCTTACTTTTTCGGGCGTCATATCGCCGTTAATAGCAAGTTTATCCTCTTCTTTCTTTTGAATGAGGTAGTCAACGCCGTACAGCGCAACACGGCGGTAGTCGCCGATAATACGGCCACGGCCGTATGCGTCGGGCAAACCCGTCAAGATGTGCGCGGAACGAGCCGCTCTCATTTCGGGCGTATATGCGTCGAACACGCCCTCGTTATGCGTTTTACGGTATTTCGTGAAAATCTCTTTCACTTGCGGGTCAATCGTGTACCCATACATTTCCAATGCGCCTTCCGACATACGGATACCGCCGAATGGTTGCAAGGAACGCTTGAAAGGCTCGTCCGTTTGTACGCCGACGATCTTTTCAAGGTCTTTATCAAGATAGCCTGCGCCGTGGGAAGTAAGCGTGGAAACGATTTTCGTATCCGCATCCAAAACGCCGCCCTTTTCACGTTCTTTCTTGGAGAGATCGCAAACGATATCCCAAAGCTTCTTCGTCGCCGCCGTTGCGGGAGCGAGGAAAGCAGAATCACCTTCATACGGCGTGTAGTTACGTTGAATAAAGTCGCGTACGTCTACTTCGTCGTTGCACCATTTCCCGGGAAGAAATCCTTCCCAACCTTTGTATTGCATCATATCAGTACTCCTATAAATATTTTTTGTGTATTTGCAATCCGTTAAACACGGACCGTTTTGCCGAATTTATTTCGCTTTGCGTTCTTCAATTTTGCTATCCAGCCAAATTTCGAGAATTTCCTCGGGCTGGAAACCCGTACAGCGGGCGAATATTTCGCCGTCGTCGGTGAGAAGGATTGTGGGAACTTTTTCCACCTCCCACTCCTCCATTAAAGGCAACGTCGAATAATCAGCTTCCACGTGCACTAAGCGCACGTCCTGCCGATTTTCGCAAAGCTCTTTCAAAATAGGCATAAGAGTCAAACAGTTCGCGCAAGATTCGCCGCTTATCTCCACGCAACAAATCCCGCCTTTTAATTGTTCTTTATAATCTTTCATAGCCTATTCTCCACGCAAGATACGTTTTGCAAACAGTACCTTTTCTTTCGAGGGGGCTTGTACGCCCTCCAACGGATATTTCATACCCAATTTTTCGTATTTTGAAACACCCAACGTATGATAGGGCAAAACTTCCACCCGTTCTACCGTTTGCAGCGTTTCAATAAACGCGCGCGTTTTGCGCAAGTCTGCTTCGTTGTCCGTCATATTCGGCACAAGCACTTGGCGTATCCACATAGCCTTGCCGTTGTCGCTTAAAAATTTTGCGAACGCCAACGTGTTTGCATTGCTTTGTCCCGTAAGCGCCTTGCACTTTTCGTCGTCGATATGCTTGATATCGAGCAGGAACAAGTCCGTCACTTCCAAAAGCTTTTTATGCTTTGCTTCCGTAGCCGCGTTAAACGTAAAACCCGAAGTATCTACGCAAGTGTGTACGCCTTGCGCTTTGAGGAGCGTAAAAAGCTCTGTCACGAAATCAATTTGTACCAACGGTTCGCCGCCCGTAACCGTCACGCCGCCCTGCTCGCCGAAATAATTTCTGTATTTGAGTGCGCGGCTTACAACTGTTTCCGCCGAATATTCCTCACCGCCCGCGCCCCACGTATCGGGGTTATGGCAGTATTTACAACGGAGCGGACAGCCCTGCAAAAACACCACGAAGCGTATACCCGGACCGTCTACCGTACCGAAGGATTCGAAAGAATGAATTTTACCGTTCAATTTTTCCACCTCCTACCGCCTTATACATTATAGCAAACCCCAAAAACTTTGTCAAGCCTTTGGGGTAAAAAAAATTATTTATTTTGTCTTAAAGACAAACAGCTTTCTGCCCAAATAGTTCCATACCAAAATCAGACAAGTCATAATTGCCTTTGCAAGCCACTTTTCCCAAGCCGTACCAAACAGCGCCACAGCGCCGAATAAACGAATTTCGGGCAAGACCGAAACGAGCAATACCACGCCAAGCTCCGTAAGCGCAAGCCCGATTACGCCAATCAGCGCAAACACCGCAAACGCCTTTTTTGAACGCGTTGTCTTATCGTCTTTGACAGACAAAAACACGACCCGCACGGACAATATCCAATTCACAGTAAGCCCCGCGCAAAATCCAAGCGCTGTCGAAAGAACGAGGAACAAGGTATCCCAAGCGGCGGATATGCCTATGGGAAAAATTACGGCGTCGAACAGCCAAAACACCGCGTAATCGACCAGCGTCGCTATACCGCCCACAAGCAAAAAACGGCAGATTTCCCAAAACAATTCCTTTTTTGTCTGTTTATGCATAGTCACCTCTAAATACAAACGCAGTAGAACAACGCCGAAACGGTCAAAAAACCGACCACGGAAACCGTCAATAGCGTATCGAGCGTTTGCGCCGTTTTACCGCCCGCCTCCGCAAGCGTTTTTTGGGTAAATCCCAAACACAGCGCCATGGCGAGAATCATTGGCATAATATAGCGAAAGTCCATAGTACAGCCGTATGGCATTTTGATATAGAAATATATTTCGGAAAGCACCTGCGACTGCATAAGCAAAAAAGCAAATATCCCGTCTTTTACCCCTACCGTGTCCGCATTGAGCGTACCAAACAGACGGTTTTTGCGGGAACGGAAACGCCATATCGCGCAATAGAAAAGAGAAATAAAAAGCAACGTTGCCGCAAGGTATGCAAGCACAACCGCAAGAACGGCAAACCCTTCGCCTTGCCAATAGGCAAACTCCCCAAATACAGAAGAACGCAAGGCGTAATTGAACAGGTAATAATTGCCCTCGAACGGCCTACACCAAAGCGAACCGAAATATTCGTTTACGTCCAAGCAAAGGATAAAGCGGGAGAAAAACGAATGATTGCCCGTATACAGTTTTTGGTTCAAATTCGAGAACACGTACCCGAACGGCTGCGAAAAACGTATGCCTGCATACACCTGAAACCACAGCCCGATCGGCGCGCAGACGAATAAAAACAGTCCGTACTGCAAAATCATCTTCGGCAACGTCAACGCATTTTCTTCCTTACTTAGCGTTGCAACAAACTCGTAGATAAAAATTCCTGCAATCGGGATACATACCGTCGCGCAAGAGAGCTTTGTCATCATTCCAAGCCCCACGGCAAGCGCGCACAAAAGAATATCGACAAAGTTTTTACCGCATTTCCACCATTTTAAGGCGAAATACAACGCAAGCACGGCGAGCATAAAGGAAAGTCCGTCATTGTTGAGCATGCCCGAAAATTGGATATTTCGAGGATAAAGTATCACAAAAGCACAAACAATCCCCTTTACTCTGCCCGAAAAATCAAACAAGTTCAATATTTTCAAGGAAAACACACAGGCAATAAACGACCATACCACCGAGAGAATTTGACAGGAGGAATACAACATATACCGCCTCGCCTCGATATAGTCGGGACGGGCATACCCGAACGACTCGGCAGACAGCCTGCCCGATATCGCTTGAAAAAATCTCATAAACCCCGCTTGCACGAGCGCATTGAGCGGCGGGTGATAAAATTGATAGTCGTTCGTCGTCGGCAATTTCCCCGTCGAAAACAACGTCCACGCATACGCCTCGTGCCCGTCGAAATTCGCCGTGTACGTATCCTGTTGACGGGCAGAAGCCGCCGAATATAACATATACCCCACGCGGAGCGCATACCCCACGACGAGCAATAAAATGACGAGCCGTTTTACACTCAGCGTTTTCGTGAGCGCAAAATACGCGCCCACACCCACGCAAGCGCCTACTACGATTGTCATTGCCGTTTGTGCCACCACGCCCGTCCGTATATTCTCAGGCGCAATCCAAGGTTTCACGAAAACAAACAATAAAAGCGTAAGCAAAAACACGCAAAAACACAACCCCGTTTCCATAAGGGCTTTTTTTCGCGTTTTCCACGTATCTTTTACCCGTTCTTTCTCATTCATCTCATACCTGCCGCCCACGTTTTACGATTTTTCTTCGTGGTAACTCTTTTCTGTATTCACTTCCCAAAGCGCCGTTTTGTCCGTTTTGCCTTGGATAACGTTCTCCACGGCGACCATGGCGGTCGCCATAGAGTGATCCATATTGTTGTAGCGGTGCTGACCGTTCCTGCCGATACACCACAAATTTTCTATCCCGTCAAGATACGCGCGCACCTCGTTAAAGCGAGCGTAACTGCCAAAATAGGCGGGGTACGCTTTTTTCACCCGCAAAAGCGTGCCGTCCAAAACGGCGTTTTCGTTATCGATTACGCCAATTTTTACAAGTTCCTTAACGGCGTTTGCGATAAACGCGCCGTCGGGGCACGTCCACATCTCGTCCCCCTCCGTACAGAAATATTCCAGACCGACCCACACCCTGCTTTCGGGCTTGTCCGTCATATACGGCGACCAATTATTGAAAATCTGTATTCGGCCAAGACGCACGTCCCGATCCTGTACGTATATCCAACAATCGGGCACAATATTTCCCAGCGTTTTCATTTTCGTCTTATTGCGAATTTTCAGCTTATCGAGAAGCAAACCCACCGTCATAACATCCCGATACGGAAGCGCCGTAGCCACCTCGTACACAGCTTTATCCGTTTCCGCTTCCCCGATTGCCTCGATTAAATCTTTAATCGGCATAGAGGAAAAGAATACGTCGGCAAACAACTCCTGTGTTTCGCCCAGGGTATTCCTCGTCGTTACGGAAACAATTTTACCCTCTTCCAAGCGAACGGAAACAACCGTTTGTTCTTTGCGTATCTCACCGCCAAGCGCAACAATCTCCTCCGCCATTTTTTCGTACAACTGTCCCGGACCTTTCTTGGGATACACAAACCGTTCGATTAAGCTTGTTTCCACCTCGCCATTCTTCCGTTTGAACGGCTTGAAAAGGGCGTTTTTTATCGCCTTGGAAACGGACAATCCCTTTACCCGTTGCGCGCCCCAATCGGCGGAAATATCGCGGGGGTGCACGCCCCAAAGTTTTTGCGTGTACGCCTCGAAAAACGTAGAATACAACGGCTTACCGAAACGGTTGATATAGAAATTTTCGAGGTTGCTTTCTTCCCGTTTATGCAAACAACTGCCAAGATACCCAAACCCAGCCTGCACCGTACGGAAAAAGCCAAGGTTGGCAATCGTTTGAAATTTTAAAGAAATGGGATAATCAAAAAATTTTCTGCGATAAATAATCCGTGAAACCCTATCCCGTACAAGCATTACCTCGTCCGTACCCTCGGGGTCAGGGCCACCTGCTTTGAGCGGTTTTTCTCTGCCCAAAAGCAAATCGTCCTTGGCGGGCTTGCCTTGCGTAGGCAGTATCTTTTCCCAAAGCGTATTCACACGCTCGTCCTTGGAGAAAAAACGGTGTCCGCCGATATCCATACGGTGCGTTTTATACGTCGCCGTACGGGAAATGCCGCCCACGAAGTTTTCTGCTTCGAGGACGATCGGTTTTATATCCGATTTTGTCAAAAGCTCGTATGCGGCGGTAAGCCCCGCAGGTCCTGCGCCGATTACGATTGCCGTTCTTGCCATACTTTTCTCCTGTTTTCTATTATACTACGTACAAATAAAAATGTCAATGAAACGAGGACCGCCCGAATACTCGGACGGTCCTTTTTCTTTTGTTATCAAGCGTTTTCTTCCGCTTTTTCCTCAGCGTTCTTCTCCGCTGCGTTATAGCCGCCGATATATTGAGGCGTAACGTTCTTGTACGATTTTGTACCCGTACCTGCGGGAATGAGCTTACCGATAATAACGTTTTCTTTCAAGCCGACGAGATAATCACGTTTCGTGCGGATAGCCGCTTCCGTAAGCACTCTCGACGTTTCCTGGAAGGAAGCCGCGGAAAGGAAGCTGTCCGTTGCGAGCGCCGCTTTCGTGATACCGAGAAGCACACGCTTTGCAAGGGCGGGTCTGCCGCCGTTTGCCATAGCTTTTGCACTTTCGTCTTGGAATGTTACCATATCTACAAGCTCACCGGGAAGCAAGTTCGTATCCCCTGCATTCTCTACGCGTACCTTTTTGAGCATTTGGCGTACGATAATTTCAACGTGCTTATCGTTGATTTCAACGCCTTGCGAACGGTAAACGGATTGAACCTGTTCGAGGATATAGTCTTGCACACCCTTGACACCTTGTACGCGGAGGATATCCTGCGGATATACGCTACCTGCGTTCAAAAGCATACCGGGAGCAATCTTGTCGCCCTCTTTCACTTTCAATTCCGCATTGAAAGGAAGCGGGTATTCTTTCTTCACTTCGCGTGTCGCTTCGTCGAGAATCTTGACGTTCTTCGTGCCGTCGGAATCGTCAACAGAAACGATACCGTCCACCTCGCAAATCGTTGCGCAACCTTTCGGTTTTCTGACCTCGAACAATTCTTCGACACGGGGAAGACCCTGCGTGATGTCGCCCGTAGCGGCGATACCACCCGTATGGAACGTACGCATGGTAAGCTGCGTACCGGGTTCACCGATAGACTGTGCCGCAATCGTACCGACTGCTTCGCCCACCTGTACGGGAAGCGTCGTAGCCATATTTTTACCGTAGCACTTCGCGCAAACGCCGAATTTCGAGGAACAGCCGAAGATACTTCTGATCGATACGGCGTTCAAGCCCGATTTCACGATTGCATCTGCTTCCGCTTCGTCGATAAACGTGTTTACGGGAACGATCACTTCTCCCGTTTCAGGATGAATAACGTCCTCTGCCGAGAATCTGCCGAGCACACGCGAACGCAAGTCTTCAATGACCTTGCCAACGGAATCGTAAATCGTCTTTACGACCATGCCCTGCGGCTTTCTACCCGCGCAACAATCGTCCTCGCGGACAATAATTTCGTGCGATACGTCTACCAAACGACGGGTAAGATAACCAGAGTCCGCCGTTTTCAAAGCGGTATCGGTAAGACCTTTACGGCCGCCGTGCGAGGAAATGAAGTATTCGAGAACGGAAAGACCGTTTCTGAAACACGATTTAACGGGAACTTCGATCTTTTTACCTTGGGGGTTAACCATTAGACCACGCATACCCGCAAGCTGTTTAATCTGGTCGATAGAACCACGCGCACCCGAGTCTGCCATCATCCAGATCGGGTTGAACTTGTCTTCCTTGCCCTGCTTTTTGAGCAAGCTTGCAACCTTATCCGTAGCCGCGTCCCATTGCGCGATAACTGCGCCGTAGCGTTCGTCTTCGTTCAAAAGACCACGCGCATATTTTTTGGAAATTTTTGCAACTTCCGCTTCCGCATTTGCAATGATTTCTTCCTTTTCGGCAGGAATCTTCATATCGAATACGGACGTTGTCAATGCGGCAAGCGTAGAGTATTTATAACCTCTTTCTTTCATAGCGTCGAGCACGTACGAAGCCTTGGGCGCTTTACCTGTTCTGAACGACGCTTCGACGATCATGGAAAGATGCTTCTTGCTGATTGCTCTCGCGTCCTTAACTCTGGCGATAAACTCGCTGTCAAGCTCTAAACGGAGGTATGCTTCGGGCGTATCGCGTTTCACAAAGCCGAGATCCTGCGGAAGACCTTCGTTGTAGATCAAACGGCCGATCGTCGTTTTGATGATACCCGAAACTTCCAGCTTGCCCGTCTTTTCGTTACGGCGAACAACCGCATTTTTGACAGGTGCATCACCGGGCTTGTTTTCCACGGGGCAAACGTACGGTAACGTAAGATGGTCGAACTTACCCTCGGGAAGCTCTACTACACGTTTAAGATACATTTCGTCCTGTTCGTGCGCAACCTTGTTTTGGTATGCGAGAATTGCCTCGTTTTCGGACGAATATACGGGCGCAACGTACACTTCCCCGTTCTCGTCGGGACGACCCTGTTCGTCGTATTTTTGACCTTCTTCACGGCGTTTGATCGTCAGGCAGTATGCGCCGATAATCATATCTTGCGTAGGCGACATGACGGATTTACCGTCCGCAAGCTTCAAGATATTGTTTGCCGAAAGCATCAAGAATCTTGCTTCTGCCTGCGCTTCCACACTCAAAGGAAGGTGTACAGCCATTTGGTCGCCGTCGAAGTCGGCGTTGAAAGGTCCGCAGACAAGAGGCGAAATTTTGATTGCGCGCCCCTCGATCAATACAGGCTCGAACGCCTGAATGGAAAGGCGGTGCAGCGTAGGCGCACGGTTCAAAAGCACAGGGTGGTCTTTGATAACGTCTTCAAGAACGTTCCAAACCATATCCTTTGCTTTTTCTACGGCGCGTTTCGCCGTCTTGATATTGTGGCATTGTCCGCTTTCGACAAGACGCTTCATAATGAACGGCTTGAAAAGCTCGATTGCCATTTCCTTAGGCAGACCGCATTGGTAAATTTTCAATTCAGGTCCTACGACGATAACCGAACGGCCGGAATAGTCAACACGTTTACCGAGCAGGTTCTGACGGAAACGACCTTGCTTACCGCGAAGCATTGCGGAAAGCGATTTGAGATCGCGGTTGGAAGGGCCTGTCAAAGCCTTGCCCTTTCTGCCGTTGTCGATCAACGCGTCTACCGCTTCTTGCAACATACGTTTTTCGTTTTTGATGATCATTTCGGGCGCGCCGATCTCCATCATCTTCTTCAAACGGTTGTTACGGTTGATAACGCGGCGGTACAAATCGTTCAAGTCCGAGGTAGCGAATCTGCCGCCGTCGAGCTGTACCATAGGACGGATATCAGGAGGTATAACGGGAAGTACCGTCAAAATCATCCATTCGGGGCGGTTGCCGCTCTTTCTGAACGATTCAATAACTTCCAAACGCTTGATTGCCTTTACCGCTTTTTGGCTTGCCGTCTTTGCATTAGCCGCGGACTCGTCGATGACCTTTTTGCAAGCTTCCGCTTCCGCGTCCAAATCCACCGCCATGAGG
>JAFTPR010000037.1 GCA_017463145.1 Clostridia bacterium
AGGGGCGACGTACGCATATAAGATAAGGAGTAAGGGAATATGATATATGATATTGCAGGGTTACGCATAGCGATCAACAACCGTTGCAAATATACGGAAATGTTTTGTAAGGCTTACCTTTCCGAAGATCAGAATTCGCCCGTTGATTTGACGGTTGCTGTTACCAATGAGGAATTTTACGAAGAAAAAGCGCAAAGTGAAGGATTTTCCGACGGGTATATCGAAAATATCTGTTTGTATCGGGCGATATGCAGACAGCTTCCTACGTTGGAGCGTATGCTGTTACACTCCGCCGTGCTGTCGTATAACGGCAACGGGTATGCATTTTTGGGCAAGAGCGGTACGGGTAAGTCCACGCATACGGGGCTTTGGTTGAAAAACATTGACGGCACGAAGATTGTCAATGGCGACAAGCCGATTTTGCAAAGCACGGAAAAGTGTTTCCTTGCCTACGGCACGCCGTGGATGGGTAAAGAGGGGCTGGGCGAAAACAGCGTCGTTCCCTTAAAAGGACTGTGCTTTTTGGAACAGGCGAAAGAAAATACCGTTGTGCGGCTTACGCCTGCGGAAGCCGCATCCCGCCTGTTCGGGCAAATATTATTCCCGCAGGATGCGGAAAATGCCGCAAAAACTTTGGAACTTGCCGATAAATTAGTAACGGAAATCCCGGCGTATTTATTGCGGTGTACTATTTCGGAGGAAGCGGTGCAAAAATCATTTGAAGCGCTGACGGGTGAACGTTACGTTTCAAAAAATTTGGAATAAAAGGAGAACTGTTATGAAGATTAAAAACGGATTTGTGGTGAGAAAAGTAGGCGGAGAAAGCGTAGTTGTTCCCGTAGGCGAGATGAGTAAAATGTTCCACGGAATGATCAATCTCAACGATACGGGCGCGTTTTTATGGAATTTCTACACCGAAGAACATACTGTTGAGGAGGGAGTGGAAGCGCTCCTTAACGAATACGAAGTGGAAAAGGACGTAGCGCAAGCAGACGTAGAGCAATTTGTAAAAACAATCGTTGAAAACGGTTTTGGAGAATAAGGTCGTCGAAAAAATGGAAACGGGTGGCGAAAAACTGAAAATCGAGGACGTTTTAAAGGAAAACGGTGTGTACGTCGGGCCGACGGTAGGTGTCAGTATGCTGCCAATGCTTAAAAACAGGCGAGATACTATTGTTGTTCGCCCCAAAACGGAGCGTTTAAAAGCTTTGGACGTCGCGCTGTATAAACGTGGCGAAGCGTACGTATTGCACCGTGTAATTCAACCGATTGAGGGTGGATATATCATTCGCGGCGATAACTGCTATGCAGACGAGTATATTCCCGAAGAAGCAGTATTCGGCGTGTTGACGGAGTTTTTCCGTAAAAAACGCAAGGAGGCTATTCCCTGTACGGATAAAAGGTATCTCCGTTATGCAAAAAGGCGTGTAAAAACGTATAAGTTGCGGCGCTTTTTTGTACGGTTAAAGATGAAAATACGCGCAGCAGGCGGTAAAATCTTGCGCGCGTTGGGGCTTAGAAAAAAGCGGAGTTGAGCAATGAGTGCAACGATTTCTCACAATGGAAAAACATGGTTGAAAAAAGAGATGAAACCGTATCGAGGTTTCGTTTTCTTTCTCACGGTTTTAAGCGTGGTCACAACGTCGCTTTCGCTTGTGTTCGCCTATATGACGCGCTATCTCATCAACAGCGCTTCCAACGGGCAAACAAAACGCCTGTTTGCGTTTGCCGCCGCTTTGCTCGGCGTATTGCTCGTGCGTATCGCATTGCAAACTTTTTCGGGGTATATGGCGGAAAAATTGCGCGCAAAGATTGTTTCCGAGCTTCGCACGCGTACCTTTTCCAAAATACTTCGTTCCGATTATGGACATTTGCAGGCGTATCATAGCGGAGAATTGTTAAACCGTCTTACTTCCGATATACAGGAAGTTGCGGCAGATACGGTAGGGCTTATGCCTACGGTTGTGGGAATGATTGTACAATGTATCGGCGCGATTATGGCGCTTCTTACCATTGACCCCTTGTTTACAGGTATTTATGTGGTTTGCGGCGGTATTTTTGGCGGAATTACGGCATTTTTTCGTAAACAGATTAAGAAAAGACAAAAAGAGCTGTTACAAGCAGACGGAGAATCTCGCGCGTTTATGCAAGAAAGCGTCGCTTCCGTAATGACTTTAAAAGCTTATGGCGCAGAGGAACGTTCCACTCAAAAGGCAGGAGCGCTTGCAAGCGTATATTACGATAAACGTATGGGGCGTAATCGTCTGCGTTCGTTTATGAACGCTGTGTTTTCATTGCTTAGCAACTTTGGTTTGATTTTTGCGGTAGTATGGTGTAGCGTGAGTGTATTGCGCGGCAATACCGACTACGGTTCTATACTGTCCGTTATCTTGTTGTTGATGCAATTACAGCATCCGTTCTCGGCATTTTCTTCTGTTATCCCCGTATTTTATTCGAGGATTGCAAGCGGTGAACGCTTGCAAGAACTTGACGATTTGCCGAAGGAAACGCTTGCGGAAAAGGGTGGGGAATGTATCCGCTTGTACGAAACGATGAACGAGATTTGTTTTGAGAATGTTGATTTTACGTACGGACGCGATAGCGTACTGTCAGGTGCATGTGTCGCCTTTAATAAGGGAGAGATTGTCTGTTTGACGGGTCCTTCGGGTGCAGGGAAAAGTACGATATTTAAGCTGCTTTTAAGCGTTTTTACGCCCACGTCGGGTAACATTCTTTTAAACGGCAAGGAGAGAACCTGTTTAACGGCAAAAGAAAGAGGGTTGTTTGCGTACGTACCGCAAGGAAAATTCCTTTTTTCGGGTACAATTTACGAAAATTTGACGTTCTTTACGGATAAAGAAAGCGAGGATTTGGAAACCCGTGTGAAAAACGCGTTGACGGTTGCTTGTGCTGAGTTTGTGTGGGAATTGCCGCAAGGCTTACAAACGGTGCTTGGCGAGGGTGGCGTCGGGCTTTCGGAAGGACAAACGCAACGCTTGGCTGTTGCCCGCGCAATCTTGTCGGATAGACCGATTTTATTGCTAGATGAAGCAACGTCTGCGTTAGACGGAGAAACGGAATGCAGATTGCTTGAAAATATCCGTGCACTACAAAATAAAACGTGTTTTATAGTAACGCACCGACCTGCGGCGCTTGCGATTGCTGACAGAATTATTGCTGTGGAAAACGGCGGTATCTATGAGAAAAACGGGCTTTGATAGCCCGTTTTACTGTATACTGTTGCGATATTCTTTGGGTGTCATAGACGTATGCTTTTTAAAGGTATAGGCAAACGTCGAAACGGAATCGAAGCACAATTTCTCTGCTATCTCCGCAAAGGAAAGATTTTTACGAATCAGTTTTTTTGCCTCGTCTATTTTCAATTTCAAATACGTTTGGTAAATGCTATTGCCTGTCTTTTTATAAAAGAAAGTACACAGCTGTGTCGTCCCATAATGCAGCTCTTCGCGTAAATCCTCCAAACGGAATTTGTCGTATATTTTGGCGTGTAGAATACGTACAATTTCGTCTTGTAATTCCATAGAATCAGCTATTTTCGATACGAAAAATGCTTGCGGCTGTTCCTTTTTTTGCTCGTGGCGAAGTAGGTAAATTAACAGCGTTTCCAAAGCGTTTTTAATAATCTGTTCTGCGCCGAGGTTAGGTGTCGATCTGCGTTTGAGTTGAGTAAGATTAGGATCGAAATCGGGCAGCTCAAACGTTTCCGCTGCTTCGGACATAATATTCTGCAAAAGATACCGATATTTTTCGGGCACGGCGTACTGCTTATCGGCAAAAAATCGCATAGAAGAGGAGCGGCAAAGAAAAGACACGATAAAAAGATTCGGTTCTTTGTTTCCGCTTTCCACAAAATGCGGTTGATTGGGTTTGATGAAGAGTATTTCGCCCTGTTTTAACAGCTTTCTTTCGCCGTCTACGCCAACGTATACGTCTTCTTTGTCCGCATAATTGATCTCCCAAAAATCGTGCGTTTCTTCGGGGAAAACATAATTGCGTTCCAACGCTTGATAATGTACAGTCACGATTTTTTGTACGTTCAACAGGTTGGAAAGTTTTAACATATAAAAATTCTTCTTTTGATTTTCCATATCTTTATTATAACAAGTTTATTGACGTTTGTAAAGAAAATATTGGAATATTTAAAAAGAAAAACAGCGAAAGAATACCAAAAAACGTTGAAATAATTTCTATTGCAATTTTAAGGATATGCGTTATAATAATAGCATACTGATTATATAACCTTGGAGGGAATTATGGCGGATTATATGCACGAATACGGCGCTATTGCCGAAAAGTTTGTTTTAGAGGGCGAAGTCACGGATATTCGTCCGTACGGAGAAGGACATATCAATTTGACTCTTCTTGTTACAACAACGGCGAAAAGATACATTATGCAAAAGATGAATACGAATGTATTTCCCGACCCTGACGGTTTAATGAATAATATTTGCGGGGTTACGGAACATCTTAAAGCAAGAGGTATTGAAACGTTGAACGTTGTACCAACGAAAGCAGGGGCTTCCTACTTAAAGGGGCAGGAGTGTTTTAGAGTATACGATTTCATTGAGAATACCGTCACGTATCAGACTGCTTCCGATAGCAACGTATTCCGCAACTCGGGCAAAGCATTCGGGGAGTTTCAAAATTATCTTGCTGCATTTGACGCTTCAAAACTCACGGAAACAATCAAGCGTTTCCATGATACGCCCAACCGTTTTGCTGCTTTCAAGGAGGCGCTTCAAAAAGACGTACTCGGCAGGGCAAAAACCTGTAAAGAGGAGATTGATTTTGTACTCTCTCACGAAAACACGTACGGTATAGCGATGGCAGGTTTGCAGGACGGTACGTTGCCGTTGAGGGTTACGCATAACGATACAAAACTCAACAATATCCTTATGGACGATAAAACGGGCGAAGCGCGCGCCGTGATTGATCTTGATACGATTATGCCTGGGTCTATGATTTTTGATTTTGGCGATTCCATTCGCTTCGGTGCTTCGACGGCTGCGGAAGATGAAAAGGACTTGGATAAGGTACATTTTGATATCGAACTGTTCAAGGCGTATGCCGAGGGGTATTGCGGTGCTGTAAAAAACAGTATTACCAAGCGTGAAGCGGAATTGCTTCCGTACGGTGCGTATTTGATGACGATTGAATGTGGTATGCGTTTTCTTGCCGATTATCTGGCAGGGGATACGTATTTTAAAATTAAGTATCCCGATCATAATTTGGTGCGTTGCCGTACGCAAATACGGCTTGCTAGTGAAATGGAATCGCAATTTGACCAAATGGGAAAAATTATTGCGGAAATATTAAAATAAAAGAGAAAACAGCGGATAAATTCCGCTGTTTTAATATTTTCTTTATCGGTTAATAAATTACTATGTGTGTCATAATAATTATGTGTGGCATAGTACTATATTAGAAATACAATCTGCTTAATATAGAAATGTAATGTAGTTTTGCTACGCAAAAGTGCCGTCGCGCGATTGTTGTATGGGGGAAGAAACACGTTGTAGGATCGCGCTCCTCGCGCGAACCTCCGTTACTACGGAGTTTCTTGTATCTCGCGCCAAA
>JAFTPR010000038.1 GCA_017463145.1 Clostridia bacterium
GTTACTGCCGGGAGGATAGGTAATTGCCGCTTTTCATTTAAAAGCCCACTTTTCAACAGTGGGTTTTTTCTTTCCTTTTTACAAACAGCACGCTCTTGCTTGCGCCTATTTTTTCCTGAAAAATTCGCTTGCATATCTGTCCTTGCAAAGCTTAGTCAAGCCACTTTAAAAGATTGCCGCGAGGCTTCGCCTCTCGCGGTGATGCCCAAAGCTCGCCCTTACCAAGCGTGGGAAAAAATATACGCGAAAAATTTTTTATACAGTTGACAAAATTTTTTTGTTGTAGTACAATAAAAAACAGAGAGCTTTTAAATCAAAAAGGAGATAGCAAATGATAGGTATTATTTTAGGTGTGATTCTATTGGCAGGGGGCGGCGTATGCGCTTATTTTGCAACCCGTAGATTTGCTAAACGTAAGAAGAATGAAGCGACCATCTTTTCTGTTGTTGCAGGCGTATTCGGATTGTTGTTTTTATTTGTTCCGTTCAGTTTTCATACGGTGAATGCGGGCGAGATTGCCGTAGTAAAGCATTTGGGTAAAGCAGAAAAGGTACGTACGGCGGGTACATATTTTGATTTTTGGATTACGGAAACGTACGATATATATGATGCAAAAGTGCAAAATCTTGAAGTCAAGACCCAAGCGTATTCCAAAGATGCGCAAACAATGGATATCGCTATGACGGTACAATACCAGATTGACCCGTCCAAAGTGATCGAAATCGCCAACAAATACGGATCAATTGTGGTGCTTGCAAATAGAATAGAAAGCATTGCCACGGAGAAAACGAAATCCAATCTTTCCTCTTATTCGGCAATGAATATTATAGAAACGCGTGCAACGATTTCTCCGCAGGTGGAAAACGTGATAAAGACTACTGTAACCGAGGAATATTGCGTGAATATCGTTGCCGTTGTATTGACAAATATCGATTTTTCCGACGCGTTCGAAAAAACGGTGGAGGACAAAATGATTGCCGAGCAGGAAAAGTTGAAAGCGGAATACGAAAAGGAAACTGCGATTGTCAATGCGCAAAAGGAATTGGAGGTTGCAAAGCTTGCCGCGGAAGCTAAGATAGAAACAGCGAAAGCGGACGCACAAGCGCAGGTGGAGGTTGCCCGCGCAGAAGCGCTTTCCATTCAGCTTAAATCCATAGAAGTCGCCCGCGCACTCGGGTTTACCATTCAAGAAACGGAAATTAAGGGCGAGGAGGGAACGACGAGTATCGAATACAAGATTGATTTCACCGGCAAGACCGCCGAAGAAATACAACTTATTACGGATTATTTAAAATACGTGGAATATCTCTCGAAGTGGGACGGAGAACTGCCGAACGTAATGACGGGCGATTCTGCTTCGATTATGATTCCAACAGAGCCTACGAATCCAAATCCATAAGATATGAAGAAGAACACTTGCAAGACTTAACCCTTGCAGGTGTTCTTTCAAAGTATACAAATTTTGGTAATTGGGCATACTCTGTTTAGTGAACGATAAAAAAAGGAGTATACCCAATGAATCCATTTAATGAAAAACCCAGAGCTATTGAGAAATCTTTTCAGAATTGGCAGCAAATGTACCCGAAATCTTACGATAAACGCACGGTAGACCCGTATACAAAAACGCGTATTATTTTAATGAACGGTACGGAATTTGAGGCAAATTGGTTTTCCCACCAATTCGCTCGTCACGTAGACGACAACGACCTTCGGCGTGATCTTGCTATGGCACGCATGGTAGAAAAGCAACAACAGTTGAAGATATCACTTTTGAAGCCTGCAAATGAAACGGTGCTCGAACATACTATCGGCTATGAACAGCTTGCCGTGGATCTTACCGCTGAGCTTGCAAAAAGAGAGTTGGATTGTTACGTAAAAACGGCTCTTGATTTTGCACTTTTGGAGGATTTCGACCATTTGTACCGCTATGCGAATCTGTTGGAAATGGAGCAGGGTATAGCAGCGGAATGGCTTGTGGGGCGGTATACGGAAATTATGCCCGGGCGACCTACGATTGCGCACCATAGATGTCCGCTCGATAACGTACGTCGGAATATTTGCGCCAAGAACGCAGACACGCAGACGGTGCTTTCCACTATGATTATTACGGCAGCAGAGCAACAGACAATGAACTATTATATGAACGTGACGAATTTTGCCTGTTCGGAGCAGGGCAGAAAGCTGTATCAGGAAATTGCGCTTGTCGAAGAGGAACACGTCACGCATTACGAATCGCTTATGGATTCGACGGCGACGTGGTTTGAAATGCTGTTGTGGCACGAATATACGGAATGTTATTTGTATTGGTCTTGCTATATGACGGAAACTGACCCATATATCAAGGCGCTTTGGGAAGAGAATTTCGAGATGGAAATTGCGCATTTGCATAAGGCGGCAGAGCTATTGAAAAAGTACGAGGGCAAAGATTGGCAAGAGGTTATCAAAGACCCTGTATTCCCCGAACCGCTTTCCTTGCACGAAAATATCGACTATGTGCGTAAAATACTCGGCGAAACGGTGCAGTACACGTCCGTTATAGAGGACTATAAACGGGTAGACGATCTGCAAAAGGACGCGGACTTTTTCCGTTATCAAAATATCATCAATTCCTGTGTGCAAAGCGTACCCTCGCATACGGTTATTGAAAACTTTATCCGTCGTAGAGGCGCGGATTACCGCTATCAGGTCGCGCCTGGTCCTGTTCCTGAGCTTCGTAACCGTCGTGAAGACAATACGGACGTTGGAAGAAAGCCCAATGCTGCGCAAAGCACGGAATTTTTCTGTAATAAATAAGCAGTTTACTTGGTATATCTCTCTCTTGCGCCTAAAAAGCGTAGGGGAGTTTTTCTTATTATATTTTTGTGTTCTTGCGTACTTTTTCCTTATTCAGAAGTTGCTTTTTTTTTCGTAGAGTGCTATAATAATGCTATGAAAAAAGAAATCAACGTTCATGAGAAATTTAAAATCCGTTTTTCCAAAGCAATTTATGCATTGTGCGTAGGGGTGTACGCATTATGTCTTGCGGGGATTATCATTTCCGCATGGCGTATCGTGCATTTCGGAATCAACGGCTTCAACGACGTGCTCAAATACCCGTTTTTGATTGCTGTTTGTCTGTTTTGTATCGTGTTGGTAACGTCCGTGCTCATCAGTTCTCAGTATTTGGTGGAGAATGAATATTTCATTACCAAATTCGGGTTTATCAAAAGTAAATTTAAAATCAAGGATATCACTTCGATACTACTTGATAGACAAGCGGACAAGCTTACGGTCTATTTCGGGGAGCAGTTTACGGTAATCACGATTAACCCCGATTGGAACGAACGGTTCGTACGCGCGCTTCTTTCGGTCAATCCCGATATTGATTACGGTTTCACATTATCAGACGTAAATAAAAAAAATTAAAGACAAGGAGTTAAGAGTATGTCGCTTACTTGCAGCAAAACTTTGGAGAAATTACAGCAGGCGTTTTGTCAAGATCTTACAGCGTATCAATCCATTCCTTTTTGGAGCTGGAATAACGACCTCGACGAACAGGAGCTTGTGAAACAAATCGAGGAGATGAAGCAAGCGAATATTGGCGGATTTATTATGCACGCGCGTTTAGGGCTTTCCATGGAATACCTTGGTGAGAAATGGTTCTCGTGCGTGGAGGCTTGCTTGAAAAAAGCAAAAGAATTAAAAATGAACGCTTGGGTGTACGACGAAAACGGTTGGCCCAGCGGGTTTGTGGGTGGCAAGCTTTTGGAAAACGAAGCGTTTCGCGCCCAATTCCTGGAACTTACAATAAAGGATACGTTCGATAGCGCGGCATATGCCGTGTACGAAAAGACGGAAAGCGGCTATAGGCTTTTGGACGGCGAAAAGGCGGGTCTAACGGAATATCATACGGTATATATCCGCACAAGCCCTGCCAATACGGATATCCTCAACCCCGACGTGGTAGACGCGTTTATTCAAGAAACGCATGAGAAATATTACGAACGCTTTAAAGACAGTTTCGGAAAGGAACTTGTCGGTTTTTTCACGGACGAACCGCAATACTACCGTTGGGCGCCCGCCTATACACGCGTGGCGGAAAGCGCTTACGTTCAAAAATACGGAAAGAACGATATCAAGGAAAATATTATTTACATATTCAACAGCGATAAAGCAGGGTATGCGTTCAAATACCGTTGGTTTACCCTTCTGAACGAGCTGTACGTGGAAAATTACTATAAAAAGCTGTACGATTGGTGCGAAGCGCATAATTGCAAGCTGACGGGCCATTCGATCGAGGAAACCTCACTCAGCGCGCAAATGTGGGGCGGCGCAGGGGTTATGCCCTCGTATGAATACGAGCATATTCCCGCCGTAGATAAACTTGGCAACAGCTGCTGTGGGGAGCTTATGCCCAAACAGGTAGGCAGCGTGGCAAGTCAGCTTGGCTATAAACAAATATTAACGGAAACGTTTGCTTGTTCGGGTACGGATGTGACTCCGTGGGAACTGAAAAACAGCGCGGAAAGTCAATATTTCAACGGTGTAAATTTAATGTGTCAGCACCTGTTCCCGTACTCCTTTGCGGGGCAAGCTAAGTACGATCACCCGCCTGTGTTCTCCAAACACGGAAATTGGTGGGAGCAGTTTGCCGCCTTTAACGAGTATTTCACGAAGCTCGGGTATATTGTTGCCAATACACAGGATAATTACGATATTCTTATTTTGCATCCGTTGCGTAGCGTATACGTCGATTATATTCGGGAAAACTCCTACGGGAGCGTGGCAGAGCTTGAAAATTCTTTCGCCGCATTACTGACTGCGTTGCGCAAAAAAGGCGTGCAGTATCACTTTGCAGACGAACGTATTCTTGCTCGTCACGGCAAGGCAGAGGGTGATAAGCTGCGTATTGGGAAATGCGTATATAACACGGTGCTTGTGCCCGAAATGAAAACGATTGCCCGTGAAACGTTGGAGCTTTTGCACGGATACACGGGTAAGCTTTGCGTATTGAAAACGCCCGAATATATCGACGGCGAGAAAGCGGACGTTTGCCTTACGTCCAATACCACACTCGACGAGATTGTCGATTCCGCAAAGGTGTATTTTCGTTGTGAAAGCGGGGCGGCGGGGATGTCCTCCCGCTGTGGAGAGTTGGGTGACTTCCTCTTTATCAAAAACTATACGCAGGATACGGATGCAAGTGTACAAATGCAGGGCATAGCGGAAAACTACCGCGTTCTCGATTTAGAAAATCTTTGCTTAAAAGCTATCGAAAACGAGTTTATCGTTCCTGCGCAGGACGGCGTAATTCTTGTGCGTTCGGATGAGAAAGCTGTAAAAGAAACGTTGACAGGCGAGCAAGACATTACAAATTCTTTTAAAACGGTAAAAATTGGGGAAAATTCGCTTGTTCTCGATTACGGCAGGTTGAGCCTCGATGGAAAGAATTTTGGCGAAAATATACCCCTTCCGCGCCTTTTTGAAAATCTTTTGCGCGCCGATTATAAAGGAATGGTATATATTCGACAGACGTTTGAAGTCGTTGGCGTTATGCCTATGCGTTTGATGCTTGAAAAGGGACGCTTTGAACATATTAAGGTAAACGGCGTTGTCGTGCAGCCGTATGTGAGCGACTTCGATTTCAATTTTGTGGAATGTGATCTTACGGGGTTGGTTCAAGTCGGTACAAATACGGTTGAATATGCCGTAAATTACTATCAACACGAAGGCGTACATTTCGCACTTTTTGATCCGTTGGCGACGGAAAGCGTGAGAAATTGTCTGTATTACGATACGCATATCGAAAATGCGTATATTCACGGCGATTTTGTCTTGGATGAAAACTTGGCGATTTGCGCGCGTAAGGACTTGCCGCCTGTTACGAGTGAGTTGCGTAAAGAGGGGTATCCGTTCTTTAAAGGTACGTTTGTTTTAGAGGGCGAGTACGAATATGACGGCGTAGATAGCAGGAAGATTTTTGTGGAAGGAAAGTTCCTTGTTGCGGAGCTGTATATCAACGGCAAGCGAACGGATTGTGTTTTTGCGCCCGAAAAGAATATTACTCAATATTTACAGAGAGGTAAAAATACGTTGCGGATTGTGCTCCGTTCCAGCCTTAGAAACCTGATCGGACCGCACCATTACGCGCCTAACCCTGAACCTACGTCGGTTGGACCGAACACGTTCACAATGCGCGGACAATGGGGAGAGGGTGAGCCAGCGAGTTATACGCACAAGTATCAATGTGTACGTTTTGGCGCAGACAGGGTTGTGATGAAAACGGTATTGGCAAAATTATGAGTATGAAGGAAACAAAAGAAAATCAAACGGAAGAAGAGGCGCTTGCGCAGAGGGAACGGCAACAATTCGTTAAGATGACGCAGACGCCTATGGCAAAACTTATTATAGACTTGGGTATTCCCACGACGTTGAGTATGATGGTCACGTCGTTATACAATCTTGCCGATACGTATTTCGTATCCCTGCTTGGGAACGACGCGGTGACAGCCGCCGTCGGTAACCTGTTGGCGTTGATGTCTATTATTCAAGCTATCGGGTTTACGTTCGGTATGGGTTGCGGAAGTATCGTTTCCCGCTTGCTCGGCAAACGGGATAGGTCGGGCGCAGACCGTGTGGCTTCCTCTGCATTTGCGATTGCGTGCGTATGCGGAACGCTTATTTTGGTATTCGGTATGCTGTTTTTAACGCCGCTGATGAAACTGTTCGGCTCGAAAAGCGGAGATGTGCTGGCGTACTCTAAGCAATATGCAAGGTTTATCCTTATCGCCGCGCCGTTTATGTGTATGTCGTTCGTTATGAACAATGCGCTTCGCGCCGAGGGGAAAGCCGTGTTGTCTATGGTCGGGCTTATTACGGGTGCAGTCATTAACGTTGCGCTCGATCCGCTTCTTATTTTTACGGCAAAGCTTGGCGTTACAGGCGCGGCTTTGGCAACCTGTATCAGTCAAATTATCAGCTTTTTGGTGTTGCTGTTTATGTTCCTTTCAGGCAAAACAGTCGTACGGATTCGTTTTCGCGCGATTGCCCGTACGTTTGCGACGTATGGCGAGATTATCTCGACGGGATTTCCCTCTTTTTGTCGGCAGATTCTTGCCAGTCTTTGCACGGTGTTTTTGAATAACGCCGCGTATACCTACGGCGGAGAAGCGGCGCAAGCGTCGTTCAGCGTAGTGCAAAAGGTATTTATGCTTGCATTTTCGCTTTCGCTCGGCATTGGGCAGGGCTATCAGCCCGTGCTCGGCTATAATTACAGCGCAAAACGGTTTTTGCGGGTTAAGGAAGCGTATTTGTTTACACTTACTTTCTCGACGACGGTTATGGTCGTTTTTGCAGGCGTTTGCGCAATCTTTGCGGGGAATATAATGCAAATGTTCTCCCTTTCGCAACAGGCTTCACAAATCGGTACGCTTACGCTTCGCTTGCAATGTATTTGCATGCCGCTGTTGCCGCTTAATTTTATGGCGGGCATTACGTACCAGACCGTGGGGAGCAAGGCAATCGCTTCGTTGCTGTCTGTTTCCCGTCAAGGTTTGTTCTATATTCCTGCCGTACTGATTTTGCCTAGGTTGGTTGGGCTTATCGGCGTGCAAAGCTGTCAATCGGTGTCGGACGTATGCTCATTTCTGTTCTCGATACCCTTTACCGTTCTGTTCTTAAAAGATCTCGTCCGTCGCCAAAAAACAGCGGATGAAGTATCCGAAGAAACAGAAGATATTGCGGTACGGGAAGTTTGGTCGGAATAGAAGTAAAGGACGGCAGAACAATACATTTGCAATCGGTTATCAATAGTAAGTTGTTAAAAAAATAAAAATTTTTTTTTCGTAACGCCGTTTATATTATTGTAAAATTAAAAGAAATTTGTTATAATAAGTTCGTGATTGAATACGGTCACGCAAAAACGGGATATTATTTTATACGAGGTATATAAAAATGGAAAAACTCTATACTGGTAAAACCAAAGACGTGTACAAGCTCGAAAACGGCAACGTACTTTTGAAGTTCAAAGACGATTGCACGGGTAAAGACGGCGTGTTCGACCCCGGTGAAAATACCGTCGGGCTTACGATCGAAGGGATTGGCAAAGCAAACCTTAAATCGTCGGTATACTATTTCGAGTTGTTGAAAAAAGCGGGCATCAAAACGCATTACGTTTCCGCCGATATCGAAAACGCTACAATGGAAGTGCTTCCCGCAACGGTGTTCGGGCATGGCTTGGAGGTTATTTGTCGCTTGGTTGCTACGGGTAGCTTTATCCGCAGATACGGTGAATATATCGAAAACGGTACGAAGCTCGAAGGCGGCTACGTAGAATGTACGTTCAAAAACGACGCAAAGGGCGATCCGCTTGTTACGGCAGAGGGGCTTGCAGCGCTTGGCGTTATGAGTTTGGAAATGTTCAATTCAATGAAAGAACAGACGTTGAAGATTACCAAGGTTGTTGCGGACGATTTGAAGTCTATCGGTCTTGACCTTTGGGATATTAAATTTGAATTCGGTTATAATAATGGCGAAGTTATTCTTATCGACGAGATTGCTTCGGGTAATATGCGTGTATATAAAGGCAATGAGATTGTTGATCCCGTTGAATTGACGAAACTTATCAATAACAGATAAAAAATAAAAAAGGTAGGCGCTACGCTCACTATTACGTGAGCGTAGCGCTTTTGTATAACGAAATCCCGAAAAACGGAATTACGTTATACAAAAAACGCATTTATGCATATTTTCTTGCACAAATGCGTGTATCTGGTGGACGATCAGGGGCTTAACTAAGCCAAAGCTTCGCTTGTAAAAAGAGGGGACGATAAGAAAAAAGAGAAGGTTTTGCTCGCTCGTGCAACCCTGGATAATTCGGGCTCTGTGTCAAATGTTGGGGTATGGTAAAAAGAAGAAAGTTAAAATAAATTCAAAGATTTTCAATTTAAGAAGCTAAAACAAATAAAATTTTCTTCTTTAACCTATCAAACCGTTGGTATCCGTAAGAAATTCTTTTCA
>JAFTPR010000039.1 GCA_017463145.1 Clostridia bacterium
AAGCGTTACCTTTTCGCCGTTGATATCGACCTGCTTGGTGTAGCCGTCCGCCGTGCCCTGCGCAACGCCGAGCGCCAAAACATCCTCTTTGAATGCGCCCGTTTCGAGCGCCTTAGCCGCCCTGCCCTCCGCTACATAATATATATATATACGGTCGGTAATCGAGAAATCGGCCTCTTTACGCATAGTTTGCACTTTGGAAACGAGTTCTCTTTCGATACCCTCGGCAATGAGTTCTTCCGTCAGCTCGGTATTCAAAGCAACCGTTACACCCTTATCGCTTGCAGAGATGAATCCTGCTTTGCTTTCGGTGAATATCTGCAAATCCTCTTCTTTGAGCAATACGTCAGGGTCGGTATCCAAAACGTAATCTTTTCCGCTACGGACGGTATCGACGACTTTCTTCGCGTCGCACGAAGCAAGAAACGCAGAAATTGCGCCAAGCTTTTTGCCGTATTTAGGGCCGAGCGTTTTGAGTTGCGGTTTGAGCTTGTACGAAATAAATTCGCTTGCGTCCTCCGCCGATTTATATGCCTTGATATTCAATTCGTCGAGGACAATCTCTTTTAAACCGTCCGACAGTTCTGCGTTTGCTGTGACGACATACATTTCGGAAAGCGGTTGACGGTTTTTCACGTTGC
Source organism: Clostridia bacterium (assembly GCA_017463145.1). Taxonomy (GTDB): domain Bacteria; phylum Bacillota; class Clostridia; order Christensenellales; family Borkfalkiaceae; genus Scatosoma. The sequence continues at coordinate 642 of JAFTPR010000039.1, forward strand.
CCGTATTTCTTGCCGAACGCCCGAGATTTACCACGTCGAGTACGACGTCCATTCCCTTTTCCAGCTCTTTATCGACGTATTCCGTTTCGCAAACGGGGAAAGAACAAAGATGAACGGACTTGGGCGCATCCTTGAAGAACGCAGGCACGAGATTGAGATACATCTCCTCCGCTATAAACGGGGTGTACGGCGCGGTGAGCTTTGCAAACGTGACGAGCACGTACCAAAGCACGGTGTATGCCGCCGCCTTGTCCTCCGTCATTTCGCTGCCCCAATACCTATCTCTGCCACGGCGCACGTACCAATTGGAGAGGATATCCGCAAAATCCTGCAACGCGCGCGCGCTATCCGTAATATTATATACGTCGAGCGATTTATCCACTTGATCGATCAGCGTGTTGAGCTTGGACAGCACCCACTTATCCATCAACGAAAGTTTGCATTTCTTCAAATCGTATTCAGCGGGGTTATATTTATCGATATCCGCATACAAGCAGAAGAACGCATACGTATTCCAGAGTGTACCCATATACTTTCTCTGCGCTTCGCTGACCGCTTCGGGATAGAACCGTGAGGGAAGCCACGGTGCAGACGAGGTATAGAAATACCAACGCACGGCATCCGCACCCTGTTTATCGAGCACCGACCAAGGATCAACAACGTTGCCCTTGTGCTTACTCATTTTGATACCGTTTTTATCGTTGACGTGACCAAGCACGATACAGTTTTTAAACGGCGCTTTATCAAACAAGATTGTAGAAATAACGAGCAAGGTATAGAACCAACCGCGCGTTTGATCGACCGCCTCGGAAATGAAGTCGGCGGGGAACGTCTGCTCGAACAACGCCTTATTCTCAAACGGATAGTGATACTGCGCAAACGGCATAGAACCGGAATCGAACCAACAGTCGATAACCTCAGGCGTACGCTTCATCTTGCCGCCGCACTTGCCGCATTTGCACGTTAAATCGTCCAAATACGGGCGGTGCAGTTCGATATTCTCAGACGCGCCACATTTTTCAATCAGTTCCTTTTTAGAACCGATTACCTCTACCTCGCCGCAATCGGGACAAACCCAAACAGGCAACGGCGTACCCCAATATCTGTCGCGGGAAAGACCCCAATCGATAACGTTTTCGAGGAAGTTGCCCATACGACCCTCTTTGATTGTATCGGGCATCCAATTTACCGAACGGTTCGTTTCAATCAATCTTTCCTTGATTGCCGTGACTTTGATAAACCAACTCGAACGCGCGTAATAGATGAGCGGCGTATCGCAACGCCAACAGAACGGATAATTGTGCGTTATTTCGAGCGGTTTTAAGAGAAGCCCTCTTTCTTTGAGGTCCTTAATAACGGCAGGGTCTGCCGCTTGCGCGCCAACGCCCGTAAACGCGCCGCAACCTGCGGGGAATTTCCCCTCCTCGTTGATAAGCTGTACAACAGGCAAGCCATAACGTTTACCGACCTTATAGTCGTCCTCACCGAATGCGGGCGCAATATGGACGACACCCGTACCGTCGGAAAGGGTAACGTACGTATCACAGGTAACGTAATACGCCTTTTCCTTGAAGTTGAATTTATCCTTGCCGTAGGTATACAGAGTTTCATACTCGGTATATTCGTATTCCTTACCTTTTTTAACGGAGAGAATATGATAGCCCTCTTCACCGAGCACGGAATGCAAAAGCCCCTCGGCAAGAATATATTTCTCGCCGCTTTCTTCCATTTCCACTTCAACGTAATCGTATTCGGGATGCATACACAGCGCAACGTTAGAGGGAAGCGTCCAAGGCGTAGTCGTCCAAGCGAGAATATACGTATTTTCCTTGTTCTTGACCTTGAATTTAACGAACGCCGTCGTTTGCTTCACGTCCTTATAGCCTTGCGCCACCTCATGCGAGGAGAGCGCCGTTCCGCAACGGGGGCAATAGGGCACGATTTTATGCCCCTTATACAGCAGTCCTTTTTCGTGAATTTTTTTCAGCGCCCACCATTCCGATTCGATATAGTTATCGTGATAGGTGACGTACGGGTTGTCCATATCGCACCAATACCCGACTCTATCCGACATTTGCTTCCATTCGTTGGTGTATTTGAATACGGAATTTTTACATTCCTTAATGAACGGCTCGATACCGTAGCTTTCGATACCCGTTTTACTTTCCAAGCCGAGCTTTTTCTCCACTTCCAGCTCGACGGGCAGACCGTGCGTATCCCAACCCGCTTTTCTCAAAACGTGCTTACCTTTCATTGTTTTATAACGAGGCACAATATCTTTCATAACGCGGGTAAGGATATGACCGATATGCGGTTTGCCGTTTGCCGTGGGAGGACCGTCGTAGAAAGCAAACTCCTCGTTGCCTTCCGTGCTTTGCATACTCTGCTCGAAAATTTTGTTCTCGTTCCAATATTCGACGATATTTTTTTCTCTTTCGACGAAATTGAGCGAAGTATCCACTTTCTTGTACATAGACATATATTTTCTCCTTAAAAGAGTTATTTAAAAAATACGCCCGTTGCGTTTCGGAAAACGCAACGGGCTGACACACCGAAGCAATAAACCACCGAACCATCATTCGTCGCAACGGATAACGGATTGCGAACCCGTACCTCACTACTCTTTTCATTTCGCAAGGTAAGCTGACGAGGTGATACCTGTTCGCCTGCCCCCTCTTCCTTTCACCAAAACGGAAGTTCTCTTTGCGGAGCAAAAACGAAAGACTTGTCCTCTTTTAACGCCTTTTATTTGCAATTTTTATTATTATACAATATTTTTAGATATTTGTAAAGCGATTTTAAAGCAAAACTTCTTTATTCGTGCCGTAGAAAATATCTTCGCGACCAGCAAGCTTTTTGCAAATCCGCTCGAATGTTTCCCACGAGATATATTCCGCATCCATTTCATAGGAGTGCCCCCAAATATATAATAGCTGCGGCTCATCCGTTTCCAGCGCAAGAAACTTATCGACAATCTCCTCAAATTTTGCCTCTACATAGTATACGGAAGGATTGAAACGAAAAAGATTTTCCTGCTTATCAAAAGTATACGTCGAGGTAATAGTGCGGGAATATTGCACACCCGTATTTTCACGAATAATCTTCGCCACGCGATCGTCGTTGTTTACGCCGCCACAGGGATACGCCATACCGACAACCTCGTACCCGCAAAGCTTTGTAAGCGCCTTTCGATCCTCCTCAACCTGCCGTATAATCTCCTGTTCGTCCAAGGCAGTCAAATTGGGATGTGTGAGCGTATGTACGGCAACTTCGTGCCCCGCATATACTTTTTGTACGTCTTGGGGGGCTATTTTATCGTGACGGACAACCTTACCGTTATGCACTAACGAGCCCGCTTTGCCGAGCAGTTCCGAACAGATATTGAACGTACATTTCAAATTGTACCGATTAAAAATCTCAATCAAACGGATATCTTGCGTAACGCCGTCGTCAAAGCTGAACGTGATCGCCTTTTTCTTTCCATTCCACATAAACTTACTCCCCTGATTTTTATTTTCGTAAAACATCATGCCCACAATCCCGTTGTAATAACCCGTTTTTCCAAACGAACCACATAGCCGGCGTTGCGCCGCCCATATCGTTAGCAAAGACTGAGCAATTCAAAACGGACGGCTTGAATTTACGGACTGACGCGGTTGATATCGCGAGGGAACATGGTCGCTTCGCGGACGTTCTTCGCACCGAGCAAGTGCATCGTCAAGCGTTCAAGCCCAAGTCCAAGCCCGCCGTGCGGAGGCGCGCCGTATTTATGAAGCATAAGATACGTAGCAAACTCCTCGGGGTTCATACCAAGCTTTTCCATTTTCGCCACCTGTTCGTTGTAATCGTGTACGCGTTGCCCGCCCGACGTTATTTCCAAGCCTCTGAACAACAGGTCGAAAGACAGGGTGTATTCGGGATCGGCAGGGTCGTCCATTGTATAGAAAGGACGTTTCTTGGAAGGATAATGCGTAACGAAAATGAAATCGGAATTGAATTGCTTTTTCGCATACTTGCCAAGGAGTTGTTCTTCCTCGGGGTCAAAGTCTTTCATATCCGTCGGCTTGTACTTAAACTGCTTCATGATGATTTCTTTCGCGTCCATAAACTTCACGACGGGGATTTCCGTAATTTCGGGAACGTCCACATGCAACAGCTCGACTTCGTTTTTATATTCCGTTTTCAAAAGATTCATAATGTATTTGAGCGCGCCAACTTCCATATTCATAATGTCCTCGAAGCTGTCGATCATACCCATCTCGAAGTCCATCGAAATATATTCGTTTAAATGACGGCTGGTATCGTGATGTTCCGCGCGGAACACGGGCGCGATCTCAAATACGCGCTCGTACACGGCGACCATAGCTTGTTTATAAAGCTGCGGCGATTGCGCAAGGTATACCTGTTTCCCGAAATAATCGAGCTTGAATACGTTCGTGCCGCCCTCTGCGCCCGCAAAGTTAATCTTCGGGGAATGGATTTCCGTAAATCCTTCCTTGGAAAGAAATTCTCTGAAACCGCGCTGAATACCCTCTTGCAATTTAAAGATAGCGCGTTCCTTAGGGTTACGAAGCGTAACGGGACGATAGTCGAGCTTGGTCGAAAGATCGCAATTTACCTGCTTTTTCGTGATGACGACGGGCGGAATTTCCGCAGGATGGGATAAAAGCTCGATATTATGAATTTGCAGCTCGTACCGCTTACTGCCGTCCTTCGTTTCGCTGGGCACTACCTTGCCCGTTATCTTCGCCGCACATTCCTCTTTCACGTCCTCGGAAATACGGTAATCGGAAAAAGATTCCGCATACACGCATTGTACCGTTTCCCGCGCCGTACGTACAATTACGAACGCAAAGTCCGACATCATACGGATATTATGAATCGTGCCTTTAATCGTCACGACTTGGTTTTCGTACTTCTCGAAATCGGCATAAGCTACCGTATTCGTTTTGATTTCGCCGTTAATGGTCATAAAATTACCTCTTTTGAGAAAAATATCGTTTATACTATTTTAATCCGTTTGACAAAAAAAAGCAAGAATTTTATAATAGAAATAGCAAAAATTTTTGTCAAAAGGAGGTAAAAGTGTATGCGCGTACTTGCAATTAACGATATATCTTGCGTTGGAAAATGCTCTTTGAGCGTTTCTCTGCCAATCCTCTCCGCCTGCGGCGTGACCTGCGACGTACTTCCCACCGCCCTTTTATCCACACATACAGGCGGTTTTCAAGGATATACCTGTCTAGACCTTACCGACGAATTGCAAGCAATTCTTGCGCATTGGAAAACGCTCGGCTTGCAGTTTGATATTATTTACAGCGGATATTTGGGCTCAATAGAACAAATACGGCTCGTTTCCGATATCCGCAGAGAATTCCTCAAAGCCAACGGAACATTTATCGTCGACCCCGTTATGGGCGACGGCGGCAAACTGTACGCAGGGTTTACTCTAACGTATATTGAGCGTATGCGGGCGCTTTGCAAGGAAGCCGATTACGTGTTGCCCAACGTGACGGAAGCGTGCTATCTTGCCGATATTCCCTATGAGAAAACACCGTCTATTCCCTTGCTTATGCAAAAACTGACAACGCTTTGCCCCCGTCCAATCGTGACGGGTATTACGGAAAACAACGTAATTTCCGTAAAATACGTAAGCGAATACGGTAACGAAAGCTATTCCACGAAGTCAGTCGAGGGCTTTTTCCACGGCGCAGGCGACGTGTTCTCGTCTGCATTCGTAGGCTGTCTTGCCAATGGCAAAACGCAAGAACAAGCTGTTCGCCTTGCGGCAGATTTCACCACAGCCGCCGTGAAACGTACGGCAAAAGAAGTACCCGATAAGCGGTACGGGCTTAATTTCGAGGCGGAAATTTTTCCCTTTTTAAAAAATCTTTTCGGCGAGAAAAAGTGACGAAATTCCGTTGACAAACTCTGCCGTATCCGTTATAATAGATACACAATCTGCGGTGTTCGGAGTTCGGCAATAAACGGAATCCACATTATGAAATCGGGAGCAAGCTATTCGCGGCGATAGGCAAGGTCTGTTTTACGGAAAGTCCGACGCGCCGAGATGCGGCACCCACCTGCTGAAAACGCGGGTTCATCTTTTTGCCGAGGTGCGGCACAGGCGGATTTATTTTGAATAGCAAAACGGACGGGAATACCCGTCCGTTATTTTTATTTTTCAAGATACGCCGTTTCAAGCAAGCCGCTCTTTTCCAAGTAACATTCCATTGCATTTGCCATAGAATTGTATACCGTAACGGCGATCTCGTTTTCGCCCTTTTGCAATTCTGCGGTAAAATCATACGGCGGACAAGACAGCTTGCCTATCTTCTTGCCGTTCACGTATAAGACGGCAACATCCCGCACCTTACCAAGTTTCAAGCCGTACACGCCCCCCTCTTTCACTGTCAACGGGAAAGAATACGTTACGCCGCCCGAATAGAACGGTTGCCCTTGCAACGCCCACGAACAGTCCGTTCTAAGCGTGCTTCTGCGTTTGGCAATCGCAACGGATGCAGTCTTGGGAACGTATACGTATGCATTATAAATTGTGTATACGCGTTTATATTCCGTTTTATCCGTCTGCACGTCCGTATCGAAATCACCTTCGATAAAGATACGCTCGTATGGCTTAAACGCGCCTTTCTTTTTGATTTCGAGGCAATGTTCGCCCGACGCCGCGTGGAACGTATAGGTAAGATACGGCTCGTCGAACACCTTGCCTTTTTCTGCCGCCAACGCCTTGCCGTCCAAAACAACGCCCGTAAGAATATCGTTTGCGCTCAACGGAATATACAGTTTCAAGTCCGTAAGCGTATCCTTTGCCGTGAACGGGAAACAAAGCGTTTCGCTTTCTTCTGTTTTGAGTACCGTTTCTTCTCCGTCTTTGAAATATTCAAGCGGGAGAATATTGGGCGCGTCGAACGTAACTTTTGCAATTTTCGGAAACTCCGCAACACGCTCGCCCTCTGCCTTGACAGGCGGGATATCGTCGTATTCCGCAGAGATGTAACGAATATCCCCGGGATAGAGCACAAGCTTCTTTTCCCTGCCGTATGCTTTAATCGTACCGCAAATCGGCTCGTCGTTTTCAATATTCGCAATAAAGGTAAATTCCTTGCCGTCGATTATTTTACGCAGGAAGTGCGGCGTGCCCTCACCCTCGTAAGAAACGTCGCAAACAAGATAGTTTGCAAGATTCTCGATATCCTTTTCGCCAAGCACGACAATTCCCTTTTCCGCAAGCGCCTGTTTCGTCGCCTCATCTACCGCAATCCCCGCAGCGATTGCCACTTTAAATCCGTAATCCTTGGAAAGCAGTCTACGGGTATCGCAGATGGTAAATCCATACGGCAGGCGGTTGAGCTTTGCAAAAGCGGAAAAATATTCCTTTTCGTCGTACACGCCTCGCCACACATATTCGGTGGGGTCGATCAAAGCAATCGGGAACACGGACGGTCCCTTTGCCATAAGGCAAGTCTTTTCCGCAAGCCAATCGTTGAGTTCCTTAACGGAATGATCGAGCATGGAAGCGGACGAAAAATCGGGCGGAGCAAAATATTTGGTTGCGCCCGTAAAACGGTAATGATATGCGTGCGGTACAACGAACGTAACGCCTTGCATAATTTGATATGCGGCGATACGTTTGAGCGTAGCCGGCTCTACGCCGTAATTGGTAGCGGCGAACATTTCGCACATAACACCTTTTTTACCGTACAAAAATGCCGTTGCAGCCGTTTGTTTTGCGCGCAAATCCTCCGTTATATCCGAGAATTTCGACATTTTGGGCATATACTCTTCTTCACCCCATATAACGTGCGGTGTGTAATAATTCCGCGCAATCATATGCTTGCCCCCGTCGAGGGCGTACAATTCCTGATCCGTGCCGGGATAATCGAATATGCTTTGCGCGTCCGAAAAGCGACCTTCCGTAAAACAAGAACTTCTGGGTGCTTCGTCGTACAGATACGGCGAGGAATCGCTGGAATGACCCGTATATTCCAATCCGCGGGAATGTAACCAATCACGGTGTGCCCTGAACCAGCCTTGCATCAGCCGCCCTGCATATTCCCAATAATCGACTGCTTGCGGGATATCTTTTCTTTGGATTATCTCCGTCATATACGGCATAATATCATAGCCGTACGTTGCTTTAAACGAAGCTTCGAACTCAACCGACCACGGAAAATAATCCCGCATTGGACTATCCTTTTTGAACATAGCCGACGGCTTTACGCGACGGTTGTCCGTGTCGGAAAAGAATCCCACAATCGGATCGCCGAAATATGCGCCCACGCGCTTTTCGTATTCCTCGTAGACGAACTTTATAAACAGCTCCGTCGATTCACGTTCTTCAAAAGCGGGAAAGCCCCACGTTGCATCCAGCACCGTCAATTTTCCATCGATCAGCTTGATATGCTTCTGTGTTAAATGCGGTGCAACCTTTTGCACTCTGCCCGCAACGTCACCCGGAGGATAATCAAATCCGTCGTTAATCCACATGGGAAGCGACAATGCTTTACACGCCTTTGCCGTTTCCTCCACCATTGAAAACCAAGCATCCGACAGGTACGTGTCTTTGTTGAACCCGTTTTGCGGCTTATTAAAAAGCACAATACCGCCAAATCCTTTCTCTTTCATATCCCGCAGCGTTTTTTCCATTTGCGCTTGGGTAAGCTGCTCCTTATCCGAAGTCGTTATAAAGAAAAACGGCTTGGGTCTGAACGGAAAAATTTCCTGCTTTGTAAGCGTATATTTCATAGCACTCTCCTTTATTTTTCAAACAACCCGAAAGGCGCAAAAACGTACGCCTCACGTTCCATATTGCTTTTTCCGTTTTGCCAAGTATCTTCCAGCTCGAATGCATCCATTCCCACCCAAACGGTAGGTTCTTCCTTTAAATGGTGCGGACCAAGCAAATTCCTGTTCCCCGAAAACAGCGTAATCTCGGCAACGTTTTCACCTGCCTTAACGTATTTTTCGATATTTGCCACTTTGCCAAAATAGGATTTTTCGACCTCTATACCGTTGATACGAAGCTTCGATAAACAGTACTCTCCAACCATTTCCAATTCTTTGGGCAACGTATCTGCCGTAAACCTTTTTTCCAACGTCACGTTTCCTGCAAAGAACGGGTAGCCGTCCTGTATCATGTCGCAAATTTCTGTTTTACGTTTGCCTATTACAAATTCGTCGGCAACGTACAACTCTCTTTCGCGCGTAAATCCGTCCTTGGCGTATACGCCGAAATCACCTTGTAAATAGCAAGCCTCAATCGTCGTATCGTAGCAAAGACAGTTTTTCAATCCTTCCGTCACGCCGTCGCCGAACAGTACGCCGTATATCTGCGCGCTTTCGTAGAAATCGATTTTCATAACCACGCGGTTTACGCCCTTTTGCACGTACGGCGCAATATCCGCCCCGTACAGTTTTTGCTCGAAATCGGAACGACTAGTAAACGTAAGCGGATGTCCGTTCAATTCACAGGAAATTTTCCGCATATCTTCGGACAACAAACGAATACGCTTGGGAATTTCCTCCACTTCAAACGTATAGCGCAGGTATAATTCACCGCCGTACCGACGGGCAAGAAGCTCGTTGAATACACCCATATACCCCAGCTTTTCGCTATAATGTATGCCGTCGAAAGAATATTCCAATCTGTCGAGCGTTAAATAGTTATCACTTGCCTGCTTTACCGTAAACGGCGCTTGCAATATAAGGCGTTCCGCTTTTGGTTGCCGTTCTGCTCTGCCGTCCGTCGGGAACAGTACGTACGACTGTCCTGCTTCAAAATACAGCTTCGTGGGCAGTTTTTCCATACGGAATGTTTCGATATCCAACGCCTCAAAAGCAGAAAACGCGCCTTCAAATTCTACCTCGCAAGGCGTATCGCCCGTATTTACGGCATAAATGTACGCTTTGCCGTCTATCACGCGGTACGTAGAACGAACCGAAGTCGTTTGCGGACTGATTGTATACGGTTGCGCCGAACGGATTTCTTCAATCGTCGTATTCGTTTTAAACGTATACGTATATTCCTCGCCCTCCAAATAGGCGGGTAAATCTTCCGTAAACAAAAGTTTACCGCCCGAAGTGTAAAACGCATTGAACAACTTTTCCGTGTTTTTGCCCATTGTAAGCGTTTTGGGGAAGATTATATGCGTATAAGCGCAATTCCCCACCGTCAACACGCCGTCGCGAACAGCGGCGCGCCCTTCCATAACCGTTTCGTCCACGATATGATACGGAATATTCATAGCGGCAAGCTTTTCCGTCAGGTTTAAATACGAGATGTTTATCGAAAATTCCTTTTTCCCGAAATCCTCTCGTTTAAAATCGAGATATATACTTCTTACGGGGCAGAATACCGCCACGGAAACAGGCTCCTCACTTTCGCCAAGCAAATAGCCAAGGCGAGCAAAATAGTCGTTAAAGCTCTTATAATCCTCCCGCACCCAAGGATTTGCCCAAGAGAAATGCGCAGGATAATCCCGTTTTCTCTGCCCGTGCTCGGAATAGGGCAACAGGTGTTGACAAAGAAGATTAACGCCGTATACGTATGCCGCTTCTGCTACCCTTTTCAATTTTTCGGGCGTTACGCTCCAACCCGCTCCTGCAAAAAATTCGCCGAGAACGCGTTTTTTTCCTAATTGCTTGGCAACAGACAAAACCTGTTTTACTTCAAGCGCATAGACCTCCCGAAGTCCCAAATGATCAATCCCGGGGATATGCTCGTACGCATAGAAAGGCATAATGCCGCCGCAACAGGAAACTTGAAACTCCAACTTACGTTCCTCCACGTAATGCCCCGTCAAAGCCTTGCCGTTTTCTTCGCACCAATCGTATACCTTCTTGGCAAAATTTTCAAGCATAAGCGTTTGCATACCCAACCAATAGCGGTAGCGGAATTGCCGATATCCCTCTTTTTCTACAAACAAAAGCCCGAGCTTATCGAGGATATCCTCTCCGTATTCCGTCTTGAAATACGCTTTGATCATCTTGGTATACGGCTGTGCCGCGCGGTAATACTGAGGCTCGTCCGTGAAGAAGCCTTGCAACACCCCTGCTTTGCCTTTTAACCGACGAACGTATTCCTTATGGGTTTTTTCGAGGAATTTTTCCGTAACTTCCCCATTCAAAATATCGGCGGTGGAAACGGAAATATGCTCATACACGTTTAAATATTCGCCTTGTCCGCCCGTCGAAGTGCGCACCAGCTTATCGTCGTCGAGCAAATACGAAACAAGCGCGTTGTTATCGTACTTACCGATTACATACGTCAAATATCTATCGCAATTTTCGGGATCTTTTAACAGCTCCCCGCCCACAAAACCGCTAGGCCAACCGTTTTCGTCATATGCCCAACAGGACATATGCTCCCGTTCGCCCGCTTCCATACAAGCGGCGATACAGTCGAACCAATCGTCGCTTAAATACTCCGTTTGCAGTCCGCTTCTGGCATGCATAAAGAAGCCGCCGTAGCCCTGCGACTTCATCCATTGTATTTGGCGAACGAGCTCTTCCTTTTCGAGCTTGTCGTTCCAGCTCCAAAAAGGAAGTGCTCTGTATTCATCTACATTCGCCGTTTTCAATTTTTCCGAAACTTTATAAGCAGTTCCGAATGTATTTTTCATGTCTTTCTCCGAATATTTACTGCCGAGATTTACCGAAGAACGACCAAAGCCCCCTCGCCTGCTTCGAGCGTAAGCGTGAACGTTTTACCGACGATAGACGTCGTGACTGTTCTTTGCGTTACGTCGTAACAATATTTGTTATCAAAGGAGAGCGTGATATCGCTCTTTTCAAGCCGCGAACCGTTTACAACGTACAACGCCGTGCCGCCTTGATAATCGAAGCAACCAATGATCGCGTCGTCGCCACTAACCGATTTAAGCTGACGGAAAGAATCTTTAATCAACACTTGCTCGCCCTCGTACATTGTGCCCTTTAACGGGTCGCCGACAAGCTCCGTCGCCTTGTCACCGTGAACGAGTACACCTTCGTTGTACGAATGCATCAATACGTGATCGATTGCTTTAATTTGACGGTTTGCTTTTTGCGCGTAGTAGTACCACTCGTTAATGTTACCATCCGGCCCGACAATACCGCTTCTGTACGTATCGTAGCCGCCGTCCGAAGTACGGCAGTCGCCTTCATAACCGCAAAGCGTATAATATTGAATACCTTTTACGCCAAACGCAAGCGAGCAGTTTACGTCCCAAAGCATTTCACCCTCGTTGGGGAAATACGTTTCGCCTTTCTTATCCGAGCCGAAGTCGCCGCCGGCTTGCAACATTCTCCAAAGCGGCTTGCCGCACTCGTTGCTCATTGCACGGTAAATGGAAAGCTCACCAAAAAGCTGTGACTTAATAGAGCTTTCCTGTTGTTCCGCATTTAACGTTCTCCAATTCGTCGTATACGGATATTGCGTAGCGGAAAGCATAGGCACGTCGATTTGCATATAATCCTTTGCGTACGTTTCAAAAACGGTGGGCGCACAGGTATTCCAGAACGTGCTTTCACCCTCCCAATAGCCGCAAATGTTGCAGTACGAAGTAACGCCGGGCAAATTCAATTCCTTTAATGCCTTTGCCATTGTATACACGTTCTTCATTTGCCAATGCGGGAACGGTTCGTCCCAAATCCAAAGCCCAATAAAGGACTCCAACGTGAGGTTTTCGGAGAACTCCATTACTTTATTGTACAACAGCTCTTTATCCATCTCAACGATTTCCGTACCCGTCGTACGCGTACCGATCATGGCAGCAAGCGAGGACGAGCTGACGTACATACCAATCCCGTAATCTTCGCAAAGCCTTAAAAGCTGACGCATTTGAGAAGGCTTATGTTCGTAGAAGTCCGTCGAATAGGAGAATACATTGACGCCCATATTATGAATAAGCTCCATATATTCATCCGAAATGAAATTAACTTTCGCGTTTCCGTTTTCACTACCGCCCGACACCTTGTTTACGGCAAACCCGCCGATAGGCATTACCGAATCGCCGCCGATAATATCGTATGAAAGCGTGCTGTACTCTTTGGGCGTACCCTTTTCGCTGAGAACGTATTCCATACCGTCCACAAACAGCACCGCGTCCGCCTCGGGGGCTTTTTCCTCGCACGAAACAGCCGAAAAAGCAAGCAGAAGCGCAGATAAGGCAAGCGCCGTATTTTTTAAAATCTTTTTCATAATTCTCACCTCTTATTTCTGCGTTTGATTACTGCCGCGCCGAGCGCCATAACCGTAACCGTAAGTGTTGCCACACCGCCGATACTGCCGCTGCAACTGCTCTCTTCTTGCGTATTGCCGCCTGCAAGCTTGTTGCCGAGAAGATCCGCAGGATCGTCCCTATCCGTATATTCAAAATCGACGGGAGGCGCTACAACGTTGGATTTAAAATCTACGCTGACAATCTGCTTTACGTTTTCCGCATCCATATTTTTAATAGATACGTTATCGATAGAGAAATTGCCCATAGCGGTTTTGCCCAATCCATCTTCCGCGAGTGAGCCAGAAGCGTACATCCCGATACGTACGTAGCCTGTCGGTGTTTCGTTGTACGTAAACTCGACCACGGGGTCGCCAAACTCTTCTTGATCCTCGTATTTTACCCAAGCTTGCAACTTCATATCCTTCATAAGGACTTTGACGTTAATCGTTCTGCCTGCCGTAAGTTCCGCATCCCAAGGATCTACGCCCGTATTCGCCATAGGTACTTTGACGGGCGTTCCTGCCGCCGTACCCCAAGGCTTATTGGAAACAGAATAATTTTTCTTTGCATATACGGTATTATCCGCGCCGTCGCCGTAACCGCCTATGGCAAATGCCGTACTCGTGAGCTTGATAGTTTCGCTGATTTCCTGCTTTATGCTGGGCACGCCGAACCATACGTTAAGCCCCGTCGAACAGCCGCGAATCAGCGTACCGTCGTCTGCATACTCAGGTTCATTCAAAAAGTCCAACCAATCGAACGTAAGCTCGAAATTGGAATACAAGTACCGCGTTGTGAAATGTGCTCTGCCCGTGTTTTCAAATCTTAAAACGCCGTCCTTTACAAAAACTCCGCTGGGCGAAAGCGCGCCTATCCAAGCATTGCTGTACCAAATATTGCTATTATATTCGTTATTATCGAATTTTTCAAAATAGTCGCCTGTGTTCTTCGGCGAGGTATAATCGTAGGAATCGACGTTCAATTCCGTGATTGTCACCGCATTTTTACCGCCCTTTTGCCCCAAGGCAAAATACCCAATAGGCAATTCTTCCAGCACAGCGTCCTCGCAAACAATCGTATCTCCGAGATACAAATCGAGCTTTTTACCCGTGGAAATATTCCCCGTAAGCGTGATATCACTCTCGTACGAAAGCCCCGCAAAGGGAGTACTTTCCACAAGCGTCACCGCGCCGCTCGGGCGGTGGTCTACAACGCCCAAGCACAAGTTGCCGTCCTTATCCTCAAACTTAATTTCCAGCGTATATTCTTCGTCGATCGAGCCGAACATAGACTGTACGCCGAACGAATAGGAAAACTTTGCGCCGCTTGCGATGGAAGAAATCTGCAAAACGCTGTCCATCATAATAAACGTATCCAAGCCCCACTCCGTATTATCGAAGATTTTGTTCTTGGAGATAAGCGTAGCGGTTTCTTCACAATCTTCGTTTAAAATCAGCTTTCCATCGTCGTTTTGTACGCTACCGATATTTTTCCATTGACCGCTGTTGATCGTTTCGCCCGCAAAACTTTCCGTGAACACACGCGGATCGATAGACGAACCCGCTTTTGCGTTCACCGCGGACACGGTAGGCGCAATCGCTGCGCTAAGAGCAATCGCCCCTACGCCAAGCGCCCAATATTTTTTACGCATTTTCATTGTTTTCTCCTCGTATTATACTTCCCAATACTGCCATTGTTGGTCGATACGTTGCAAGATTGCGCTCCAAATTACATCTGACGATTTCTGATCCTTGGGATTCTTTGCCGTAAAAGCAGAAATAAATTCTTGGTTTACAAACGAATCCATACCGTATTTATTGAAAATAGGGCTGATATTTGCGCTGACAAGAAGCGTGTTTTCAAACTGCTCTGCAAGATTGTAGTGGTACATATCCCATTCCGTCCACGTTGTGAGATCGAGTTTCGTCGGGTCGTTAAGCGTTGCGCCGGGAGCTAAATGCAACTCGTTACACCACGTCAAAAGACCTTCGTCCGAGAACATATACTTGATAAATTCTTTCGCGCCTGCTTTGGCGTTGGAATAGTTGGGAATGAACAGCTTTTGCCCGCCGATACCGTTATGTTGCAAGTTGCGCGCTTCCCGAATACGTTTATAATCGTTTTCGGAAAGTTCGGTCAAGCCCGTAGCCGTCTTGGTTTCTTCGTACGTCTTGGAAAGATCGATTTGTTCAACAATAGCAGAAAGCTGTTTGTCCGTAATCTTCTTTTCAAGCTTGTTGACGATTGCGCTGATAACAGGCGTTTTCATCAAAATAATATCGTCGTTTGCGGAAACACCTTGCAAGGAGTCGTCCACGATCATACTTTCCATTTCGTTCTTGACCCACGTACCATTGACCATCATTACCGCGTCGCCGTTGAAAAGAGAGGTCTGCGCAACGGTAAATTCTTGCTCGTTGGAAGCGTCCGTAACTGTATCGGGCGTTAAGATACTTTCCAATACTTTAAGCGTTTCCCATCTGCCGTCTTTCTCTTCCAAACGGGCTTTGCTGGGCGTCTGCCCGTCGTCGCCCGCCAAGGTCATAAACTTGTTACGGTAATAATCCAATCCGTCGTATTGCGCATGCCATACTTCGTAGACGTATTCATAATAGCCGTTGGCGGAATCCGAAAAATGTACGAACGGCTTCAATCCGTCGCCCGTAAGCGCAAACACAAGCTCTTCCAATTCATTCGTCGTTCTAGGCACTTTATATTTGCTGCCGTCAATAATCGACGAATTATAGAACAAGCCCGAAAGCGAATCGCCATAGTTAAGGTGATAAACCTTGCCGTCTGCCCGTTTAAGCGTACCAAGTCTTTCTTCTCCCATCTTTTGACGAATGGATATACTTTCACCCTCCACGGTGGTATCCAACACGTCGTCGAGATTTTCAAAAATGTCCTCGAAGTTGGCGGGACAGGGCGTAAGATACAAATCGTACGTATTTGCCGAGCCTGCATTCAGCGTAGACGTGATACTGCTTTGCGCGGCGGTATACTCGAACTCAACGGTGTACTTATCCTGCTTCTTGTTGAAGTCCTCCACCATTTTTTTCATATACTTAGAGCCAAAGCCCGATTGCCAGAAATAGAATTGAATCGTATCGGGGTTATTGGCAGCTCCACCACCACCGCCGACACCGTTACAAGCACCCATAGACAGCGCAAGCGCGCCTGCAAGAATCAACGCAGATACTTTTTTGAATTTTTTCATTTTTTTATCTCCCTTTGTTTTTATTCTTTTATACCGCCGAGCGATACGTTATTTAAGATAATGTTACTGAACGACACGAACAATGCAAGTGGCGGAATAACCGAAATGAAGCACGCCGCAAACAGAATATGCATACTTACTTCGTATTTCATATTGACGTTAAACAGATAAATACCAACGGATAAAACGGGTATTCTCGGCAAATAAATCAAATAACCGCCATAGCCGTTCCAATCGGAAATCCACGCCATCAGGAACAACGACCCTGCCAAAGCGACCGTTTGGGGCAATACGACTTGGAAATAAATCTGCCAATCGTTTGCGCCGTCAATTTTCGCCGCCTCTGAATAGGAATTGGACAACCCTCGGAAAAACGAATGGAAATACATATAGTTCATACCTGCGCCCGAGCAAGCCGTAATGATGAACGTATAATTATTGGTAATACCCATATCGTACATAAGCTTATATATACTGCCGCCCGTACCGTAGATAGGGATAATCATCATAGCGAACACGACAAAGTACACCGCTTTTGAACCGGGGAAACGGTATTTCGTCGTAACGTACGCAAAGCTTACCGCGGTGAAAATGTTCAAAAACTGTCCGCAAATAGAGAAATACAAGCTGTTTGCAACCATACCGAAGAAATCCGTTTGGTTTACCCTCAATCTGCTAAACACTTCGATATAGTTTTTGAAATACAGTTTCGACCAATCGATATCGAACGGTTTGAGCGTAACCTCGGTATGCGTACGCAAACCTGCGATAAAGCACCAAACAAGAATAAACAGGTAGCTTATCGAAAGAGCCAAAAACAACATAAATACGATCGCGTGAACAACGGTTTCCGATATGGAACGTCCGTTCATAATTCTACGGATCAAACTTCTCTTTTTAATAGCATTATTTTCCATATCAGTACTCCACGTCCTCCACAAGTTTTGCAAGCACGAACCGCACGAACAGCGAAATCGCACAAGCGGGTACGGTAATCAACATACCGAACGCGGACATATAGTTGTACGCGCTGGTATTGGCGTCACCGTTTGCATTATATACCTGCATATAGAACCAATTCGAGAGTGTTTGCGTATCCCACTTACCTTGCGTGAGCAGGAATACTGCGCCCGACGCGCTGAATATGCTTGTAAACTGCATCATCAACAACAACGAGAACGTAGGCCATATCAAAGGAAGAATAAGCTGTACAAGCTCTCTTACCCAACCCACGCCGTCAAGCTTACCGTATTCAAGTACGGAGGTAGGTATACGGGCGAACGTACCGCACCACAAAATCATATTTCCCGGCAAACCGAGCCAAACCATATGGAACAAGACAACGCTGTTTGCATAGTCGGAGTCAGCCAACAACGAGGGCAAATAACTCAAATGATCCCACTTTTGAATAAGCGGCGCAATGAAGCCGCGCGTGGACACCATCGAAATAAACACATACGAGGTAACAAGCCCTGAAACGATATGCGGCATATAGAAAATTACCTTAAACGTTTTATACCCCCAAACCTGCTTATATAGGAAATAGGAAATAATGATGGAGCACGGGAACATAATTAAACTAAACCCGAACGTGATAAACGTATTTTTCAAGGCAATGCGCAATTCGCTGTCACCTTGACCGAGCGTATCAAACACGCGGCGGAACTGATCGAGCGTCCAGACGAAATCCCCGTCATAGCCGATAGGCTTTTGGAATGCCATCAAAAAGCCTCTGAAATTTGCAAATAAATAGAAAATGCAAAAATGCAATACAGGCACGATACAAAACGCCACAATAAAGATGACGTTTGCAAGCGTTAAGCCGTACTTATTTCTCTTGCGTCTCTTTTCTCCGCCCGCATTTTGCGGTTGCGCAGAACCGACGCTTTCGTTTTTTATCAAATCTGTCATAACAGTACCCTACTATATAGAATTTTTATTTTCCGCCCGCTTTTTTACGGGCGGAAAACACCGTTTAGTCCTCTTTTTTGCGGATAGCCAACGCTGCGCCGCCCATAATTGCCATAACTGCAACCACGACCGCCGCCGAACCGACTACGCTGCCGCAACCCTCGTCCGTCGTACCCGTAACCACGTTGTTATACTTCCAATCAATCGTAAGATACAGTACTTCGGAAACAGGCGTATTGAAATCGTACGTTTCGCCGTTTGCGCGTTTCCAACCGTTGAACGTGTAATACTCACGCGTAACCTCTTCTACGTTCGTGATGAGATAATCGTCTGCCGCGGTAACAAGGAAATCAACCTTGTTGGGCTTCACGCCGTTATAATCGAGCGTAACGCGATAGCTTTCTTTCAAAGCAACGTACTTTTCGCCCTCTGCATGGAATTCCTGCGCACCAAACACGAACACCTTGCCGTCGATAAGCAAGTCTTTCGTAGACGTAATCTGATAGGTAAGCTCCGTCTTTTCGCCACCTACTACTTTTACGGCTTTCTTGTCCGCTTTGAGGTTGTACAAGACACCCGTTTCTTTATTGTAGTAGCCCGTGATAAACTTCGTGTAGTCTTTCGTTTCGTTGAAGCTGAACGAAGCGGTAAGCGTCAAGTCCGCATTGACCGTTGCCGAGAAACCGTACGCGCTTTCGCCTACGTTCCAGCTCACAAACGTATGGTACGCTTTCGTGGGATCGGAAACCTTGTACGCGCTTGCGCCTGCGGGAACGTTGTATTCCGCAACCGTTTCGCCGTCCGCTTTAAAGGTCACTTTATACGTGGTAGCCGCTTTCTTGTACGCTACGTTATCGAGCGTAATCGTATCGTTATCGAACGTAGCGAACACGTTGCCGTCGAAAATTACGTCACCCTCGTAGCTGAGGAGATAGCTTTCAAAACGCATACCGTCAAAGCCGCTGACAACCGTCTTATCCTCGTTGAGCGTGAAATACTTGCCCGTTTCGGCATTGTAATACGTACCCTTAACGCCCGCGTAGTTGTCTGCCGCCGCGCCCGTCTTTGCATACAGCGTAACGTCGCCGTCAATGACGGAGTTCACGCCAAAATAATCTTCGCCGTCCTTGGTGAGCGTCCAACCGAGCTGAATTTGCCCTTCCGCAACCGTAACGGTGGGAGGCGTAATACCAAGCTCCGCAAGCGTTGCGCCCGTCTTGACCGTTTCCGTCTTGACGTCTGCGCCGCTCGTATCCTTGAACGTAACCGTAGCTTCCTTTGCCCAGAAAATTTTATCCAAGTATATCGTTACCGTTTCGGCGGAAGTATCAGAACGGTTGGAATAGATTGTAAAGCCGGAAAGATCGCCGTTGTTATCCACAATCTTCGCCAAATGTTCAGCGGGAATTTCCACGTTGATAAAGCCGTCCGCTTCTCTTGCAGCATCCGCAAGCCCCGACCCCGACAAAAGGAATAAAGGCGCAGTATAATCTACCGAAGGCGAATTTGCCATACTCGTCAAAGGAATCAAAGCAAGCGCAAACGAAGCGTCCGTTTTTCCTGCATAGTACATACGTAAATTCAGCGTACCGCCTGCGGCAATCTGCTCTTTCGTCAACGTTCTGCCAAGCTGTACCGAGCCGACGAGAATATTGGTGGAAGCCGTGTTCTGACGAACTTGATACTTCAAAACGCCGTTTTGCGCGCCTTTACCCGCAACTTCGGCAGAGTCCGCATTTATGTAGCTTGCATAGCCGCCGAACGTACTCGAAAGGTTGTTCGAGCTTGTCGAATTGCTTGCTCTGTATGCGGCGTGATCGAAAAGAAGCGAATCCGTCTTTTCAAAGTGCGACAACACGGAGGTTTCTTCGGGCGCTTGCGCAACGTCCGTTACGCGGAGCACGTTCCCCTCGCTCGACGTCGTTACCTGCAAATCCTTGCCCGTGGAATCGTAGCATTTCACGGAGAAGTTGCCCGTCCAGCTATCGCTGACGGATTCCGTCCACATACTCAACCCAAAATGTTGTTCATAGGGGTTTTCATATACTCTTTCGCGCGTTCTGGGGTATTTCACCGCCGTACCATTTTCGTCCGCGCCGAGAGAGTCCTTTTGCTTTTCGGGGGAATACTCTTCTCCCTCTGCATTTAATATCGTAACGGTGTATTCGTTGTTTTCAAAATCAAATTCAAAAATATGCGTCCAGCCGACCTGCCACGTTCTTTGGAAATACCAACGGTAGAAGCCGTAATCGACCAAACCGTTTCCAATCGTTGCGCCGACGCCCGTAGCCGTTTCCGTATAGAAATTCTTTTCAGCGTCGCGCGTGGCAAGCGTGCTGTTGATTGCGCTTGCGCGCATCCAAGGATTACGCGTACCCGTTTGTTCGATTTCGTTAATCTTCATTTCAAAGGTTACACTCGTAGCATTTTCGCTCGGAAGCTCGCGGCTGACAATCATATTGTTGCCACCCAATTCTTCAATAGAAACGTCTACGCTATACGCAGGAACGGTTACGTCCGCCGCAACGGCAACAGCCGTTTCGTTTCCGTCAAACGCGAAGCCTGCCGCGCAAGCAATACCTGCAACAAAAGACAACGCAGCCGTAGCAAACTTTTTCTTGCTTGTTTTCATCTTATTTTACTCCTTGTAAACTTTTAGATTATTTCCTCTTGTGATGGTTTTGAGCATGCTTTACTGCAAAACCAAAAAATATATCCGACGGCTTTCAAGCGTTCGGAAAGCCATCGGATACTTTTTTACTATCAGCTATTGAACGCGCCTACGTTGAGGAAGTTTTCTTTTTCGTCACCCGTCGTATCTACGGTAATGCTCGTTCTTACAACGTCCTCTACAAATAAAGTTTTCAGCGTTAAAGCAGGACTATTATAGAATTTTTTCATTATCTTTCTCCTCCTTATGCTTCGTATTTAGCCGCGATCGGCGCAAGATATTTAAGTTCGTCCAACGAGTATTCGTACCACTTACCCTCATACTCCGTTACGTAGCCGTTTGCTTCGTCTTTCTCGGTCTTGCAATCTTCCATAACAAGCGCCGCAACCTGCGCGATAGAACGCGCCGTGTAGCCGTCTTCAACCTCTACGCCCGTGTCCTTATCCACGCAACGCGCGTAGTATCTAACCACGTCGTTTTCACCGAACGTAACGTCTACGTATGCGATCGCCGTATATACCGTCGTGTACTCCGCTTCGGTGAAGCCCGTCAATACAGCCGTGTATTGCGTAGCTTCGTCGTTATACCAATTCTTTGCGGGAACGTCTTGCGTGTTCGTATCGGAAACGCCTACCTTCGTACCGTAAGCAACCGTTACGTTTGCGTACGCCGCAAGCGCAGATTTGCTCTCTGCCTTAATTTCGCTGAGGAAACGCATACCCTGCGTACCGAGCGTCTTTACGGAAGCGCCGTCGTACGTTACGAAATCGATAAGCACAGCCGTAGCCGTTTTAGCTTCCGTCCAATTATACGTAAACGTATTTTTGTAGAGCGTGCCGTCGATATCCCAACCGATAAACACGTAACCTTCTTTTTCCACCGTCTTGGTAACAGGTTTAAGGTACGTTGCGCTTTCCGTCGTTTCCTCGCCCGCTACGCTGTACGTGATATCGTAGGAAGCAAGCTTGTAATACGTTTTCAAAGTCGTCGAGCCGTCGCCCGCTACAACCGCCGTAGCAACCGTATCGGGATGTTCCGCATTGTAAACGTAACCCGCTCCATCCTTCAAGGTTGCGCTTACTTTTTCATAAGAAAGTACGTTGTTCGTCAAACCCGTCAAACCTACTCCAAGTTCATATTCGCCTTCCGCATTTTCAAAGTAATACTCTTCACCCCAAGAAGTACGCGTTCTGTTTTCAGGCAACAAATCCTTACCCGTGCTATCCCAACATTCTACAAGCACCGTACCCGAATAGTCAGCACCGTTAGCTCTATCCTTAACGGTCAAGCCGTAATATTGCGCGGCTGCGCCGCCATATACGCTGTAATCTCTCGATTTAACGTAGGGGAAAGAATTGATTTGCTGGGATGCAGGGGAAGAAATTGCCCCCTCCGCATTTTTTACCGTGGTGATATAACGTCCGTTCGTAAAATCGAATACGATTTCAAGCGAACATCCCTCCGTTGTAAAATACGGGAAGCTATATGCCAAACCGAAATCACCGCCATATACGTCGCCGACAAAATTTTGGCAATCTGTATAGTTTATACCGTTCCAAGCAGCCACCCAAAGGTGCGATTTTATGCCCGTCGCGTTATTGGCAAAAGTGCCCGTAGAAGTCAAGCGGTAGGCAACGTAGGTTGCGTCTGCGCTCGGCTTTTCCGTTGCCACCAAATGCGTTGTTGCCGCGCTGGAAAACGACAGTTCTTTTTGCGTAACCGTTGCGCCTTCGGGCTTTTTCATAGCACTTTCAACCGAGGCAATATTACAAATTGCATCGTTGTATTTTACGCGCAAATCTTTACCCGTGCTGTCCCAGCATTGTACGGAACATTCAAACGAATAATTGTCGCTGTCCGTTCCGCGCGCAGATGAAACGCTTAATCCATAATATTGGGTAAGCGGCGCGGTAAACGTTCTTTCTTTCGTACTCGGCAACGTATACGCTTGCGTTTTTGCAGAGTCCAAATAAACACTGCTCGGCGAGACATTTTTGCCGTCTTTATCCGTTATCGTAACGGTATATTGATTATTCGTAAAATCGAATACGTACGTATGTACCGTTCCCGCATTGAACGCATAGCCCGACAACCATCTGCTAAAACCATAGTCGGTTAACCCACTGCCGAATGCAGCCGAAGAACCGCTTATGTAAGCTGTTGTTTGGTAAAATTGAGAAGTGCTTCCAGCGCCGTTGTATGCGCCAGCATACGACCAAGGCGACGTGGTAGAAGTTTTTTCGTTAATCGTCATTTGGAACGTAACGCTTGTTGCGCCTTCGCTCGGCAAATCTCTACTTAAAATTTTGAACGTTCTCATATCTTTTACCGATACGGAATACGTTTCAACGCCCGCGGGAGCAGTTTCCGCATTTGCCACGGTCGGCTCGGCTTTGTTACCGAATACAAAGGCGAAAATACCGCCAATGAACGTAACGATTGCCAAAACGATCGCCAACAAAATGCTTTTGCTTGTTTTGGTTTGTTGTTTCATCATTTAATAACTCCTTTTACATTTTTTGAAACCTTTTAACAGTTTCTGAAAACATTATAACACCTCTACTACCCCCTGAGCTACATCAATTTTGACTTAAATTGTACCAATATTGACTAATTTCATTTTTTTTGATATATTTTTTCCGTATTTTTCCAATCATTCTTTTTTTGTTCGAGAAAAACGACACCCGACAGCTGTTCTAAAAAAAAAATGTTTTGTTTTGGTCAAAAACAGTTGACTTTCGGTCAAAAACAGTTTAAACTTGTCTTATCAAAGGAGAATAACCGCTATGCCAAAGAACAGCGAAGATTTGATAGCGCTTATACACGACAACGAGAACACGCAAGACACTTATTTAAGCGCGGACGAGCTGATTATTCCGTCGTTGAATTTCCGTACGCTGCTCATCAGTTTCAAGGACTCCCATTCGCACAGTCACGATTATACGGAGGTCTTTTATATTTTGCAAGGAGAAATCACGCACGTATGCAACGGCATAAAGGAAAAGTTATGCGTTGGGGATATGATTTTTCTGCAAACGAACGTAGCGCACCATTTTGAGCGTACGCGCGCGTGTACTTACCGTAATTTATGTTTTTCGCCACACACGTTCGATAAAGCCTGCGAATTTCTGGGAAGCAACGCCGTAAGTCTGTTTAAAAACGCGAACGGATATCTAAAAACGAATATCGAGCGGAAAAATCTTGACGTTTTTGAGGAATATATTCAAAAAATCATACAATGCTATTCGGAAACGGACACCGCCGCTTCGCATATCAACACGCTTGCCGCGCTTGTAGCAAACACCTTTTTGCCGCGTATTGCCGATACGCACGCCACCAAAGGGAACTACCCCTCTTGGTTTCGGCAAGTGCTTACCCTTTTTGATAAGAGTGAAATTATTCGGTACGGTATCCCCGCTATTAAGATGCACCTACATTTTTCCTACGAATATATTTGCCGCGCGTTTAAAAAGTATATGAACACTACGCCGTTGCAATACCTCAACGAGATTCGGCTCAACTACGCCGCAACGCTTTTGAAGAGCACGAATATTTCTATTCTCGAAATCTCCACAAGCGTAGGGTTTTCTTCCGTTGGATATTTTAACCGTATCTTTAAAAACCATTTCCATATCACCCCCGTACAATACAGAAAACAAGGATAAAACAAACAATGCCGCCCCGAAAACCGAACGGTTTTCGGGGCGGCACTTTTCCCTAACTCTTATTTATTTCAACAGAATTTCATTCTCCGTTTCCGCAACCTCGAAAAGCGTGACCCGTTCGTATGCTACGGACGAATCGTTGGGGGAATGGAGCGCGAGGGCAAACTTGCCGTCTTTTTTCAAAAACAGCATACCGTGTCCGCCGTCATACGTAAATTCGGGGCGGGCGTTTCTTTCATACAACGGATTTTCTGCGTGTATCCAAGGTCCGTTTAACGTACCGTTTTTTGAATACGCCGTTGCCACCACGTACCCGTTTTCGCTGAAATTCGACCAGATAAGACCAAGCCTGCCGCTATCCAAAACAAACGGGTATGCGCCGTCCGTCACGCCGTGCCTTGCCCACTCCACGTCGCGAGCAAAAAACATATGCTTGGGCGCAGTGACGAAATGAGTAAAATCTTCGGACAGTTTCGCATAAACAAAGCTACCGTTTTTATCGGGCATACTTACCCACTCGTGCACAAAAATCATATACGGTTCGCCAAGTTTATCAATATACAGCGTACCGTCGATACAATCCCACTCATACGGCGTAATGCCGCCGCCCGCTATATCCTCGAACGGGCCGAGCGGATTATCCGCGCGGTACACGGAGATAAGGTGTTTACCCGTTTTCGACGAGCGTACGGACGTAAATATGTAGAAATTTCCCTTATAATAATGACATTCGGGCGCCCAAAACAAATCCCCTATGCCGTGAAAGTCCGCAGGGGGCGCGTATACCACGATTTCTTGTGAGAAATTCTCCAAATCCTCGCTGACTAAACACACGATTTTTCCACCGCTCGTTTTATACAAATAATATTTATCCCCATACAGGAGGATAAACGGATCGCGGCAAGGCAATCCTCCGCCGAGCGTATACGTGGGTTGTACGGGCGTTTCCCGTACTTTTCCGAAAGGAATGTGCAAATTAGATACTTTCATTTTGTTTCTCCTCTTATTTTTCAAATTTAAAATCCTGCCATTTTCCACCGTTCAAGCGGTGGATTTCTTCCGTGGCAAGAAAAAACTTTTCAACAACCTTGTTTTCGGGGTAAAACTCCACAAATTCCCCTTTGTAAAACGTATAGAAACGGCTTAAATCCGTACACATTCCGTACGTGGGCAGGTTTTTGCTTTCAATAAAAAAGCTCCATTCCTCACCGTCTTTCGTGCCCGTATACGTCAATCCCTTTCTATTGAGCGTAAGCGTACCCTCGCCGACGATATTCGACGTGGCTTGATTTTTGAGTAAACCGTATTTGGGCAACATACCCAGCTTGATTTTTTCCGTCAGCTCGAAGTTTTCGTCTTGAATTTCCGCTTTGATAAGTTCCCGCTCCATATTGAACCAAACGGTTTGCGTTTGCGGAATCACGCACGTTTCGTCGAACGGGACAAGTTCGTACGTGTCCGTCAGCGTTGCGCCGTTGCCGCACGCCTTACAAAAAATCGTGTTACCCTTGGTTTCCATTACGTGCTGTTTTTTGCAACGAGGACACCAAAAAAGCAGGTTTTCCAATCCCTCTGCGCCGTTCTCGCCGATATTGTAGCGGTATTGTTTTTCTTTATTCCAAGCATAATCGTCGTGATACAGCGCGCGGTTTACCTTGTCCTCTATCGCCTCGGGCGTAAGCGTTTCCAACTCCTCAGGCGTAAATAAGCGGTCAATTTCCACCTCAATCGTGCCCAGCCTGTCTTTTAAATTGTATTTCGGGCTTGTCAAATACCCGCCTTTAATCACCGAATAGTATACGGGTACTTTGTAGTGTTTCAAAAATTTCCCCGTACCAATCGCCACAGGCTGGCTTGCGCCTGAAATGGAGTTCATTCCCTCGGGAAAAATCGCTATATTTCCGCCGTTTTTGATAACGCGGCTTATCTCCCGTATCGTGTATCCGTCGGGAGTGAAATTCTTTTTCGGGATTACTTTCAACAGCTTGAATACGCCCGCCAAGTGCGAACGGTAAAACTCGTTATACCCCGCCACGTAATTCATTTTTGCGGGCAACATAGGTATTCCCGTGAATATGTAATCGGCACGGGAAGCGTGATTGCTGATAAAAATAAACGGACCGCTTTTCTTGTCTATCTCCGTTTTGAACGTGTAGCGTACGTTATACTGCTTGGCAACGAACGTTTTCCATACCCAAGCCAATACCGAATAGATAAAATTCGGTTTGGTTATCTTCGTTTGATTGATTTTCTTTTCATTTGTGCATTTGCTCATTTTCTTGCCTCCCTTTTCCTTTTTACGCTATCGAACGCAAAATACGCAAATTGCAAATCGGGCGAAAGATAGCTTACCGCTTTTTCCTCCAACGCTCTGTCCACGCCGTAGTACGCTTCTGCGACTGCGCCCGTCATGCAAGCGATTGTGTCGGCATCACCGCCGATTGAGATTGCCGAACGGATACAGTCTTCAAAATCTTCCCCCTCGAAAAACGCCGTCATTGCTTGCGGAATACTGCCTTGGCACGTAACCCAATTCCCGTCGTCGTCAATGCCGTAATCGGGACGAATTTTATCGAGGGTCATTTCGGCAAGCTCGGGATAATAGTCCTGTATCAGGCGCTCTTTTATGTACGCTTTGTCCTTGCCTATACGCGCAAGAAACACCGCCATTGCCACACATTCCGCGCCTTTTATTCCCTCGGCGTGCCCGTGAGAAATTTCCGTGACGGCTTTCGACAGGCGCTTTACCTCCGCTTCCGTTTCCGCTACCCAGCCCACGCCGCTTATCCGCATACCTGCGCCGTTGCCGAAGCTCTGCGTGTTGGGATTCCCCTCGAACAACCATTTATAGAAATTCAATCCCCAACCTGTTTCGTCGCGGTGCTTTGCGGCAATTTCCCGCATAATACGGGCAGCCGCGCGACGGAGGCTTTCTTCGTCCGTTCTATCCTTACACACCGTCAACGCTTTGCCTATGGCAAGCGTCATAAACGTATCGTCCGTAGGGCAACAGCCGTCGGCAAAAAACTCGAATTGTTTGCTTTTGAAATCTTGGAATTGAAACCTGCTCCCGACGATATCGCCGATAATCGCACCGATCATACTATTCCCCTTTTACAGCTTTGTAAAATTCCACACGGTATCCCACGCCATAGCGACAAACAACGTTACGGCAAGTATGACGGACAATTTATCCGAAATACGGAACACAAGCCGTTTGAGCGGTAAAAACACAAAACGCATTACCGTCGTCAATGCCACCGACCACACGACGGATACGGGTATGCAAACGTAGCCGTTGATATTGAGTGGTCTGCCCGCATAGCTCCAAAGCCGCAGAGAGAACGCCTTATCGAATACGTAGCCTACGGCATATTCCGCAAGCGTAGGGATAAGAAACGCAAAGATAAGATATAACGCCATTCGGCGGTAACTGCCCTCTACGTTTTTGAGTATGCCTTTCCCTTGTTGAGGCGTGCCAAGCAAAAAGTACGCCGACATAACGCCCAATCCGTAAATCGGGCAAAAGGGCAACGTCATAAATCCCCTGTCGTACAGTTTACCCG
>JAFTPR010000040.1 GCA_017463145.1 Clostridia bacterium
CCGATGAGTATTAAGGAGAAAACACAAATGGAAAAAACTGTAAACGTATATCTTTTCGGTAAACGCTATCAAGTGCCGGAGAGCTTGACGATTATGAAAGCAATGGAATATGCGGGATATCAGCTTGTGCGTGGCTGCGGTTGCAGAAACGGTTTTTGCGGTGCTTGCGCCACGATTTACCGTATCCACGGTCAACAGGAGCTTAAAACCTGTCTTGCTTGTCAACAGCAAGTGGAAGAGGGAATGTATGTCGCTACGTTGCCTTTCTTCCCGCTTGTAAAGCAGGTGTACGATATAAATCAAATTAAACCCACGCAACAAATTATGATGCAACTCTATCCTGAAATCTATTCTTGTATTGGTTGCAATGCGTGTACCAAGAGCTGTACGCAGGGCTTGAACGTAATGCAATATATTGCATACGCACAACGTGGCGAATACGAAAAAGCAGCAGAAGAAAGTTTCGACTGCGTTATGTGCGGCGTATGTTCTTCCCGTTGCCCTGCAGGTATTTCGCATCCGCAGGTGGCGTTGCTTACCCGTCGTCTTACGGGTAAATATCTTGCTCCTACAAGCGAACACCTTGTAAATCGTGTGGCAGAGATCGACGCAGGGGATTGCAAGGCTGCGTTGGAGGCAATTATGAACACGCCGTTAGAAGAACAAAAGAATTTGTATAATCATAGAGAGATCGAAAAATAAGGAGAAGCGCAAATGTATCATTATACTGATGAACAATTAGAATCTATGAAAAAAGTAGAAGCGACCCGCGCTTCCCGTATTGAAAAACTGCACGCACGTATGACGGCAGAAGAAAAAGATGCTGTTTTGGCAGAGTTTCATCCCGATTATATTACTGCGGCGTATGAAGAATTGAAAGTTGGGAAAAATAAAGGCGGCATGGTCTTACACGAGCTTGCAGATTTGTTGCAGGCACATTCTCGTGTGAAGGATATGAAGATCGACCTCACCAAGATTGATTACGACGTAGACGTACTCGTAATCGGCGGTGGTGGCGCAGGCTCGTCTGCGGCAATCGAAGCACATGAACGTGGCGCAAACGTTATGATTGCTACCAAACTCCGTTTGGGTGATGCGAATACAGCTATGGCGGAGGGTGGTATTCAAGCGGCTGATAAGCCCAATGACAGTCCCGCAACACACTATCTTGATGCACTCGGCGGGGGTCACTTCAAAAATAAACCCGAGCTGTTGTATAAGCTTGTAAACGAAGCGCCGGAAGCAATTCTTTGGTTGAATAACCTTGGCGTTATGTTTGATAAAGAAGCGGATGGTACAATGGTTACTACGCACGGTGGCGGCACTTCGAGGAAGAGAATGCACGCTTGCCGCGACTATTCCGGTTCGGAGATTATGCGTACTTTGCGTGACGAAGTGTTTAATCGCGGTATCACCGTTGTCGATTTTACGGCGGCAATCGAGTTGATTAAGGATACCGACGGTAAGGTTGCGGGTGCAGTTCTGATGAATATGGAAACGAAGGAAATTCTTGTTGCAAGAGCTAAAACCGTCGTTATCGCAACAGGCGGCGCGGGCAGATTGCATTATCAAGGTTTCCCTACGTCCAATCACTATGGCGCTACGGCAGACGGGCTTGTGCTTGGGTACAGAGCGGGCGCAAAGCTGCTCTATCCCGAAACGTTACAATATCACCCGACGGGGGCGGCTGAACCTACGCAAATTTACGGCGCGCTTGTAACGGAAAAAGTGCGCTCACTCGGCGCGCAGCTTGTCAATAAAGATGGCGAAGCATTTGTATACTCTTTGGAAACGCGTGACGTTACGGCTTCTTCCATTATTCGTGAGTGTAAAGCCCGTAATAACGGAATTAAGACAACAGACGGTGAAGGCGTTTGGTTGGATACGCCGCTTATTGATATTCTTAACGGCGAGGGAACAATTGAGAAACGTATCCCCGCAATGCTGCGTATGTTCGGCAAATACGGTATTGATATCCGAAAAGAACCGATTCTTATTTATCCTACGCTTCATTATCAAAACGGCGGTTTGGATATCGGGGCAAACGGTATGACGTGTATCGAAAACCTGTACGTTGCAGGTGAGGCGGTCGGTGGTATTCATGGTACCAACCGTCTTATGGGTAACTCTTTGCTCGATATTATTGTATTTGGTAGAAATGCAGGACAGCAAGCAGGCGAAAAGTACAAGAGTGTTGAACTTAAAGAGCTTACGCTTTCGCACGTGGACGAATTTGAGAAAGAGCTTGAAGAGGCGGGTATTTCTACGGAAGTATGCTCACCTAAACTCCTTCCTGATTATAGAAGACAGGCTAACTGATAAGGAAATTGATGAAATCAACGACGGAACGCGCGGGCGCTCGCGCGTTTTCGTACGTAGACAAAAAGGAGAAAGTATATGGGATATTTAGGTATAACCCTCAGCGGTTTGCTTACTACGCTTTTTGTGGTATTCGTAATCGTTGTTCTTGGGTTTTTATTGGGCGGTATCAACGTAAAAGGTATATCGCTTGGTACAGCGGGTGTTCTGCTTGTGGCAATCGTGTTCGGCGTTGTATTTTATCTTTGCGGTGATGAAAGTGGCAATACCGTATGGGCAATTGGTGGTAAAAACATCACGTTTTGGAACAGCTCCGTTAATTCGACGTTTAGCTTGATCTCCAATATCGGTACAGTAATGTTTGTAACGGCGGTAGGGCTTATTGCAGGTCCAAAATTTTTCCGTTCGTTTAACAAGAGTATGATTTCGTACGTAGTTATGGGTGCGGCAATCGTTCTTACAGGCGTAGTGATTACGATTGTTATTTCGTGGCTCGATCCGAATATGAATATTGCCATGGGTACGGGGCTTTTGTCTGGTTCGCTTACCTCTACGCCTGCGTTTGGCGCGGCAAAAGAATCTGCGGGTGAATTTGCAGGTGACGTTACGGCTGGATATGGTATTGGTTATTTGTACGGTGTACTTGGCGTTGTGCTGTTTGTTCAGCTTATGCCGAAAATTTTAAAAGTAGATATTGCGAAGGAAAGAGAAACCTTTGTTGCGGCAAATACCATTCAGTTAAAAGCAGACGATAAAAAGCGTTGGGCTATCGACGAATTTGGATTCTTTCCGTTCTTTGTAACAATTGTTCTGGGGTTGTTAATAGGTTGTATTAAAATTCCTATCGGCGGTGGAAATTATTTTAGTTTTGGATCAAGTGGCGGTACGCTTATTGCGGGTCTTATTGTTGGACATTTCGGTCATTTCGGCGCAATCGATATGAAAGTTTCTAAGCAAACTTTGAACTTTTTCCGCGAACTT
Source organism: Clostridia bacterium (assembly GCA_017463145.1). Lineage (GTDB taxonomy): Bacteria > Bacillota > Clostridia > Christensenellales > Borkfalkiaceae > Scatosoma. The sequence continues at coordinate 3,301 of JAFTPR010000040.1, forward strand.
GGGTTGGTATTATTCCTCGTTGGCGCAGGTGTGCCCGGCGGTGTGAAGTTTGTTTCCGCTTTCGATTGGATTTATATCGTATACGGTATCATCATGGCAACCGTGCCTATGATTCTTGGTTTTGTTCTTGGTAAGTATGTATTCAAACTTTCCATATTTAATAACCTCGGCTCAATTACAGGCGGTATGACGAGTACGCCTGCGCTTGGGGCTTTGATTGCTACCGCAGGTACGGACGACGTTTCTCCTGCGTATGCGGCAACGTATCCGTTTGCTTTGGTTCTTATTGTTATATCATGTAATTTGTTGGTATTATTGCCTTTCTAACAAACTAGATGGTTTGTGGGTTACAAAAGGACTTGTAATAGGTCTATTTTTAAAAGTTTAATAAAAAAAATAGCCTCAAATTGTTTTTTTAGAGCAAATGAAAAGGATAACGAAAAATTTCGTTATCCTTTTATCATGTAAGGTGAATTATACTATCAAGTGCAACACCTTACAAAAAAATGACAGTTCATATAAATCTATGTTATAATAAGTTTACCAAGACAAAAAATAACAAGGAGAAATATATGAACTGCTACCATCATTTTACCATAGAAGAACGA
>JAFTPR010000041.1 GCA_017463145.1 Clostridia bacterium
ACAATGCTGTAATTCCCACACCGTTTGGAAAATTCTTCAATCGTTTTGTAGTCCGTCGTACCAATAAAGATTTGCGTATTGCAATTTGATTTGATAATGTCCGCGCTCTTATCGTCGTACACTTTGGCAAGTTGCGCGTAGGATTGCACAACAAGGTTAAGCCAAATATTCCGCGAACGCCCGACTGTAATCATCTGTTCCAACCGCAATACTTTGGGCAACTGCCCGAACTCATCGCAAAGGAAATACACGGGGCGTGGCAAGGATAACGTTGGATAGGTATTCGCCTTATATACAAGCTCTTTATACGCTTGCAAAATAACCATTGCCGCCAACGTATGCCGTGTTTCCTTTTCATCGGGGATTTGCAAAAATAATGCGATCGGCTTTTCCCCCATATTCCCGAACTCAATCTCGTTCTCGCTCGTCAAGGCACACAAGGAAAGGTCGGCAAACATCGAAATCTTATCGAACGTACTCGATAAATAACTTCCCCTTGTCTTTTCCGAACTGTCAAGAACTTGCTTGGAAAGTGAAACGGCTTTGGATAACGGACTTCTGCCTCTGAAATAATTGAGCATTTCCGCACAATCGTCGTCCGTGTTCGTCGCTACTTTCATAAGCGAATAGAAATTATATTTCTCTTTCGTCATTCCAAATTCAGGGTTTGCGCTGTCCTCTAACATCGCAAGTGCGATTGCCAAAACAAAGTTTTTCGCACCGCTTTCCCACATCGGCTCGTTCTTGTTCGTTACAGGACAAAGCACGGATATAATGTCGTTCAAATCCTCGTACACAATATCGTTTAACTGCTGCCGTTTTACTTGGATTGCCGTATCGCGTTCACGGGGGCTGTAATATTCCTTGCCGTCGAATAGGTATGTACCCTTCTTCTCGTTCAACCTGACTTCTTCTTCCAAATGCAAGGCGCGTTGATAGTTTTCATACGCTCTCTGCATCGGATTCCATCTCACGCTGTTGTATGGGTTTCGTAAATCAAGGATTTTAACCGTATATCCGCTACGCTTTAACTTTCGGGCGTGGGATTGATACAATTCCCCTTTGGGATCGGTAATGAGCATTGACGGTTTCGTTTTACTCTCCGCTAAAATCTGCACCGCGGGATTAACAAACGTCGTTGTTTTACCGCTACCCGTCGTACCGATTACAAGCGTATGCGTAGGCGGTGAAAACGTGATTTTCAAACGATTGTTTTCTTCGTATGCCTGAATCGGTATGCCTTTCACTTCCGTATTCGGCAATTCGCTATAATCCACCGTTTGAAAGTTCTCCGCGATTTCCCGTTCACTTTGAAAGCGCGCTTGTTCAAGGTTTGCGAAAATATGCTTATCCCTTTCCCTGCCTTTGATAATGTTCTTGGAATTGAACAACCAATAATGCGTATAGTAGTAGAACAACGCCACAAACCCCGACAAAAGCAGGAACAAACCCGCGAAAACGTAGGTTTTTTCGTCCAACAATAAGCGTGCCTTTAAGTTAGGGCGGTACCCCGCTTGGATAAAACAGTTTAGCGAAAAACCAAGAAGAAAGCACCCCAACAGCACAACCCCGACGGTTATCCCCCACCTTATCAATTTTTTCCGTCGCCCTTGCGCCCACTCCCACCACTTTCTCGGCAGGTCTTTCAACCATTCCATAAATTTTTTCATTATTCTGACTCAATTTCTCCTTCCTCTACAAGTCTGTTGTATTCCGCACGGGCAAGCCGTCTGCGGTATTCCTCAAAACAGCGTATTGCCTCGTCGTCCACGTCCGCGCTTATTCTTGCGGCGCGTTCCAACAAATACGCTCGATTTTTGTTCTCTGCTTGCTTTTTTAATACTGCCGTTTTACATAATCGCGCCTCACTTTCACTTTTCCGCTTGATAGCCACCGCCGCCTTGATTACCTTATCGCCTAAACGCCTATAAATATCTTTGGTATATTTATCTGCGACAAGATATTTTTCTACGTTCTCGATTTTCTGTTCTTCGCATATTCGTCTACGGTTTGCATCAAACCTTGCAAGCTCACTACAAAACGCCATATAATCACGCCGTAAACTCGGATTTGTCCGTATAGTGTAGGTTGTCAATTCGTCGATTTGACCGCGCAAGCCGTCCATATTTTTGCTGTTGTAACTAATACGCCCTGACGTTGGTAATGCGCGGTATAACGCAAGCAATCTTCGCTTTAATTCCCGTTCTTCGCTGTTTACGCCGTTTAAGTGAAATAGCGTATTTGTCGCCGTTTCCGTTAGGTTTCTTCGGCTTCGTTTCAAGTCAAAGCCCACGTCCGTCAACCGTTCTTCTATACCGATACGGAATTTATCCATAGCATCTTCCCCAATTGTTCCAAAACGGTAACGTTTTTTCCCTTGTGCCGTAACAAAACGCTGTTCTTTCTCGAAAAATCCCAAGTGAATATGTTGATTATCCGTATTTTCGTGTAGTCCTGCGTACCATACGACGTTATCTTCCGCGATACCGATGTTTTTGAAAAACTTGGGTAATTCTGCTTGTAATAATTCCATAGCGTCTTTATAGGACGTTATGTATTTATTCCCAAATTCTTCCGTAAAACTGATAACTGCGTGCCATATATTGCTGTCCGTCGTTCGTAACATTTGCCGAAGTTCTTTGATTTGTTTTGCCGTTAGTATCCCACCCGCGCCAAACAGTCCGCTACTCTTTTCGGGGTTTCCCGCATATCCCAAAAAGTCTCCCTCTTTCATTCCTTGATTAACATATTTCAAATAGTCATTATTTTGACGGCAGGAATAAAATTTGCGTTCCGTGATATATTTGGCTTTTACCACCCTCAAACGGCTCAAGGTTTCATCATTCGGCGCATAACCGATACTGAATAAGACGTTAGGTACACCCATTCGTTAGCTTTTCAAGTCACCCCCTTTCTTGCCACCGCCCGAATCCTCGTTTTTGAATATCTCTTTTAACTGTCCGTTCAAATATTCTTCAAAGCGTTCGGGAACTTCATCGAAAAAGCCAAATTCGATTTGTACTTTCGTTACAGGCTCGTCCGTCGCTACCGCAAGCAAGGTGTTGTAAATTGCCGCCGATAATTTTTCCGACATTTTCAAATGCGCTACAATGCCTTCGATGTGCTTTTGGTTATACAAGTGCATATTCTCGATAAGCTGTTTTACTTGCTTTAACGATACCGCCATATCCATAGGCACGTTTACCGTTTGCAGTGACTTACCTACACACGGCGAAGTGATGGGAT
>JAFTPR010000042.1 GCA_017463145.1 Clostridia bacterium
AGCCCGCGCGTGTTTCGGATAAAACGGCTCTCAATATGTTTTTGAGATAAAGCACAGGGGCAGGTATGCGTTTAATGCGATTTTGCGGTAAAGCAATCGCATAACTACGGGACTGCGGCAGTCGGAAAAGGCAGTCGCAGTCCTTAATAATTTTCAGGAGGATTTTATGGAAGCAGTAAAACAAAAAAAGACTTTCAAGGAAACTATGAAAGAAACGGGTAACAAAGCAAAATCGTATGCGAAAAAGCAAACGGATAAGGTAAAAGCGTCGGCAAAGCGTTACGGTTCGGATATCCGCACCTCATACGATATTGGTTAAGCCAAAGGCTGGGACGAATCGTATTCTATCACCAACCGCGTAGGCGCGAAAACCGCCGCGGCGTATGGATACAAAAAAGGTGTTACGAATCGTCGCAAGTCGGATAAGTACACCAAGCAATACAACAGACGAGGTGGCACGCATTGAAAAAGATTTTAACGATAATTTTTAGTGTTCTGCTTTGTGTTGGCGCGGTGGGCGGCTCGTTTGCCTTTGCAAAACATTTAGATGGCGAAAAGAACGTAGAACAACCAGAACAATCGCAAGACAGCTCCCCTACGGACGATAGCGTAAAGGATAGTCAAACGGAAACGGTTGGCGCGTGGCAGATTTGTACGGACGTTTCGCAATTAGAGGTAGGCGATAAAATCATAATCGTAGCCAAAACGGGCGATTTTGCACTTGGAACAACGCAGAATACAAGCAACCGTTCTGTGGCAAGCATTGAGAAAAGCGATAATACGGCAACGGTAACCGATGACGTACAAGTGATAACCCTTGAAAACGGTATTCACGAAAACACCTTCGCTTTTTACGTAGGAACGGGATATTTGTATGCGCCGAGTTCGTCAAGCAACCACTTAAAAACACGTGCGGATATCAACGAAAACGCGTCTTGGAGCATTGAAATTGATTCCAGCAACATAGCGAACATTGTAGCGCAAGGCGAAAGCTCTCGAAACGTACTTATGTATAATTCGGGGAATGAGATTTTCTCTTGCTACGCATCTTCGCAAGAAGCCGTTGTAATCTACAAATGGGTTGACGGCGCAAATAATTAAAAAAGGAGATTTTGAATGAAAAAAATTGTATATTTGCTTGTATGCTTTTTGCTTTGTATAGGTATTGGCGGTAGCGCCTTTATTCTCTACAAAAACCTTGGTTTAGGTGATGATAAACAAACCACGCAAAGCGGCGACGTAATCATAGACGACGGAAAAGACGGCGTAACGGATTTTGAAGAACCGCCCGCGGACAGTTCGGACGATGGGACGCCTCAACTTCCCGAACAAGAACTTACGCCCCCTACGGACGAAACCTCGTATATTGCGGAAGGTATGACAATGCTCGGTGGCGCGTCAGTATATATGGGCGAGGACGATTCGCTCGATCCTGCTATCCGCTTTACTTGTCTTATTGACAACGAGTTAAAAGCGGAAGTCGAAGCAGACGAAAACAAGTCTTTGGCTATTTTGGTCGCTCCGCTTGACTACTTTGAAGCCGTAAACGAAAACAAAACTACCTATATTGATTGGGTAAACGCCTTTGCGGAAGCTGAAAAGACGGTCATTATGAGCGTGTTTGACGGCTACGGCACATACAACGATTACACCTCGTATATGCGCTTTACGCTTGCAAACGTACTCTTTAACAATATGAACCGTAGATTTGTAGCAATGGGCGTACTTATTGACAATTCAAGCGGTACACCCACCTACAAATACAGCGCAATGCCCGATGGTACGACCTATCGTACTAATGCGCGTTCGGTTGCATACGTAGCAGGCGCGGCTCTGAACGCTCACGCTATGGGCTTGGAAACTTTCACGGAAGCAAGAGCGGCAAAATTAAGAACGTATATTGATATGGCAATCGACCAAGCGAACGGGTTATCCGCGCATACGAACAACGGCGATATGCCCGAAGTTACGATTACGAGTAGCGGAAGGGTTACGATGGCACTCAACAGCACTCACACCATTCAAGGTACGGTTGAACCCTTAAACGTAGATATTCCTGCGCGTTTTGTTTCCTCTAACGAGAACGTGGCAACGGTAAGCGAATCAGGCGTTATTTACGCTCGCGGTTATGGCTCGGCGACGATTACGCTCTATATTGCAGGCGAAGCGTACACAATTTCGGTAACTTGTTCAAGTAATGTGCAATATATGTAATTCGGGGGTGATTGAATGAAGAAACTCTTGTACGTCATTTTATCGCTTCTTCTATGTGTAGGAGCAATCGGCGGTACGGTTGTTGTAGCAAAATATTTAACGGATAAAATTGAAAATGAGCCACCCATGGACGAGTCCACAGGTGCAAACAAAGAAATTATCCTTAAAGAAGATGAAATGCTTTTAACCGATCCCGACGATTTCCGAATAGGTGAAACTTATCGTTTCTACATTGATAAAAGCAACCCCGAATCGGAAGCGTATATTGTATTAAACTTGGTTACGGGCGACGGCGGTTTTAACGGCGGTTATACCGAACCTAAAACGACTGTTGAATTAGATATGCCCAAAGTAACGATTGGCGTTTCTACTTCTTACGATAAAGCAGGCTATATTTATTGGAAAGACGGTGTGCGTTTGAGTGTGGATGCAGAAGTTAGCGCAACCGAAGAATACTTTGAAATCGTGCTTGATGAAAACGTATTTACGGGTGCAGGCGACAACGCTACAATTCCTTCCATTTGGTTTGAGCTTACGCGTGATACGTACTGTTTAGAGGTGGTAACCAAAGGCGACGCATATATCGTTGTCGTAGATAGCGAACAAGCGGACAATTAAGCGGAGGTGGATTATGGCGAGAATAGCTAAAAAAATCATTTATGCGTTTTTCTCGTTCATACTTTCGTTTCTGGTCGTGATGGCAGGGATATTCCCTGCCGTCCTTCCGGCATCAGCCGAAGAAACTTCCAAATCGGTGTATGAACAGACGAACGTGCTGGACGATTTGAAAAAGGCAACCGTGAACGGAAACCCGTTTGACTTAACCACTTACAATTTCGATGAACGGAAACCTACGCAGGTAATTTCATTCGTTGAATACTGTTATAGTTTTTACTCGGAAAAGCAAGACAATTTCGGTCTGTATGTGTATGTGTATAACCCCAAAGGCTTGAAATTTAACCTTTATAGTCCGTTGAACAAAATCCAAATCGCATTGGACGCGGCAACGGACGCGAATTATACCAAGTACAACTTGAAATATTTGAATTGCTCTACGGAAACGAATTACGAAGGCTTGTTTTATAAGTTCCGCGTAGATTTAACGGAAGCACAGGAAAAGAACGTATTATCCACAGTCAACAGCTCGGAGCGCGTCTATCGTGTAAGTGGCATTGAGCTATTAACTTCGGGCGCGTCAAACGCAACCGAATACACCATAGCAACGACCTATAAATA
>JAFTPR010000043.1 GCA_017463145.1 Clostridia bacterium
GACGCATTATTTACGGCACCCACTTCAACTTGCGTGACTGGATTGGTTACGTTGCCGACTGTTACGACTGGGAGTGTTTTTGGACAAATCGTCATTTTGCTTTTAATACAAGTAGGCGGACTTGGTATTATTACCGTAATTACTGGGTTAACGGTGGCGTTGCACCGTAAAATAGGATTAAAAGATAGTAGATTGATTAGTGATTCATTCAATCTTACTTCTTTATCAGGGCTTGCAGCTTTTGTTAAAAAAGTTATTCTTGGCACGCTTATTATTGAAGGGGTTGGAGCGGTGATTTATATGATTGTATATATCCCCGACTTTGGGGTAAAAGGAATTTGGCTTTCAATATTCAATTCAATTTCCGCTTTTTGCAATGCAGGTATTGATATAATAGCCGAAAACAGCTTGTGCAATTATGCGCTAAATCCTTTAATCAATACCGTTACAAGTCTTTTAATTATTTTGGGAGGTATTGGCTATATCGTTTGGTGGGATATAATACGCGTATTAAAAAATGTTAGAAAAGAAAAAGTAAAATGCTTGAAACGGTTGACATTACATAGTAAAATTGCATTATCGGCAACGCTGATTCTTATTTTTGGGGGAGCTGTTGCAATTTTTATATTAGAGTATAATAACCCCTTAACTATAGCAAATTATTCGCTCTTTGATAAAATTCAAATATCGTTTTTTCAATCTATCACAACAAGAACAGCAGGTTTTGCAACAATACCGCAAGAAAATTTAACAAATGCCACTGCAATTCTTTGCTTATTTTTAATGTTTATCGGCGGTTCGCCTGTGGGAACGGCTGGCGGTATAAAAACAGTTACAATCGTCGTATTATTTGCTACTGCATATTCGGCAATTAAAAACAAGAATGAAGTAGTGTTGTTTAATAGAAATTTATCAAGACAAATCACAAAGAAAGCGGTTGCGGTTGCAAGTATGTCCTTTTCGATTGTTTTTATATCAACTGTTTTGCTTGCTGCTGTCACCAACGCACCAGCTCTTGATATAATTTATGAAACCGTAAGCGCAACGGCAACGGTTGGATTGTCAAGAAATCTCACACCGTATTTAGGTCTTTTAGGGAAGCTTATCATTATCGTTACAATGTATTTGGGGAGAATTGGACCTATTTCTTTGGCTATTGCATTTAATTCAAAGGAAGAAACAGGAAATATTGTTAAAAATCCTACCGAGGAAATAAGTGTAGGTTGAAAAGGAGTATGATATGAGTATCCATAAATCTTATGCCGTATTTGGTCTTGGACGCTATGGTTTAGCCGTAGCAAAAGAACTTGTGAATAATGGAGTTGAAGTTTTGGCTGTGGATTTAGATGAATCTATTGTCAATTCCGCTATTGCGGATATTCCTTTCTGCAAATGTGCAGACGTAACTAATTTAGAAGTAATTAAACAACTTGGTATCGCCAATATGGACGTTGTTATTATTGCTATGGCAAATAACCTTGAGGCAAGCGTTATGGCGGTAATGCTGTGTAAAGAAGTCGGTGTAAATACAGTAATCGCAAAATGTGCAAATGAAGTACATAAAAAGATTTTAAGTAAGGTAGGAGCGGATAAAGTGGTATTTCCTGAATGTGAATCAGGAATACGCCTCGCAAAAAATCTTTTGAGTTCAGGCTTTGTTGATGTTATCGAATTATCCAACGACGTATCTTTGATAGAGCTTGAAGTTAAGTCCGAATGGGTAGATAAAACGCTTATTGAATTAAATTTGCGTAAAAAATATTCTATCAACGTAATTGCAATTCGACAAGAAAATAATTTAGAAATCAATATTGATCCCACTATAAAGTTGGCGAAGAATATGCAACTTGTAGTTATTACAAACACTTCAAAAATAAGCAAGTTAAAATAAAAGGTTCGATTTAGGTTGGTTAAGGCTCACCAAAAAGACAGGACACCGCTTGGTGTCCTGTCTTTTTGATGACCTTACCGAGAATCCGCAGGCTTTGCGCCATTGAATCTTTTTAAGGGGCGTAAAGCTTGCTTAATTATCCCATAGTATACGACAAGCACGGTAAAAAACATCGTGCTTGCCACATATTATTCTTCTAACAAAGCGGCAAGTTCTCCCAACATGGCTTCCATTTTTGGAACATATATACCTACAAACTGCATGGGATTAGGACCTGTCATTTGCATTTTAAGCGCTTCGATATACATGGAAATTTCCCCCAAGGGTTTATTGAAGTTTCCTCTTTGTGCAAGCGGTTTAAGATTGATTTTATCGCTCATGGCTTCTTTTATTTTATCAAGTTGATTTAAATTTTGTATAGTAGCGTTTTTCTTAAATACATTCAGATTTTCGTCAAATAAGTCAACCAATTCATTCAGCTCTTTTGCCGCATAATCAACCTCAGGTTTAACTTCTTCTACGACAACCTCATCTTCGGGAATATCTGCAACCTTCTTTTCAAAATCATTTAAATTGCCTTTTGATATCGCCAATGCCGCCGGACATCTTTTAAAAAGTTCTACTTTGGTTGCTTTTTCGCCTCTATGATCAACAGTAACACGATAGTATTTTCCTTGCCCTAAATCGTATTCGTAACGATAAATAAACCCGTTATCCGTCTGTCTTGTCATTTTTCCGCTCAAAGAACTGCCGAACTTTCCGTTTTCAATATACGCTTTAACCTCTGAAAACTTCTTATTGACAGCAATAGAAAGTGTGCTCTCCGTAGATTCTTTAGCAAAGAATATACTGATCCAATCCTTAAGTGTAGTTTTAAATGCCATAAATTTTTCTCCTTTGTTTTTAAGTGCCTCTCACTTTTTTATAATTATAACAAGTCTTATAAGACTTGTCAAGTATTTTAAGACTTATTTTTGGTATAATATTTTTATGATATTCAAAAATAGATTAAAAGAATTGAGAGTTTCAAGAAATTTGAGTCAAATGCAACTGGCAATCCAGACAAATATCAGCCAGTCTGCCATTGCAAAATGGGAGCTTGGAAAGACTGAACCAACGGCTAGTGCAATTATTACACTCGCAAAATTTTTTAATGAAACAAGCGATTATTTATTGGGTTTAGAAGATTAAACCGATTTTTTGTTACTGTTTTATTGCATCTTAAACAATGAAAATAGGGTTTAATAGCGAAAAATATTTATAGAAGTAAAGCGGAAGGTTCGATTTAGTTTGACTTTCTATACTGTCAATGATATAATATGTTGCGGAATGAAAAATTCGTTAAGTAACAGTGTGAGTGGGTTAAGGAGAACGCATAATGCAGACAACAATCTATTTGATACGGCACGGTCAGTCGCAAGGGAACAAGCAAGGTGTATTTTTGGGGCATTGCGATCTTCCGTTGACGGAGCAAGGCATAGCGCAAGCGCAAAAGACGGCGGCGTATTTACAAACCGTTCCCGTGGATGCGATTTATGCAAGCGATCTTACTCGTGCGTACGAAACGGCGTGTCAGACGGCTATTTTACGGGATATGCCTATTACGAAAAACGAAAACTTACGTGAAATTTACGCAGGACTGTGGGAAAACGTTGCCTTTTCTGCTTTGACTGAAACATTTTCGGAAAACTACTCCTGTTGGCTGACGAATATAGGCCGCGCCCGTTGCAACGGTGGGGAAAGCGTGGAAGAGCTGCAAACGCGTATTGTGTCTACGTTGACGGATATAGCAAAGCGACACGAGGGGCAAACGGTATTTGTATTTACGCACGCAACGCCAATCCGCGTTTTTGCGGCGCATTGCCTGAAAAAAACGGTAGACGAGATTAAAACCGTTCCTTGGGCAACGAATGCCTCGGTGACGAAAGCGATTTTTGACGGAAACGCTTTTTCGCTGTTAGAATATAGTAAAGACGATTTTATGGGAGATTGGGTTACGAAATTTCCTGCCAACGTATAAGGAACAAAAAGCGCTCTCAAAAGCAAAGTCTTTGAGAACGCTTTTTTGATACGGAAAAATACAAAATACCGTTTTATAAAAAGTCGGCGGTCATTATGCTTTTTAATCGCTCAATCCTTTTTGAGTTCGATAAATTTTGTATTTTGAAATTTCTTTTGTGTTTCTAGGTTGAATGTATAGTCGCTGATTACACCGCTGACGGAGCGGAAATCAAAGAGGAGTTTACGGCTGGAAGTCGGGCTTTCCGTTTTACTGCGGTCGGCGAGATAATAGGTTTCGCTTGTGTTTTGCGCAACGGCTTTAAATAAAAGATAATACGATTCGTCTGTATAAATACGCCCGTCTTGTGTGAAATATCCCGTGCTGAAAAACATTTTATCATATTGGAAACGTAAGGCATTTTCCACCGTCATTGAGTCGCTGAGCATACTCGGCGGCTCTTTTATTTCTCCGCCGAGGCAGATGGTTTTCACTCCGAAATCGGAAAGAAACGAAGCGGCGGCAAGATTATTTGTGACGACGGTGATATTCTTTTTCTCCGTCAAAAATTTTGCCATATGCTCGCTTGTGGTGCTCCCGTCGATAAAAATGAAATCGTAATCCTTAACAAGGCTTGCGGCAAGCTCGCCGATTTTGAGTTTTTCGGAATGCATTTTCTTATAGCGAAAGGGCAGGGGAATCCCCACCTTTGCGCCGTTTGTCGGTTCTGCGCCGCCATAGCAACGCTTTAACAGACCTTGCCCTTCCAATGCGTTCAGATCGCGGTTGATTGTCGCATTGCTGTAATGTAAGGTATCTATTAGATATTTGACGGTTACAAAACCGTATTTTTTGAGTAGTATCAAAATCTCATTCCAGCGCTCGTTTTGGTGCATAACTCCTCCAAATTTCAAAAAATTCGTGAGAAAGTATGAGAAAATACAATAATTTTAACCGTATTTTGAAAATATTTGACGAAATTTTTCTCACGTATTATAATTATACTATGCAAAAACGAAAATGTCAACGAGGGAGGGTGGTTATGAAAGATTTAACACGTGAAAATATTTATAAGACCTTTTTTCTGTTTGGGTTGCCACTTGCGTTGTCCGGTTTGCTTACCCAAAGCTTCCATATCGTAGACACAATGATTGCAGGGAAATTTCTTGGGGATATAGGGCTTGCCGCAATGGGCGCAGTCGCGCCGTTTATCTCTTTTTGTTCAAGTTTGTTTTGGGGATTTGGTTGTGGCTGCGGTATTTATTTCGCCCGATTGTTTGGCGCGGGCGAATACAAGCATATCAAAGAGGGCGTGTACTCCGTTTTTGCGCTTCTGCTCCTTGCTTGCGCTTTGATGGGAATATGTTCCGTTATATTTAACAAGCAGATATTCGATTTTCTGCAAATAGAGGAAACGCTTCGCGCAGAAGCGTTGCGGTACTTTGCCGTGTATATGCTCGGTCTGTTTTTCATTATGTCGAATACTTGGGGTGTGTATGTTACGACAGGGCTTGGGATTAGCAATTTCCCGTTTTATATGTCCTTGATTTCTGCGGTTATAAACGTTGTTGGGAATATATTTTGCGTGGCGGTACTCAAAATAGGCGTAATGGGTCTTGCAATCTCGACGATAGTCGCTTCTATGGCGGTGGACGTATGTTATCTTTTTAAATTGAAAAAGTGTTTTGCGGAAATGAACGTACATAAAGAAAAGGTGCGCGTTTGTATACGCGCAATAAAAGCAACGTTTCCCTATTCGATTCCAAATTGTTTGCAACAGGCAGTTATGTATTTGTCGTCCATGCTGTTGTCACCGCTCGTCAACGGGTTAGGCGCATCCGCTTCCGCGGCGTATGCCGTGGTTGCGCGTGTATATGATTTAAATTCTGCCGTCTATCAAAATTCGGCGCGTTCGCTCAGTAACTACTCGGCACAATGCATAGGGCATAACGAACGAGATAAAATCAGCAAAGGCGTATTCGTCGGTTTGTTGCAAGGGATTGCGTTTGTGCTGCCGTTTGTGCTTGTATGTTCCATTGCGCATAAGCCCGTTTGTGCGCTCTTTTTCAAAGCGGATGCCGATTCGCTGACGAAGGAATATGCCTACCTTTTTGCGAGGCGATATTTACCGTTTATCTGTATGAACCTTGTATGTAATCTGTTTCACGCTTTATTTAGAGGCGTGAAAGCAATGGGTTATTTGTTCGGCTCTACGTTTTTAGCGGCAGCGGTGCGGTATATCTCTTCCGCGTTGTTGATTGTACCGCTTGGAATGGAAGGTTTTTATCTTGGTTGGGTAATTTCGTGGGGTGTAGAGGCGGTATTTGTCGTACTGCTATTCTTTTTCGGGCGGTGGAACGGTCCAAAGAAAAAACAGCCGAAAAAGGCTGTTTAAGGCAGTAGTTGCAATAGTTGATCGAAACGCTCCAACACAAGTGTATCGGGATAAGCGGCGAGTACGTTTTTCTTTTCGCTTTTGCCAAAGCCTGTCAAGACGAGCGCGGCTTTTGCGCCCAGATTGTTGGCGCATTGTACGTCTGAAAGTCGGTCGCCGACGACCATACATTCCGTTGGCAGTATGCGTAGTTTTTCGGCGGCGGCGGAAAGTAAGCCGCTTTTGGGTTTTCGGCAGGTACAGCCGTCTTTATCGTCGTGCGGACATATTTCCCAAATATCAGCGCCGTAGCTTTGAAATTCCGAAGCGAAATCGTAGCCTCTGCCCGTGCCACGCGCGATAGAGGATTGGTTTGTGATAAGTCCGACGAGGTAGCCTTTTTGTTTGAGCCTTGCAAATATGTTGGCAACGTCACAAAAGGGCGTAAACGTTTGCGGGTAACGCTTGTCTGCAAGTTCGCCAAGCGTACCGTCCCTGTCAAAGAGTATACATTTTATATTCCAAGAACCATTCTCCATAAGCATAGTATAGCATAGTTTCAAGAGAATGTCAAACGGAACAGTATTGCACATTTTTTATATAGGGAAGTGAAAATGATAGAAAATATTGTTTTAGTATGTATTTTTTAACAAAAATAGAACGTATTTAATTGACAATCGTTAAAAAAAATGGTATACTATGCAAGTAATTTTGAAATTGGCCCCTTGGTCAAGCGGTTAAGACACCACCCTTTCACGGTGGTAACATGGGTTCGAGTCCCGTAGGGGTCACCAACGAAAAGGCACACCAAACTTGGTGTGCCTTTTTCGTTGTGCTTCCTACGGATTGACTTGGTTCTATGGTTCGCGCGAGGCAATTTATTGCCGACGCCCTGCCGAGGTTCTACGTAGCGAAAACGGCAGATACCCGTAGGGGTCACCAAAAAGTCGACAAGCTGAATGGCTTGCCGATTTTTTAATGAAATTTATGCCTGACGGCATAAGTGAAATAATCACGATTATGAAATATCCTGCGGATATGAAATATGCTTACGTATATGGCGGCATAAATTTTATTTCATTTTTGTAAAGCAAAAATTTCATAATTTTTAATTATTTCATATTGCTTGCAATATTTCATTATCATTAGCCCCCCCCTTACGGGATTTTTGAGATTCTTCGACTACGCTCAGAATGACTAAAACGCAGGTTTTTCCCTGCGTTTTATCAATATTCTTTTCTTCCTAATAAATAATCTATGCTGACCGAAAACAGGTCGGCTATTTTTATAAGCATATCAAAATCACATTCACGCTGTCCGTTTTCCCAATACGAGATAAGTCGAACGGAAACGTTTAATTTTTCCGCAAGTTGAACACGGGAAAGATTATTTTCTATCCGTAACCCATTTAATTGTTCCGAAAATTTATTTTTCATATTATTATTTTAGAACAAATTGTTCCAAAATACTTGACTTGGAACAAAATGTTCCGTATAATATAATTATAAAATTTATTTTTGGAGGTTTCAATATGCAATTAGATACTGTAAAACAAAAAAGAAGAAAACTTTTCATTCTTTCATGTCTGATGATGGTGGTATTATTTTTAAGTGGGTGCGGTGGCGCGCGAGTTACCAAGACGAATTATGATAAAATTTACAATGGAATGTCTTTCAATGAAGTTGTTCAGATTTTAGGAGATGATTATGAAGTAAGTAGTAGTGCGGGATTTGGTGGATATAATTCTAGTTGCTATATTTGGGAGGGCTTTGGTGGCGCAAATATCACTATCATTTTTTTAAATGGCGAAGTATTCTCAAAAGCGCAAGCTGGATTGTAATTTATTCAATTTAGGTTAGTTAAGACTCACCAGTAAAAAGCACAGGAATGTCCTGTGCTTTTTGCTGTATGTGCCTGTTGTTTTCGATAAAAGTAATTAACTGATAGTGTTTTTTCTCTTTATAAATAAAGCGCTTGTTTAAAAAAGACGGTATAAAAAAATGATTTTTCGCAATACTGAAAGTATGTTTGGAATTCCTAAAATTTATTGGGTTTTAATCAACTCTTTCGCTTCGTTTTGGTTTCTCTTTATCATATCGAAAATTCTTGGCAAAAAACAGATTGCGCAGCTGGAATTTATCGATTATGTAGTGGGGATATCCCTTGGCTCAATCGCCGCGGAATGGGCGTTTTCCGACGACCGTCCTTTTTATTACTATGCGATAGCCATGGCGATTTTCTTTCTCTTGGCGCTGTTCGTGGCGATTGTCGGCAGAAAGAGCAGTTTTTTGAAAAGGTTATTTAAGGGAAAGCCCGTCACTTTGATTTACGAGGGTAAAATCCTGTCGGAGGGATTGGATAAAAGTAAGATAGACGTAAACGACCTTTTATCCATGCTTCGGGAAAAAGGATATTTCGACTTGAACGACGTAGCGTATGCCATTTTTGAAACGAGCGGTCAATTATCCGTTTTGCCTAAGGGGAATCAAAAACCCGTTGTCATTGAGGATATCGATACCAAAAAGGTAAAACGTTCGGCTTTGACGGACGTGTTGATCGTAGACGGCGTAATTTCCAAATCTGGCTTAAACGAAGTCAATAAGACAGAGGAATGGCTTTTTGGCAAATTGCAAGCAAAAGAAGAAAGCGAATTGGAAAATATCCTTTTGGCAACGTACGACGACGAAAACGACGAATTGCATATTCATTACAAAACGGATTAATGGAAAAACACCTGCGGCAAAAGTATACGCCGCAGGTTGATTCTTTTTTTTAAATAGAAAAGCAAAAACGCTTGGTATTGCTTGCCACCACCGTGAAAATATGATATAATACCGTTATCCTTAAAAAGTAGGGCGGATTATGAATGTAAATTTTTCATTTTTCTTGAACAGCATATTGCTCGGTATAGGGCTCGCAATGGACGCATTTTCCGTGTCGCTTGCAAACGGTTTGAATGAACCGTGTATGAAAAAAAGAAAAATGTGCGGAGTGGCGGGTGTTTTTGCCGTCTTTCAATTTGCTATGCCGATAATCGGTTGGATTTGCGTTACCACGATTGCGCAGATATTCGGCGCGTTTGAAAAGTGGATTCCTTGGATTGCGCTTATGTTGCTTGGCTTTATCGGCGGAAAAATGCTCTATGAGGGCATTAAATGCAAGGAGGACGAGGCGCACGCGCCTGCCGTACGTTTAGGCGCGTTGCTTTTGCAGGGTATTGCAACGTCTATCGACGCGCTTTCCGTTGGTTTTACAATCGCTGATTACAACGTGTACGAAGCGCTTTTGTCTTGCGGTCTTATCGGCATTGTCACTTGGTTTATCTGCTTTGCGGGTATTGGAATCGGCAAGACGGCGGGCACAAAGCTTGCCAACAAAGCAGGTATTTTAGGAGGCGTAATACTGATTGTTATCGGGTTGGAAATATTTATCACAAGCCTGTTTTGAGTGTATTACATAATTCCTGCGCAAACAATTCGCCAAGCTTCACTACGCTCGTCGAGTCGTAATGCGCGGTATCGGGGGCTTCGGTCGGTTCAAAAGCGGTCGTAAGCCCTGCTGCAACGGTGTCTATGAAACGGACACCGTTTTTTTGTGCGTACGCTTGTTTTACGGCATTCAACTCCCGATAATACCTCCAAACCTCCGAAATGGCGCCGTCTGCGTATATGCAATTGGCGAGATAGGGTGAAAATTTAGTGGAAAAATCGCTTAAAAGCCTGTCGAAACGTGCCGCGTAGTTTTCCACGTGACGCATTGCTGTCGCGTCGCTTTCGCCTTGCATCCAATAAAAGGCGCGTATTTGCGGTTCGTAGCCGTCCGCTTGCAAAAGCGCTATGCTGTCCCGTAAAAGTAGGGTCAATTCGTTATATGCCCAACCTGCTTGAAGGCGTTCTTTATCGGCGGGAAAATGTTCGGCTCGCGCCGTAGGAGAATACGGTTCGCCGTTGCTTGGAGAAAGCCAATCGTGGTAAAGATTTGTGCCGCCAAATGCACATTTTACAATAAAAAATCGTTCGTTTGGATAGCGGTCGGAAATGGTTTTGGCAATACCGATTTCAGGGCCTAACGTGTCTTTATGTATTTCCGTACAATTTACGGTTGTTTTTACAAATTCGTTGCTTTTCTTGTCGTGAGAGAAATAATTGATTAACACATTTTCGTATCCGCTGCGAAATTTTTCGACGGTCACTCCGTCAAAATGTAAGGGCAGGTATTTGGTGAACCCCACCCCTACGGCGTTGGATTGTCCCGCTAAAATGATAATGTTTGCTGTTTTCATAAAAGATACCTCTGCGTACAGTATAGCATGTGTTCAAAAAAAATGCAATATTTTTTATGTATTTTTGGACTGTTAAAGTTGTCTTGTATTTTGCAATTTTAATCCGAATCCAACTACGCTCGAATAAAACAAAAGAATTTGAAACAAGTTTTTTCGGGAATATAACCCCAGAATTTGTTGTAAAACTTCATCTTACAACAAATATTAAAAAATTGTTGCAAATGGCAGTAAAAAAGAATTGACATTTAAAAATACATTTGTTATAATGTATGCGTTTAACGAGGCGTAGCGCAGCTGGTAGCGCGCAGCGTTCGGGACGCTGAGGTCGTGGGTTCGATCCCCGTCGCCTCGACCAAAAACGACGGTTTTTTGTGTGAAAAACGCTTAAAAACCGTCGTTTTTTTGCGTTCAGACGAGAAAAACTCTCGTTTTTGCGGGGAATTTGCGGGGAATTTACCAATTATCCAATTTTTTACCTTCTTTCAGAAGGTATTCGTCCGATAAATCGGTATAGGCGTTTCCGAGCTTGCCCAGGGAATGACCCATAAACTCCATACGCGCGTGATCGGCGACGCCCAATTCTTTACAACGGGTATTAAACGTTGTTCGTAAATCGTACAGCTTATGGTTCGGCAGAGCGTCTTTAATTCGTCGTCGCAAGAGTTGCGGGGGCGGGAGCTTCGGAAGCCCGCCCTGCAAATGCATACGTAAGCGTTTGCAGATAGGGATTCTCTTGAATTCTCGCTTTTGGTGCTTGCGCTTCGAGTTTACGGCTACGATAAAATTGCCTTGTACGTTGACGGTCGCCAGCTCGTTGGGGCGTAAGCCCGTATACAACGCGATCGCCGAAGCAACGATATATTCGTGCTCGGTTAGAGAAGCGAACAGCTTTGTTTCCTCTTCTCTCGTTAGCGCAGTTCCGCTTTCACAAACGTGCTTGACGTGCAGGAAGATATTTAAGGGCGATTTATCGACGATACCGTGCGCGATTACTCCTTTAAATATGATCGATATAAGGGAATACAACTCGTCGGCAGTCTTGCTCTTGCCTTCGGCTCTCAGCTCGTCGAACAGTTTTTTGCAGTCTGCGGGGTTGATTCGCCGTAGCTCCGTATCCTTGAAACGTGGGATTAAATGCTTTTCCAGCCTCGCTTCGTCTACGCGGTACGTTTGCGCGCTGACTTGTTCTTTTCGGAACGTTTTAAAATAATATCGAGCAAAAGAGGTAAACGTTGATGGAATAGAGGGCAAATTATATTCTCTCGGCTTCGCCTTTCGTAGCTTTTCCAACATTTTCGCTTTTGCGATTTCTTTCGTTTTCCCGCTGGCGGATAAATTATACCCGTCCGCGCGAAATCGAATCTCCACATTGAATCCGTTTACGCCGCACTTGTGCTTTCGCCAATGGCAGCGTTTTTTGTTTACAATGATAAGTCCTTGAATTTTTTTAGGCATTTGTTTGATCTCCTCTTCGGTAAATTCAATAATGCCTTGTTTCGCTTCGTCCGTTTCCTCCCCGAAAACGGGCGTTGTTATATTTTCTTCCGGGACAAACCGTAGCTGTTCCCGGATACTTGTGAAAGAGTACAAGCGGCAAGCCGCAACGTAACCTTTCAACTCGCTATGTGCAAGTTTTAGCGTGTGTATCAGCTTCGATGCACGTCGCCATTCGACGGAAGAGGGGACGCGCGAATAGGCGTCCCCGTCAATAAAACAATTTAGCAACTCATCGATAAAGTTTCCAATCTGGTTTAACTGTTCAGTTTCAAATTTATCCATATGCTTCTCCTTTGTAAAAAAAATATGCATAAATTGTAACATAAAACAGATTTTTTTTGGACAAAGCGTTTTTTCGTGATAGAATCACGAAATAGCTTTTTGTGGTTTAGTTCAGCAACCAAAGGTTGCCGCAGACGCGGCAGATCGCCTGCACGTGTGTTTTGGATTCCACGGCCGTTATGTAACCGTCTAAGACAGAGCGGATAACGTAGAAAATTATAGCCAAAATGAAGAATACTTTTGTGTGAGAGTCGGGAAGTTTGTTCGTTGAATCGAGCAGTTGAACGCCGACAATCTTAAAAATCCCGGTAAGCATTTTAAGAACCGATGTGCCGAAATCTCCCATTATGCTTGCGATCAGAACGATAATGAAAAGGACGTACAACGTAGTTATAACGCTTTTAATAGAACGCAGCCAAAGAGCTTTGTGGTATTCGGTTGTAAATGCGAGATCGTCGCATTTACAATAGGGGCAACGTAGATTTCTTCTGAGCGGTTTTTCATCTTGATTGAAAGACATTGCTTTACCTCCTTATTGATTTTTTGCGGCTTTGCCGTTTTTTGAAACTTTATATCCAAGGTGCATCCCTTTTAATTCTGCAAAAATACTCTCCTGCATATAACGCGGTAGCTCCGCATACATAGTTATCCAATCAACGGGATAAATCGGCGCGTTCTTACGGATCGCGTCGATAATTTTTTGCTCGTCTACGGAAAGTGAAGATACCCCGTCTGTTTGTTGGTATACTATCACATTTCCAAAGTCATCGGATATTCCTAACAAAAAATCTATGGAACATTCAAAAATTTTTGCCAGTTTTTTTAAGGCATCGCTGCTTGGTTCGCTTCGCCCTTTTTCCCATTCGCAAATGCTGTTTGGTGTAAGCCCTACCTCATAGGCGATATCGCGTTGAGTTAGTCCTTTTTCAACACGAAGCTCTTTTAATCGAACAGAAAACTCCATATAAGCCTCCTTTTTTAATTTAATTATACAAAAATTTTGGGTAAAACGCTTGACAACCCAAAAAAAATGTGTTAATATGGGGTAGATTAACACAGAAATTCTGTGTTTTAGGAAATTCAAAAAATCTTGAATTGTGGCAAATAGGGGCAAAAGAAGCCTTCAAAACGTAAATAAAATAGCACTTTGGGGGTGCTTTGGAGGGAAATATGCACGATTTAATGGACTTTACACCAAGGGACAATTTCAACTTTTTCAAATTTCGGTACGAGCCGGAAAAAGAAAAAAAAGAAATCTTCCTCAGCAAATGCGAGCGGGTATTGGAGTATGCCCACGCAACGGTACAAGACCTTTGCTTGTTGGGCTACAACTTGTTAGAGCTGAAAAACGGCGGCACGTGGAAAGAGGTTCGAGATCCCGAAAGCGGGAATACGTTCAACTATCTTTCCTTTGAGAAGTTTTGCGCACACGCCTTCGGTTTTTCGGAGACAAAAACGTCAAACCTGTTGAGTTTGTCGCAGTTTGTACAGATCAGCGGCGGCAGACACGGTAGCTTTATCGAGGAGCGGTATGCAAACTTCAATACAAGTCAGCTTATAGAGCTTGCGCCTGTTGGTTCAGGACAGAGGCATTACTTTACCGCCGATATGACGGTACGAGAGATGCGCATAGTCAAGGATTATCTCAATAAAGGCAATTATTGGGAAGATAAACTGAATGAAGATTTTGACGTATTGACCTATGCGCGCAGGTTCAAAGAGGCGAAGGATACATTGAAAGGAATCTCGTCTTTTCTATCCGATACGACCTCGAAGCCGTTGCCGGGACAACTGACGTTCACGGACGTGGTGCAGGAAGATTCAGCCGAAAAGGATGAGGAAGTTGAAGCGGAAATATCCGACGTCGGAACTGACGAGGCGGAAGCCCCGATTGAAGAGCTTGAAACGCAAATCGAGGATATATCCGACGTCGGATATCCAAACGAGGAAACTTTCGAGGAAGAAGTAGAAGCGGAACAGCCGAGTTCCGACGTCGGAACTTGTTCGGCGCAGGAAAGTGATTCGGCGGACGACCAAGCGGAAGTAAGCAAGTATAGATTTGATAATCGGAAAAATATCCGTGCTTTTTACGCCGATTATAAAAATTGGGATAAAATCTATGAACTTTATCCTTGGGCGAAAGTGTATCGATACAAGTTTAAAAACGGTATGGCGATTCTTGCTATGGAAACGACGACCTGCAAGGACTTGAAAGGTATGGTCGCCGACGTGGACAATGTGCGTTATTTCTGGCGCGCGGCAGATGAGGCGGGCGAGTGTCGGACGTACGAGGTATCGCTGCTGTACGTCGAGCAATATGTGCCAACGATAAAAGATGAGCTGTAAAAGCAGGAGGGGCAAAAATGGCAGTATTGGATACTATTATGACGGTTTTAATAATAATTCTTGTAATTTTGGGGATTGTGGGAATGATTATAATGATAATTGATATCATTTCGTCGATTTGTGCGAGAAAAAAAGAGCAAAAAAATGCTTGCGAAATCAAAAGAAAAGAAAACTGTTTGATGTATACCATTGAACGTTTGAGGGATATGTCGCAAAAAGCGGATCTTATGGTCGGCGATTTGAGAGAAGAAAACAAAAAACTGCGGGCGGCGTTGGAAGAGAAAGAAGCTGAAAACGAAAAACTCCGCAATAAGCTGAAAGTTGGAGAGGATTCGAAAGAAAAGGCGTCGCGTTTTGACCATCAAATAGCATACGAGGCAGGGTATGATACGGGCTACGAGCAATGCTTAAAAGACAACAAAAATTCGGAAAATGATGTTGAGGAGCGGCGGCACGCCGAAAAGGTTGCATACAATGCAGGGTATGATACGGGCTACGAGCAATGCTTAAAAGACAACAAAAATTCGGAAAACGGTGTTATGGAAGAGATAATGTCTAAACCGTTAAAGGAGCTAATCGAAGCAGCCAAAAAATAACCCCCTCAACGTGTTGTACACGAGAAGGCGTTGTTGCGGTTCGAAACCGCAGAGGGGGCATTTGTAAAACCTTATTTGGCCCGTTCCCAAAAATCTAGTACTTGGGAACGGTGCTAAAAAGGGTGAATACAAAAAGCAAAAAAAGAGGAATTACAAATGATAGGTTTAATCGGTTGCATCAAGTTATGCATTGAAACGCAAAAAATAAAACGTTTTTTAAAGAAAAACCCGAATTGTTTGTATGCAGGAAATGTGCGGCACGTTGACGAGAACGGGAATTATCGTACTCCGAAAACGATATTCCATAAGGAAATGGCGTTACAAAAATACCGCCGCTATATTAACAAATTGTCTACTCTGTATGATGCGGAGGCATATCCACTCCTGTTTTCAAACTATCCCATAAAAAGCGAGGGGGAAAACGAAAAACAAATGACAAAAATAGAAAAAAATACAGCAAAAGAAATTTTGCAAATGCTCCACGATTTAGGCGGTTGCGATGCCACCGACGATTGGGATAAAGGATATGACGCCGCTATTGATACCGCTATCGAAGCAATAAGTGCACGCTACGGCGTGGAATTGGAGTGATATGGAAAAAGCGATAGTATATATTCTTTTTGGAGCAGTAGGCGTAATTATTGGTTTGCTGTTTCCGAAAGTTAAAAGCCTGTATATGATCGGCAAGTATTGCAAAGGCGTTCATCATTGCAACGTTTGCGAAGTATCTTTCCTTGAATCTGAGGAACTCAACTATATGTACTGTCCGTTTTGCGGCAGGAAGTTGACTCTTTACAAGGACGATGCGCGGTATACCAATCAAGAGGAAACAAGCAAGGAGAAATGATATGGAAATTTCCGCAGTTGCGATATATCTCTTGTTGCTTGTGGGGTTGATCATAGACGAAAATATGCCCGAATAGGTACGCGACGGCGGGAGGGTTCGATTCCCTCGACGGGCAAAGCAAACTCACGAAGCCGTTCCCAATGCAGAATTGGGAATGGTGGGTGAGTTTAGAAATAGGAGTTTGCAAATGAAAATTTTAGAATGGTTGGAGTTGTATTTAGGCTATACGCTAATCGTGCTTGCGATCTTAACGTGTTTGATCGTTAGCGTGGTTTTGGTAAAAGACGGTTGTTATAATACAAGCGGTAACAGTAAAGAGCCGAAAGAGTGGAGAAAGACGGAGGAACGGTGGGCTAAAAAAGGATTTTACGTGGCGACGCGTGA
This sequence comes from Clostridia bacterium, assembly GCA_017463145.1. Classification (GTDB taxonomy): domain Bacteria; phylum Bacillota; class Clostridia; order Christensenellales; family Borkfalkiaceae; genus Scatosoma. The sequence goes on from JAFTPR010000043.1 coordinate 16,499, forward strand.
AAAATATAAAAAAAGGAGTTTGCTTTATGGAACAAAAAAGACAAGAGATTATTGCTCAGTTGGAGCGAATGAAAGAGGGTGCGGCGAGTAGCTTGAAAAACGGTGGCGAGTACTACGTTATGCACGCAGAGTGTGCGGCAAGGTTTGCCGACAACGTTATGGAGCTGTTGGCGGCAGAGCCGGCAGAGGGTATATACCGTTTAACGATAGAGGAAAAAGGTAAGCAAGGAGATCAAGTAGATTGCAAGGCGTTTGTCTTAATATCGGTCAATCCAAACGGAAAAACAATCAATGTGCGCGGACGTCGTGCAGGTCAACTTGAAGAATTCCTCGGCGTTTACTTTGCTTTAAAAAAAGAAATGGAAGGGATGGAGAGGCTTGTGCCTGAGCTTCCGGCTTTTTGTAAAATCATGAAAGAAATAGCGGGTACGTTTAATATCGGCTTCACGGGCGACGAAAACGGAGATTTGTTGTGGAGAACTTTGCCGACGGACGAGGTGGATGATGAAACTTAGGGTTTGGGGCACAAAGCCCGAATGCGAAGCGGCGCTCTCTTACTATCGGCAGTTGGAAGAAGATCCGAATGTGATGTACGTGCAAGTATCAAAGCTCTATGGCGACAGGGGAAGTTCCAAATTGTTTCGGTTATATATCGAAGTTATGTATCATTCGGAACCCGTTTTACCGATGATTGAAAAAGACAGTACATAAGGAGGCTGTTGCATGAAAACGAAACTTGAACGTGCGGACGCATTAAGGAAAGCGGATATAAAGGCGGATCGTGAGCTTGGTCGTACCATTCGAGAGTGGGAAGAGAAGCGCAAGAAAGCCAAAACGGCGAAACGGCGCGCAAACATAGACAAGGTGTACGGCAGAAAAGCGGAGCTTGCGGACAAGCGTAGTTCGAAAACGTACAAAAACTATTGGGACTTTATCCATAAGAATTTTTCCAAAGAGGAGATCAACGCCTCTGTAACGAGTGCGGGCGGTTTCCACAAAAAGAGTTTCTTGGATCGTTTATTCAAGGCGAGTAAGCCGAAGAAAAAGGCAACGAAGCGGGCGGCGAAAAAATCAAAGCCGAAGAAGAAAAAGTAAAACGAGCAAATGCAGAGGAGCGTCGTATGGCAAAAGCAAAGAAAGCGAAAACAAATTGGGTGGCGATTATCGCTATCCTTCTTTGCAGTATGTTTTTGCTCCCTCGCGCGTTAGAGTTGGTGGATCTGTTGACGCTGAATAAAGGCGTTGAAAAAAAGATAACGACGGAATATATCAAGGTTCAGCTTGTCGGTGATAACAAGATCGAGCTTTCGCAGGGCGAAAAGACGGTATTGGGAAAGACGAAGGCGCGAGAATTGATATTGCAAGGCGCAGACGGTGCAAGATTGACGGCAACGGGAGAGGGTGCAGGTGCGATACAAGCGAGCGACGGCGTGACGCTGGTGGTAAAAAACTTGACAATAAAAGATGAAAGTGGCGATACAGGCGGTTCGTGGTGGAATTATTTATGGTTCGGCGGGAAGCTCCGCTTTGAAAACTGTATTTTTTCCGACTCAATCTACGTGGCTGACGACGCCGCGGCGGAGTTTATCGGTTGCACGTTTACCTCGACGGCGAAAGGAATGTATTCTGCGTGGGTGGCGGACGGTAGCGCAACGTTCAAAGATTGTACCTTTATAGGGTATCGAGGTTTGAAGATCCACGAGTTTGAATACGACGACGTAGTGACGGTGCGCGTGGAAGATTGTACTTTTCGAGATTTGAGCGTAAAGCCTGGTATTGCGATCGGAACGTTTACGCAAGATCCGAAACATACAACGGTGGAGGTCGTTGGGTGTTTGTTTGAAAATTGCAATGCGTGGGACACCGAGGGGTCACTTGTCGGTATAGACGGCGGGTATGAAGCGGATATGTGCACGGACGAGTTCAATTTTGTTTGGGAAGATAACGAAATCCGCTTCACGGAAAGCGCAGAATAAGGTAAAAAACGCGGCGACGCGTAAAAAATAATCAAAGGAGTTTGCTTTATGGAAAAACAAAAACAAAAAGAGTTGATCACGGCAACGTTGGATCAGGTAGACCGCGCGGCATTACCGCTCTTTATCAAGGATTTGAAGATAAAGACGTTGATGCGGCGTATGTTCGGAGAGATCTCCGAGGACACAGCAGAAACGATAATGGAAACGATAACCGAGTATACCTTGGCGCATCGGAGCGAGGTGTTGATATGAATGTCAATGAAATGCAGGAAAAAGAGCTTGCAGAGCTTTCGGATCGCGTTTTTGAAACGGACTACGTGCAGGAAATCGCTATTGGCTACGCCAAGATAGCGTTGGACGGAATGAACTACGACGGTCAGACGGTCGAAAAATTTGCCAAAATAATGAAAAATGCAATGCGCTTACATACGACTCGCTTTGCGCGACAAATATGCGCAAGAAAAGACATTTAAGGAGGTGCGTTGAAATGGGAATTTTTAAACCCAAAAAAGAGCCGTCCTTCGATATCGCCGCAAAGGCAAAGGAGATAAATGTTCAAGGCTTTCTGGCGGCGACGGATGAGGAAGGATATATCGCTTTATTGCGTGCCGATCGCATTGCAGAAGTGCGAGAAAAGAACGACGGCGGGACAATGATATACAGCGATAACGAGGGTAGAGGAGTAACGGCGCTTTGGGTACGCGAGAGTGTTCAAGAGGTTGCGCGTCGGATAGACGAGGCAAAAGGAGGGGCAAAGTGAAAACGTTTGTGATAATCAGTATGATGGCGGATATATCGTGGCTTGTATTCGTTGTACTTTGTATCATTGCGATAGTTGTCCTTGTCATGGCTTCCTTAAAGAATAACCGAGTTGAAGAGTTGCTTTCCGAAAACGCACAACTCAAAGAAGAAAACGGAAATTTGCGGAGGAAAACTTCGCCGACGGACGAGGCGATACTGCTTGCTGCAAGAGCGGATTACGCAAAGGAGCGGGAAAATGCAACGAGAACTTCGGATAGCGGGACTTTTGTATACGGTAAACACGCTTGATATCGGACAAACGGTAACGTTCCCTGCGGCGGGACTGATCCACGCAAGCGCAATCCGCCGTTCGTCAAAAAACAACTACGAGGTTTATTTGATAATGGACGGTAGAGCATACGCGATCGCTGACGGAAGTATGAGTGCCGCAACGGAGAGATTGCAAAAGGAGTACGACGATTTTGGCAGTTTGCTCGGGTACGTAAACAGAAAGGAAATCAAACGTTGAAGGAGAATATAGTTGTATGAAAAAGGTATTGATCATCATTATAGCCGTTGTATTGTCACTTACAGGGCTTGCGTGGTTCACTTCGTTGAGCGAGGGCGGAGGAACAGGGACAGGAGCTTCTTCGTCGGCAGGTTCAAGCGAGGATCAAAGCAGCTCGTCGGTTGAAGAGGAGATTGATACGGGGAAAACCGTAAAAACGGATGAAGGGTATGTTTTTTCATGCATTTCCTTTACATATGACGGAAGCAATGCACAGGTGGATTTAACAAGTGGCTCGTTTACGTCCACGGTAGAGGTATCAAAAGTCAGAGTCCGCCTTGTTGAGATAGGCTCTACAAATGCAAGCTATCAAGTTGTTCAAAAGCAACAAGCCGAAAAGATCGTATACGAATATACAACAGATACGGTTTTGGGCCTTGGCAATGCTGCGTTTCAGTCCGACTCTGCGCAAATGGTACAGGTTTACGTGACCGTAGGCGAAACGGAGTATATGATAGACGAACAAACGGTTGACGTTGTCGGTTTGAATTGGTAAAAGCTTAGTCCGTGGATTGTGCGCCACGCTAAGGTTATGCTTTGCATAACGTTTCCCTCGGGGCGGCTCTTCCCCAAGTTAATGCCGCCCTGATAAGGGAGGGGGTAGTCAAAAAACCCGGAAGGGATAAAAGGAGAATAAAAAATGGCAGGTAACAAAGGCAAGAAAGGGCTTTCGCCCAAGGCGAAGAAGTGGTTGACCGGTATCGGTATCGGCGTGGCGGTGGTTGTGGCGTGTGGCTTCGGTATTAAGTTGTCCAAGCTTGATAAGACGAACGACGTAAGTTCTACATTTGGTTACGAACGCGGTCTGCTTGACTCGGAGGGCAAGGAAGTAAAAGGCACGACGTCGATCAGAACGAAAGATATGGTCGGTATCGACGGGCTTGTTTGCGATTTGAAAACGGATGCGTCCGTAACGTACAAGGTTTTCTTCTACGACAAGGACGAAAAGTTCCTTTCCTCGACGGATGAGCTGAACGAGGATTTCAGCGCAACAACGGGAACGGTAGCGGAGGGTGCGAAGTATGCGCGTATTTTGATTACGCCGCTTAACGATCCCGAAGTGTCCGTTACGGAGATTGCGGGATATGCCGCAGAATTGACGGTAGAGTGGAGTAAATAAGCGCGAAGATAATGCGGGCGGGGGTTCGCCTTGCCCGCATTTGAAAACGGAGGAGTAACAGGATGAGCGGTAAAAAAGGGAAGATGATATGGTTTGTTGGCGGTATTTTTCTTACTTGTTTGTTTGCTTTTTCGCTCGTCGGGCGACTGTTCGGAAATATAAACAAGAACGAGAAAAAGGCGGAAAATATCGTGATTGCTTCCGAGGTGGTTTGGGAGCAAAACACGTATGACGTAAGCCTGCAAGAAGGCTATATTGAAACAAGCGTAGCGGTAGACAATATTTTTGTGAACGCAAACGGACTTGGCGAGCAAGACCTTAGCTACGTGGCAAATTTGATTGAAACGTCCGGGGGATCGTATTATCGATACGAATTGATCGAGGGCGAAACGTCGCTGTCAAAAGGGCTTTTTACGGCGGACAATATAGAAGTGACCGTTTACGTTGAATACGGCGGAAAGACGTATAAAGTAGACGTACAGACGGTCAAAGTAAAGGACGCGTGGACGAACTTTTATTAAGAGAGGTAGACTATGTCTAAGAAAGTAAAAGGAGAACGGATAACAATAAAGGTAAAGCAGGGGATGTCTGTTTGGAAATGGATCAGGATAATCCTACTTGTTTTTGCTTTTCTTTTTGTGCTTGGTGTGGTGGGAAGGTGCTCGTTACCGAATTTAACACTACCTAATTGGTTGCCTGATATATCGGATTGGTTGCCTGATTGGATTCCCTCTTTGGGAATTAATTCAAGCTCCAACGGGGAGGGCTCTAAGGAGAACGGCGATAATTCAACGGATTCGCCGAGTGATGGCAGCAGCGCGAACGACGGTACAACTGACGATAGCGATAAAAATGACGGAGATAGTTCCGAAAATGAAACGACCGATCCCGACGAGTTGGCAACATACAAGGTAAGTTTTTACGACGGTGATTCGCTGTACGCAACGCATACGACAAACAAAAGCGGCTTGCTTGAAACGTTTCCGAATAACCCTACGCCTGCGGACGGCTATGCATTTATAGGCTGGTATACGGCGGCAGACGTTGAGGTTACGAAAAACACTACCTTTTTGCAAGATGCGGAGTGTTATGCCGAATATCGCGCATTGGCAAAGATTTCCTTTTATTTACAGACAGGAGACAACGATTTGTGGGCGATACAAACAGTAGCCGCAGACGGTACGTTGTCCGTTTTTCCCGATGACCCTACGTTGGACGGTTTTGTTTTTGCGGGGTGGTATACCGCCCCTGATAAACAAGGGGAAGTGATTACCGCCGATACGGTATTTGCGCAGGATTCGTCTGTTTACGGCGGCTGGATTGAGGACAACCTTCCCGAGGGCGGCGAAACAGGTGGTGACGGTGGCGAAGAGGGCGAAACAGGTGGTAATGGCGGTGAAGAAGGCGAAACGGGCGGTAATAGCGGCGAGGGTAGTGAAAACCCCGGAGGCGGTACTACAAGCGGAGGTTCAACAAGCGGTGGTTCGTCTGAAGAGGGAGAGCAAGCTAAATGTGATGATTATACGGACGAGATTTTTAGCGAATATTTCAACGGCGTTTGGGGCGATACGGCGACCGAAGTGCCGTATTATGACGGTGTGATTTGTGTCGATACGGATCATTACGAGGCGATTTTCGACGACACGCAATATCGATACTTTGTAATCGAATGTGTATTCAACTATAACGAAAACTACTCTTTTATGATGGCGAGCGTTGAGGCGGGATGTACATGGTCGACGTGGATCGAAGAAAAGGGAGGTAGTGGCTCTCAGATCGGAATTAACGATGCTGGAGCGCCTGTGTATGTTTATACGGACGGCGGAGAAGTCTACATAACAATAGATCAAGTCAATTACCACAAGATTATCGGCGTATCGGCAAACGACGAGATTGGCTATAATGCGTACAGAGTGGAGTATATAGCTGTAACCTCGGACGAGTTGATGTAGGAGAGGTGTATGAGCAAAAGGAAACCGTATGTCACGCCATACGTGGCGATAAGTATAGCATTTGAGGAGAATGCCCCTGATGAAGAACAAGAATAGTAAGGAAAAGAAAAAGCCCGCCGCGAAGAAGCCCGCGGCGGGAAAGAAAGTAATAAATAATAGCACTAAAAATAATAAAACCAAACAAAAATCAGAGTTTCGTGTGCCAAACAAACGTCCAAACGATACTCAGCCTATTCATCCGTTATACATATATAAAAAACGGGGAAAGTCTATGTTTGGCTTAGCGATAACCCACGATGAAAAAGGGGCTAATCGCTCAAAAACGAAGGCGTTGGATAAAAATCCAAATCCAAAAGATGACAGACAGGCTCGAATAAAAAAGAAAGCGGAAGTGCACGACGAAAAGAATCTTGGACCGCGTTTGAAAGGGTGGAGTTTTTGGACGCAAAAGGATCGAGATACGGTAAATGCGCTGATAAGACAAAACAACACAGAAAGGCAATAAAAAAAGAAAAGGTGGCTAAAAGCAATTAACGTCTTTTAACTCACGCGCCGAGCACCGCACCTTTTCTAAAAAACATTATAAGCTAAAAAAAGAAAAAAGTCAATAGAAAATGCTGAAATTTTTAAAAAAACTTTTAAGAATATTGATTTACGCCGTTGTGATCTTTGTGATCTGGCGACTGTTTGACGTGGGCGGGAGGTTTTTTTGACAACAACAATAGCGAATGAGGAAAAACAGGAAAAATTCACGCGAAACGACGCATACGACGTTATCAGCATCGTTTTGATTGCCGTGTCGGTCGTGATGAGCGTGTGGCGGTTTCTGCCCGTCAGCACGCGGCTTGTGCAAGCAATAAAGGATTTAGCCTTGTCGATTGCGTTCTACTTTACCGAATTATCGGGGTTTGAGGGCGTGATCACGCCGACGGTGAGCGTAATTCCCGACAACTTGCAAGATATCTTGCCGAGGACGTGGGAAGAATTTTACCCGATATTGCAAGCGTACGGCAAGGCGTTGATTTCGTGGGAAGACATAAAAGCGAGCGTAGGCGTGCTTCTGCTCAATACGGCGAACGTCCTTTCAATTGTTTTCATGTTTTTGCCGCTGTTGCTTTGCGTAGGTTGGCTTGTCGTGCAGGCGTATCAGAAGCCGAACAACGATTACAGGAAGAAAACGAAGCCGCGGGAACGCTTTGAACGCTTCGAGGAAAAGCGGTGGAAGCCAGTAAAAGAGTACGTTTGCGGCTACGTAGCGTATATCAAAGAGCATACGCCGGCACTTAAAATTCTTGCGTTTTTGTGGCTGTACAACTTGAACGTATTGACGATCGCCGTGGAGCTTGCCGCATATCTTCTCTATTTATGCGTTGCGCTCACGGAAATTCCGTCCTTTATCCGTTCCTTGTACGTGCAGATTGTCAAGCTCGTATGCGATCTTTCCGTTATGTTCGGATTCTTCCCGTGGTGGGTCTTTGCGATTATTGGATTCAAGATTTTTGATGCCATTCGCCAAAGCATCGGTATGGCTGCGCTTCGATATTATGAAGCGTGTAACCGTCTGTTCTTGACCGTATACCTCGGCGCGCTGTTCTTGGTCGGCAAACAACGTTCCAAAAAGACGACGATAATAACGGATATGGCGTTGACGCAGGAGATTATATTCCGCGAAGAAGCGCGCGAGCGGTTATCTGCTCGGGACAAACAGTTCCCGTTTTTTCCATGGCAAAACGTGGAGGTTTTTTATCGATTAACGCAAAAAAATCATAAATTTCCAACGCTGGCAAGTTATCGTGCTTTTGTTAAAAAACTGAGAACGACGTTTGAACAGGCGCGCGCGGGCTTAATAACAAAGTCACAGGAAAAAGCGATGCGTCGTCGCTTTAAAAAGCTCTACGGTTACGATTATACAAACCTACTTTTTAGTTACGATTACGAAAAGTACGGATTGACATATGTCGATAATTTGACGTGTATTAGCATTTTTGAAGCGATCGAGGCATATATACAGCTTTTCTACATATATGCCGCTCCTACGTCGTTGCTTTTTGGTAACTATCCGATTCGCACGGATTTAATGTGGGTCGATTATGGAAACTTTCCCGTGTTCGACGGCGACTTTTTCTCTCGAAGTGCAGAGGAAATCGAGGAGTTGTCGCAATATAACCACGTCGCAAATCTGGACGGATTCCGTCTTGGTAATGTTTTTGACGAAACGGATCCAACGCGGAATGGCTTCGAGGTTGGCGGGCTTGTCGTCACGGAGTGGGCGAAAGAGCGTGGAAATCAGAACACTAACGCAGGCGTAAAAGCAAGTGATGCGGGCGTGAACGCGAAAAACGATCGATTTGAGGAAAATATGAAGATGCAGGGGCACGCTTCGACGATCGATAATTATACCTTTTTCCGCTTCCTGCTCGACGATCAGCGTCCTGACTCTTTGGGCGCGGACAATAAGGATTTGTGCGACGTGATAATGATCCGCGGCGTATCCGATCCGAAGATTGTGATGCCGGGATTTATGTTTGAAGAGTGGCTTTATGCGTTGGCGACGAAGATTCACGACAAAATCTATTACAGCCTTCGCCACTTGCGCGGCGACGCAAACAATACGCTTTTGGTCTATTTGATGAAAAAGCTGTATACGCCGATCTTTCGGCATTATGACCGAATAAGCAAACTGTACAGCGTCTATACGGCAGACTTGAAAATTTGGGACGCAATGAGCGACGAGGTCTTGAAAAACAAGGGCAAATATTATATCTCAATGAAAAAGACGTATTCCGGACGTTTTGCGACGGACGGCATTAAGGAGTTCTACAACGTAAAAGCTCTTACGTCGGAGGCTGGCACGAACGATTTCCCGACTTTTGCAGGGCGGTATATGTCGATATCCGAAATGGAGGAGGTAAAGAGCTTGTTTTACTCTCGAATGATCAAGACGTTTATGAAGCAGGAGTTGAGTAGACAGGTCAAGAAGCAAACGCAGGCTGCGGAAAAAGCGGAGAAAAAGAGTGCTTGATACGTGGGGTACAGGGGCAATGCCCCTGTATACAGCCCAAAATAGGGCGGCAGGTACGAGAGGAACGCAAGAAGTGATACGGCGCGGCGGACGAGCGCGGCGAAACTCGCCTTAATCAGCTACGCCGTAGGCGTACGGTAAGGCGCGGGGTGGCAAAGACAAACGAGCGTTGCCCGAAAAAAGCCACCGCCGCCGGAAGGAGGGGTGGATGCGTCCCCGGGAATGTGCGTGCCGAGGCGCGCTCTGCCCCGGGGCGTGAAACCCCACCACGGCGACGAGTGGCGCGGGCAACGCTGATGTGCAACGAAAAACTTGTAGCCGCGGCGCGCCGTATTCATTATCGACTGTGGAGAGTGCCGTATGGCATCTCGACGCAGGAGATGCGCCCAAAAACGGGCAAAAAATCAAAACGACGTCAACGATATGGAAAAAGCGATTAAATTGGACAAACTGAAAAAGATAGACGAGACCTCGGCGAAAGTGTTTAAAGCCCTTTCGGAGGAGCTTGGCGACGCCTCGAAGCACGTAAGCTATACGGCGATCGCTGCGCGTTTGAAATTATCGAGAAACGCCGTCAGATATGCTGTTGATCGTATGATTGCCGACGGGCTTGTGCAATGCAAGGACGGTGAGTTGTCGGTGGCGGAAGTGTTGGTAACGGTAGGCTAAACATTCCCACGCGCGTGGGAAAGGTTAAAAACGAGGGAATCACGTTATGGGAAAGACATTGATCAGGTTGAATTTAGCGGAAAGCAAATGGGGATTGTTTTCACGCGTTTTTTTGAATATGCCGCGTTTTGTATCTCCAACAGCGCGCTTCGTCGCGGAAAACGTGTTCAGCTATACCAAAAGAAAGAAAATCCAGCAAAAGGATAAAAATACGGGCGAGGTGCAAGAGCAGGAGATCCTGCAAGGTACGCGCTTTACGTATGAACGCCTGCGCGAGGAGTTTGGAAAGTGCCGCGCGACGATCGCCTCTGCGCTCGATGAGTTGCGCTCGGCTGGTTTGATTAAGAAAGCAGATCGTGACCTCGACGGTACTGAATACGTATACGTCGGCGAAGCTGTTGCCGGGAAATACTACCTTGTGCCGCTGTATCTTTTTACTATGGAAGCGTACGACCGCAAGAAAAAGGCTTATACAAAGCTGACGGCTTCGGAAGTGCGCGTTTTGGCGTATCTTATGTCGGAGTGCTCGATACCCAAGAACGGGGGCGATACGCAGAAAGGAGGCGGCGTGTGCTGTACGTCGTATAAAAAGCTCGCGCGCGAGCTTGGCTTGTCGCAGACAGCGATTCGCCTTGCAATCGAGGCGTTGATGCGGATGCGTTTGGTGTTCCGTCCGGAAGCGCACAAAGGCGTAAACGGTAAAAAACTCAGCGGCTACGAGGTCTTTGCCGGCTTGTATCTCTACAAAAAGTACATAAAGAAAGCCAAAACTGCGGAAGAAGCGAAAAAAGCGCGTAAAAGCTACTACGAAGATTTACAAGCGCAGGCGAAACGTCGAGCTGAAAAGTATATGGCGATTGCCGCCAAAGACGAAGCGTTTAAGAAGAACCACGTCGCGATTAGGATGCTTGTACCTGCTATGGGGCGCGCGGAATACGAAGGGAACGTTGTAAAAGTAGCCGCCTTGAAGCTGAAAGAAAAAGCGTTAAAGAGTGAACGGCAGCGGATACTTTCGAGACTCGGCTTAACATTGTCCGATATCACGATACGTTGCAACTGCGACGAGTGTAAAGATACGGGGCAGCTTCCCGGTGGGAAGGAGTGCTTCTGCTATCCGGGAGGCGCGCTATGATCGCGCGCGTGTGTAGGTGTAGGCTAACTGAATAAAAATCAAACAGCGCGGATCTCGCGCTATTTGTCGTGTAAGAAACAGAACGTTCGGACGTTGGTACGGGCGTTTTTCTTTTTCCCTCAAACACCGTGCGAAAAAGTAGACTTTCGCAAAAAAAAATAAGCAGGAAAAAGTCTAAAAAATGGCGCGCTCTCACGCGCGCGACCATATTATAATCTTTTCGTAATAAATAGAAATACGTTCGGCGTAGCACGCCTCACGTGGGAAGACGATTAAGAAGGCTTGATTTTGTATGGGAAACGCCGCGGGCGTTTCCGAAAATCGGCTTTGTTCTATAACATGGAACACTTCACTCCCTGCGCCGCCAATGTCCAAGCAAAAAGGCGGCTAAATATACTTGCTTTTTTTGTTTTTTTCTGATATATTGTTTTGTAAGCGAAACAAGGCAAAAGTGTAAGGTTAAGGGGGGAATTGCGGGGAAATTTTCTCAATTCCCTTGAAATATAAGGGGTTTGTGGTTTCTCATTTGGCTTCGATCCCCGTCGCCTCGACCAAAAATACGGTGAACCTTGTGGTTGCACCGTATTTTTATGCCCCTTGCAACGCTTACCATAAACCGCGTATTACCGTGGGTTTGTGCGAGGGGCGAGCAGTTGGCGGGTCGAAACAGAGGGAAAGCTGACGGGCTACGTTGCCCAGCCTTTTGGCGGTTTTCCGTCGTCTTGACCAAAAACAAGGTGAACTTTTTGGTTGCACCGTATAGAGAATAAATAGGGTATTAACAAGCGGAGAGGTTGTATGGATAAAAAATTGTTAATTTTTGATTTGGACGGTACGTTGCTCAATACGTTGCAAGACTTGTGCGACGCGGTCAATCATACGCTTGTGCATTTCGGTTATGAAATGCGTTCGGATCGTTTTTTGCGTATGTGTTGGGGTAACGGCTACGTTGCAGCACTCAAAAAAGCGTTGCAAATAGAAATTCCCAATGCCCGTTTTGAAGAGATACTACAATATTTTATCGGCTATTACGCAAAACATTGCGCTGATAAAACCGCTCCGTATCCAGGGGTTTTGGAAATGTTGGAAAAGTTGAAAACGGTAGGATATACGTTGACTGTGGTTTCCAATAAAGCAAACGAAGAGGCTTGTAAATTGACGAAAAAATACTTTGGCGCGCTTATCGATATTACCGTTGGCGCGCGGGAAGAAATACGGAAAAAGCCTTATCCGGATACCGTTTTTGAGGTGCTTGCACAAACAGGTTACCGTCAATCGCAAGCGGTGTTTATCGGTGATACCGAAGTGGATATCGAAACGGCGAAAAATGCGGAGATGCCTTGCGTTTGCGTGAAATGGGGCTTCCGCACGGAAGAACAGCTTGTTGCGGCGGGCGCGACGCTTCTTGTGGATACCGCCGAATCGCTGTATCAACGTGTACTATCGTTGTAACGGCAAAATATGACGAAAAAACTCCTACGAATTGTAGGAGTTTTTGTTTAATATTTTTAACAGTAGTATAATAGATTATAGAATATATAAACAAAAGGTGGAGGTTTTTCATGAAAAAATTTTTTGGATTTTTGAAAGAACATTGGCTCAAGTTTCTCGGCGCGGCGATTGTATTGTTGATTATAAGCGCTATTTTCCAAGATAACGACACGATTTCCATAATCGGTATTTTGGGTATGTTTGTGGCGGGTGCGCTTGCGATAGTGGGGCTTGTTTTGAAGTTCCTGGAAGGTCTTGCGATCGGTGCACAAAAATTGGGCAACAGTATGAAGAAGATGTTCGGTGGCAAGAAATCGAGCGCAACGAAGAAGGTGTCGAACGGTCGCAGTATCACAACGCTTACCTCCGGTTCTACCTCTATAGACTTCTACGATTTCGGTGAATATACTTACAGAGCTGCTAAGTATGCGGTGTTGCAGCCCGTGGATCGTCCCGAAGGTATGGATGCGAATGACGTATTCGTATTCAGAATGAATTATAAGGGTAACGGCGAATATTCATACGAGCTTGAACCCAATGACGCAACGGTAGACGCAGTATTGCGTATTGCCAACAACGCAAGAAGATAATCAACGGATCTAAAAAAATGCGAGTGAGAACTCGCATTTTTTTATTGCTCGGAAAGTCTTTGATAGAACGAAAACAGCTCTGCATTTTCTTTTTCTGCCTGCGAAAAAAGCTCGTTGGCAAGCGTGGGATTTGCTTTTTGCAGCGAAGCAAAACGGTTTTCCCGTAACAGAAATTCCCGCAAGGAAATCGAGGGGGCTTTGCTGTCCAAGATAAAGGGCGGTTTTCCCGTTTGTTTCATTGTAGGATTAAAGCGGAATAAATGCCAATATCCGCTTTCGACGGCAAGGCGTTCTTCCTCCATACACTTGCTCATATTCACGCCGTGGGCGATACAGGGGGAATAGGCAAGTATCAGCGACGGTCCGTCGTAGGCTTCCGCTTCCTGTAATACGTTAAGATAGTGCTGTTTGTTTGCGCCCATAGACACTTGCGCCACGTACACGTAGCCGTACGTCATTGCCATCAAGGCTAAGTTTTTGCGTTTTAATCGTTTCCCTCCGACGGAAAACCGAGCTACTGCGCCTTTGGGCGTAGCTTTGGAGGTTTGTCCGCCTGTATTGGAGTAGACCTGCGAATCAAGGACGAGAACGTTCACGTTTGCGCCGCTTGCCAATACGTGGTCAAGCCCGCCGAATCCTATATCGTACGCCCAACCGTCGCCGCCGATAATCCAGACGGAACGATCCGTGTTTTGCGCGTTGCTTGCAAGACGTATGCCGTAGCCGAACTCGGCGTTGTCTTCAAACAGAGAGTTTGCCCATGCAGGACCTTGCCCGTTTTTATTTACGGTGTAAGGGCAAGTGGGAGAAGAGCCGCCGTAAATGGAAGAACAGCCCGTAGCGTTGGCAATTAACATTTTTTCTCCGAAAAGCTGTGTTAATACTTTGATATAAGGCGTTTCTCCGCAACCTGAACAGGCATAAGAAAATTCAAATAAAGGTTGTGAAAATTGACTGCCTTTTACCGTATGCCGTTTGAATACGGAGGTGTCTGCTGTGTTTGCGTTCAAGGCAAATTCCCAATTTCTGCCCTCGGCGGGTAAAAGCTCGGTGGTGCGGGTCATAACAAGCGCCTTTTCCTTGGCGGGGCATACTTCGGCGCATACACCGCAACCCATGCAGTCGTGCGGGGCTACCTGTATGCGGAACTGTGCATTTTTCAGCCCTGTTGCGGGTTTTGTTGTAAACGTTTGCGGTTTATCCGTTCCGTCCTCCAAGACAAAGGGGCGAATACAAGCGTGTGGACAAACGAAAGAGCATTGAGCACATTGTATGCAGTTTTCGGGTATCCATTTGGGAATAAGATACGCCGCGCCGTGCTTTTCCAATTTTGTTGTTCCCGTGGGTACGCTGCCGTCGGGACGGAAAGCGGAAACGGGGAGCGCGTCGCCTTGCAACGATAAAACGGGAAGGATAAACCGTTGAAAATAGTCATTGTTGGGGCGGGCAAGCGTAGTATTGTTGTCAGTTAAAATCTGCCATTCTTGCGGAATATCGATACGCTTTACCTTGCTTGCCGTCTTTTCAAGGGCGAGCAGATTGCTTTCGAGTATGTCGTTTCCCTTTTTGGCGAATTTCTCCGTTAAGACCCGCTGCATATGCATTACGGCTGTTTCGTACGGGAGCAACGAGGGGTTTAACAGGAAAAAAGCAGCTTGCATGACGGAACTGATACGTCCCTTTAAACCCAATTCATTTACAAGCTCGGTGGCGTTGATTACGTAAAAGTTTGCGTGTTTTTCAGCAAGCTTACGTTTAAACGGGGCAGGCAGGTATGCGGTCAATTCCTCTACGTCCGTTTTTGGGCAATTCAAAAGAAACGTGCCGTTCTCTTTTAAATCGGATAGCATATCGTATCGCGTAAGATAGGAGGGATTGTGACAGGCAATAAAATCGGCGTTGTCGATAAGATAAGCCGAACGGATGGGATCGTTTGCGATACGCAGGTGCGAAATGGTTACTCCGCCCGATTTTTTGGAATCGTAACAAAAATATCCTTGCACATATTTATCCGTATAATCGCCAAGTATCTTAATAGAGTTTTTGTTCGCGCCGACCGTTCCGTCCGAGCCAAGCCCGTAAAATTTACAACAAAGCGCGTTTTGGGTTGGTATTGTAAAGCGTTCGCTGTAATCTAGCGAGGTATGGGTAACGTCGTCGTTAATCCCTACGGTAAAGTGGTTTTTCGGATTGTCCGAAAAAAGGTTTTTAAACACGGCGTAGCACATAGCGGGAGTAAACTCCTTGGAACCTAACCCGTATCTTCCGCCTACCGTTTGGATATGCGGAAGCCCGCCTTCTGTAAGCGCGGCGCAAACGTCCAGATAAAGCGGCTCTCCCAATGAGCCGGCCTCTTTCGTTCTGTCAAGAACGGCGATACGCTTGCACGTTTTCGGAATGGTTTTTAAAAAAGCTTGCGTATCGAAAGGTCGGTACAGCCGTACCTTGATAAGTCCTGTTTTTTGTCCGTTTTTTTGCAACGTTTCTACGGTTTCTTCCGCCGTTAAGCAGCCGCTTCCAATCATAACGAGCACGTATTCCGCATCAGATGCGCCGAAATAATCGAAAAGTCGGTATTGGCGTTTGGTAATGGTTGCAACTTGGTCCATCACCGCTTGTACGGCTTGCGGAACGTTTGCGTAAAGGGAATTTGCCGCTTCACGGTTTTGAAAGTACGTGTCTGGGTTTTGCGCCGTTCCGCGTTGTAAGGGCGCGTCGGGGGTAAGCGCGCGGTGTTTGAATGATTCTAAGTCCTTTTCGTCGAGTAGGGCGCGCATTTCGTCGTATTCGGGGACGTCTATTTTGGATACTTCGTGCGAGGTGCGGAAACCGTCGAAAAAATGCAAAAAGGGTATACTTGTTTTAAGAGTGGCAAGATGCGCTACAAGCGCAAGGTCTGCGACTTCTTGTACGGAAGCGCTTGCAAGCATGGCAAACCCCGTTTGCCGACAAGCCATAACGTCTTGATGGTCGCCGAAAATGCTCAAAGCGTGGGTGGCGATTGCACGGGCGCTGACGTGGAATACGGTCGGCAACAGCTCTCCTGCGATTTTGAACATGTTCGGTTGCATCAATAAAAGTCCTTGGCTACACGTATATGTGTTCGCGAGTGCGCCGCACGTCAAACAGCCGTGTAATGCGCCCGCAACGCCGCTCTCCGATTGCATTTGCACCACTTTGGGTACTGTGTTAAATAGGTTTGTTTTGCCTGTTGCTTGCCATTCGTCGGATAATTCCGCCATTGGCGTCGACGGCGTAATCGGGTAAATAACCGCAATTTCCGAAAATGCATAGGCAACGTGTGTGGCTGCGGCATTGCCGTCTATCGTCATTTTTTTCATAGAAACACCTCCGTTTACAAGTATTTCCTTTTTTGGAATATTTTATGTGAAAAGGTTTGAAAAAAGAAAAAAGTATGGTATAATAAATACGGTTTTACAAAACCTTAACATTTTTTTAACGTTTGTAACATACGTAAATGATAAAGTAAAATAGGAGGTAAGCGAATATGGCGAAAATTCTTGTAGCGGAAGACGATAAGGATCTCAATCGGTTTTTGGCGGCGTGCTTGCGCGCAAACGGACACGAAGTGACGGTTTGTTTTGACGGCGCAGAGGCGTTGGAAAAATTCGAGCAGGAAAAATTCGATTTGATTTTGACGGATATTATGATGCCGCAAACTGACGGTTTCGAGTTGGCGGAAAACATTCGCTTAACGGACAAAAATATTCCCATTGTGTTTATGTCTGCCAAGGATGATAAACACTCCAAAATGCTCGGTTACACGTTGGGGATAGACGATTACGTTGTAAAACCTTTCGATATGGACGTGTTGAATCTCAAAATCGGAGCGGTGCTTCGACGCGCAAAAATTCAAACGGAAAAAGAATTAACGGTAGGAAATTTTAAGATGAACGTCGAGGAACGTACGGCTACCGTAGACGGCAGAGAAATCTCGCTTACCGTGCGAGAATTTGATTTGCTGTTCAAGCTTCTTTCCTACCCGAAAAAGACGTTTACCCGTTCGGCGTTAATGGATGAATTTTGGGATTACGATTCTTCGGCAACCTCGCGTACGGTGGACGTGTATATGGCGAAAATACGTGAAAAGACGGCGGCATGTACGGGTTTTGATATCGTTACGGTGCACGGTTTGGGATATAAGGCGGTGCTGAAATGAAGAATAGGCGCAGCAAACGCTTGGAAATTGTCACGGAGGCGATAATCTTTTTTGCGCTCATTGCGCTGATTATCCAGATAGCCGTTTTAATTTACGACTATATCCGTGTGCGGACAGATAATAAGGGATTGATTGCCGTGCTTATGCTGGTGGTCATTCTGATTTTGGCTACGTGTTGTACGGTGTTTGATATTGTACGAAGAAAAATAATGGTTGATAAACCTGTCAATGCGATTTTGTCTGCGACCGAACGGATTGCCAAGGGCGATTTTTCCGTACGGCTGGAAACAGCGCACCCGTACGGCAAATATACGGAATACGACGTAATTATCGAAAACATCAATACAATGGCAAGCGAATTGCGAAAGAGCGAAATCCTGAAAACGGACTTTGTTTCTAATGTTTCACACGAGTTGAAAACGCCGCTTACTGTCATTCGCAACTATGCAACGCTGCTGCGGGACGAAGAAGATACGGAATTGCGTAAAAAGTATGCGCAGACTTTGATGGATGCGTCCAAGCGTTTAAGCGATCTTATTACAAATATCTTGAAATTGAATAAGCTTGAAAACCAAGAGATTCAGCCCGAATACGCAAAGGTCAATTTGACGGCGCTTTTGGCGGAAACGGCGCTTAGCTACGAAGACCTTATCGAAAAAAAGGAATTATCACTTGATTGTGATTTGCAAGACGTGGAGATTGTTTCGTCGGCAAGCCTTTTGGAAATCATCTTCAATAATCTTTTGTCTAACGCCGTAAAATTTACGGAACGGGGCGGAACGGTAAGCCTTTCCTTGACAAAGGAAGTGGATAATGCGGTAATACGTTTTACAGATAGCGGTTGCGGGATCTCACCCGAGGTGGGTGCGAGAATATTCGAGAAATTCTATCAAGGCGATACGTCGCATGCGCAGGAGGGCAACGGCTTGGGGCTTGCGCTTGTAAAAAAGGTTATTGACGTGTTGGGCGGGGAAATTTCCGTGGAAAGTGAAATCGGCAAAGGCAGTACGTTTACAGTCATATTAAAAGGAAGTCGGTAAAATGAACGAACGGTTTAAAAAATTTCTACAAAAGCTGAAAAGTCCCACTTGGAAATTTCTGATACCCGTGTACGCGTTCACGCTTATTTTTATTGCGTTGTCCCTCGTTATGGTTATTATCGGATTCGAGGGGAAGTGGTACGAGGTGTTTGCGTACGTTTCGTTCGGGTTTGCGGGCATAACGCTTGCGTACACCGTGTATACGGTTGTGAAAGTCGTACCCACGGCAAAAGCGAGTGTAATGCGCTTTTTGGAAAGTAAACCGCTTACGGACAGATTGCTCAAAAGCTACGGTTTCCGTACTATCGTATTTGCGGTCGGCACGTTTACTTTGAGTCTTGCGTACAGCGTATTCAACGGTGCAATGGGTATCGTTTACCGTTCGATTTGGTACGGCGCGCTTGCGGCGTATTATATCATACTTGCCGTTATGCGCGGGGGGATTTTGTTGTACCATTCCAAACGTCGGGGAGGGGCAACAGACGAGCTTTCTCAACTGTATACGTATCGGCGTTGCGGCGTTTTGCTTTTGATTGTCAACGTGGCGCTTTCCTCTGCAATGGCGCAAATGATTTTTGACGATAGGGCGTTTACGTATGCGGGTTGGACGATTTATGCGTTTGCGGCGTATGCCTTTTTTAAGATTACAATGTCAATTCTCAATTTTTTTAAAGCGAAAAAGGAAGCGGAGTATACGGTAGAAGCAATACGGAATATCAATTTGACGGACGCAACCGTGTCGATACTCGCCCTGCAAACGGCGCTTTTGGGGACGTTTTCCACGGCAGAGGTAGACGTTTCTTTATTCAACACCTTAACGGCTTGCGCGGTGACGGTAATCACGGTGGGATTGGGTGTGTATATGCTCGGGAAAGCAAACAAACGGTTAAAAGAAATACAAGAGGAAAATAAAAATGGAGAACAAGGGATTTAAATATACGTACAGCGCTCCTTCCGAAGCGGAACGAAAAGAAATAGACAGTATTCGTAAGCAATACGCGCCGAAAGAATATACGGAAACGAAGCTGGAACGGCTTCGCCGTTTGGATTCGCTCGTGCGAAATAAAGCGAATATTTTTGGGCTTGTTTTTGGTATAGTCGGCGTATTATTGTTCGGCGCAGGGCTTGCGTTTATTTTGGAAATGCATAAATACGTGTTGGGGCTAATCCTTTCCGTGGCGGGGGTATTGCCTATGGCGTTTGCATATCCCGTCTATCAAACGGTATTGAAAGGACAAAAGAGAAAATACGGAGAGGAAATTTTGCGGCTTTCCGAAGAATTGCTTGGAAGGGAGGATAGTGAAAGATGACGGTACAAGAAAAAATGCATAGCTGTAAACTGTATCTTCCCAACGACGAGGCGTTGATGCGGGAACAGGCGCTTTGTTTGGAAAAGTTGTACGATTTCAATGCAACCCGTCCAATGGAAATCGAAAAACGGACAATGCTTTTAAAGGAAATGTTTGCAAAAATCGGCGAGGGGTGTTATATTGAGCCGCCTTTTCACGCAAATTTCGGTGGTAAACACGTATATTTCGGTAAGGGTGTATATGCCAATTTTAATTTGACGCTTGTAGACGATACGTATATTTACGTGGGTGATTATACTATGTTCGGGCCGAACGTAACGGTGGCTACGGCGGGACATCCCATATTGCCTGCGCTTCGTGAAAAGGGATATCAATACAATGCGCCCGTTACAATCGGAAAAAACTGTTGGTTGGGCGCGGGTGTGATTGTGTTGCCCGGGGTGAAAATCGGGGATAACGTGGTCATTGGTGCGGGTAGCGTTGTCACGAAAGACTTGCCTGATAACGTAATCGCCGTCGGCAATCCTTGCAGGGTATTGCGACAGGTCGGCGAAAAAGACAAAGAGTACTATTTTAAAAATCATAAGATAGATATCTCGGAGCTTGAATAAAAAAATGCGACTTCCACGTCGCATTTTTTTGTTTTACAAATCTTTAACAAAAGAAAATCAAAACGTTTACGGAAAATTGATTTTTTGGCAATAACGCTTTTGTATACTATAAGTATAAAAAACAAGGGAGTTAAAATATATGGAACAATTTGAAACAGCAAAAATAAGACGTATACGGGAACAATATACGGAGCGTACCGCAACGAAGTTTGAGGAGTTGAAAGCGCTCGATATGCAGGTTAAAGCGCCTGCGGAGATATTTGCATACGTATTTGGCGGCGTGGGATCGCTTGTGTTGGGTACGGGGATGAGTTTGGCTATGAGGATTATCGGCACGTCGCTTGCTTTCGGTATGCCGCTCGGTATTGTAATCGGGTGTGTGGGTCTTGCGATGGTGTCCGTCAACTATTCGTTTTATAAGGGTATTTTGAAAAGCAGAAAGGCAAAGTATGCGAAAGAAATTTTGGCTTTAAGCGACGAGCTTTTAAATAAATAATATAAGGAGAAAAACAACTATGGCAAATTTTTTCAAAAAGGCATTTGAGGACATGAAGGAAAGTGCAAAGGCGCAGCACGAGGTAGACAAGGCGCAATTCGAGGCGGTGAAAGCGGAATCGAAAGCGCAATGGGAAGAGGCGAAAATGTCGCCTGCGGCACGTCAAGCGAAAATGCAAGAAGAACGGGAGAAACAAATTGCCGAAGCAAACGCAAGAAAGGCTTCGGCAGAAGCGCGTATTCAAGCGGCAAAAAGTGGTAAATAACAGTATGCTCCGTTCTGCGGACGGTTGTTGAGGTTGCAGAAATTTGTTTTCTCGCATATACTGAAAATAGGCGCTCGGCGTAAAACCGAGCGCCTATTATGATACGGGAGAAAAACGATATGATATTTTGGATGTTGTTTCCGTTTTTAACAACGGTGCTTGGATCTTTGCTTGTTTACTTTTTCAAAAACGATAATACCTCGCGCGTCAACGCCGTTTTCTTCGGGTTGTCCTCGGGTATTATGGTTGCCGCTTCGGTTTGGTCGCTTTTAATGCCTGCTTTAAACGCCTCGGCTTTTTTGGGAAAGTTGGCGTTTGTGCCTGTGGTCGTTGGCTTGCTTTTGGGCGGTATTTTTATCGTGATTGCGGACACGGTTGCCGTAAAACGGAATAAAAAAGGATTATCTTCGGCGGCAAAACTGTTTTTGGCGGTGACAATGCACAACGTGCCCGAGGGGCTTGCGGTTGGATTTTCTTTCGGTTCGGAAAACGTTTTGGCGGCGGTGGGTTTATCGATTGGGATTGGCGTGCAGAATCTACCCGAAGGCGCGGCGGTTTCCTTTCCGCTTTGTAGCGAGGGCGTAAAAAAGAATAAGGCGTTTTTATTGGGTGCGTTAAGCGGTATCGTCGAACCGATTTTTGCCGTAATTGGGTATTTTCTTGCAGGCGCATTAAAGGCTTTGCAACCGTGGTTGCTTGCTTTTTCAGCGGGCGCAATGCTATTGATTGTTGCTGAGGACTTATTACCCGACACGGAGGAAAAACAAACGGGCGCGTTGGCGTTTTTGCTTGGTTTTGCGCTCATGATGTCACTCGACGTTGCGCTTGCTTAAAATGGGTGATTTTTCCTGTGAAAATATCAAAAAAAGGCTTGACAAGCAGATAACGGGTATGTTATAATATAAAAAATAATATGAAAAGGGAAGAATATTATGAAGAAAATTTTTAACGCACCCGTTATCAGAATCATCAATTATTTTACGGATGATATCGTAAGAACGTCGCCTCAAAGCGATAACGAAGAAGCTGGTTGGACGAAGTTCTATTGATATCCTTTTTCGGTGAGGTTCTTTTATGAAAAAAATTCTTGCATTGGCGTTATGCCTGTTTTTGTCGTGCGGTTTTTTCGTTGCTTGCAATGCCGGTGATAAAGACAGTAGCGGGAAAGGAACGCAGTCCAAGCCTACAAGCGAAGAAGGTGGCTGGACGGGTTGGTATTGAGATGACGAAAAGCTTTTTCGGGAACACCGAGAAGGCTTTTGTTTTTTGGAGGGGCGTATGGAGAAGCGCGAGCGAGTTATTTTACATTCCGATTTGAATAATTTTTTCGCGTCCGTCGAGATTGCGCTTAATCCCGAATATAAGGGTAAGGCGTTAATTGTTTGCGGTGATCCCAAAGAACGCCACGGGATTGTACTTGCGAAAAGCGAAGAGGCAAAAAAGTACGGTATCAAAACAGCGGAAACTGTGTATTCCGCTTTGAAAAAATGTCCGCATTTGTTGCTTGTGCCCTCGCATTATCACGAATACGTCCGCTTCTCGAAAATGGTACGCGCCGTCTACGAACGCTACACCGAGCAAATCGAGGAATGTAGCATAGACGAGTGCGCGTTGGATATGACGGAGAGTGTGCCGCTCTTCGGTAGCGGCGTAGAGATTGCCGAGCGTATACGCCAAGAAGTTAAAGAGGAGATTGGCGTTACCGTTTCCGTCGGGGTCAGCTTTAATAAGTGTTTTGCCAAGCTTGCCTCGGAATTGAAAAAGCCTGATGCCGTCACGCAAATCACGCGTGAGAATTTTATGCAAAAGGTACATCCTCTGCCAATCAGAGAATTGATGTTCGTGGGGGAAGCGACGGAGCGCAGTTTGCACTCGCTCGGTATACATACAATCGGGGATTTGGCAAACGCCGACGAGGAACTTTTGTTGCGAAAATTGGGCAAACGGGGCAGGCAGTTACGCGTTTACGCCCGTGGCGAGGATGACGAACCCGTTAAATGGCAAAAGAGTAAAGAGGACACGAAATCGATTGGTAATTCTGCCACGTTGCCCAAAGATATCGTTTCTTGGGAAGAGGTGAAGCGGTGGTTTTACGCGCTTGCGGAAAGTGTGGCTGCCCGTCAACGCGCGGCAGACGTGGGGCGCGCGAATACCGTGCATATCGTAGTCCGCGACGATAAGCTTCAATTTTATTCTTGGCAGACAAAGGTTGCGCCGACGGCGCTTTGCGGGGATATTGCAAAAACTGCGTTCGAGCTGTTTTGTAAAAACTATCCGCGAGGGGCAAAGGTTCGGCTTTTGGGAATTACCGTTTCGGGTTTTGATCATCATTTGGAACAGCTCACGCTTGACGGTCTGCTGGATAAAGAAGCAGGGAAAATCAGTTACGAAAAAAAGGAACGCGCCGAAGACGCTGTTGCAAAAATTCGGGAAAAGTACGGCTACGCCACGGTACAACGTGGGATTGTAATGACGGACGAGAAGTTAAACGGCTTAGATATACGCGGCAAAAAAGAGGAAACGTGAATAAAATCAAAATGCCCGCGCATACTGCTTGTATAGCGGGGGAAACTTTCGCTTGGATATAAAGAAAGGCTACCGAAAAACCGTGTTTTTCGATAGCCTTTTACGCACTATAACACAAAAAAAACTGCGCAAGCCTTTTTTGCCGATATTTACCGAAGCGTAAACGCCGTAGGTGACTCCTGCAAAGCTACCTTATGGCACACACAAACATCCGCTTAGTGCTGCTACGTTCCCGTCCTGACACGGTTCACGGCATTGTGTTGCATAAGACCTTGCAATCAACGTTCCTTGCGGCGCGCAGCCTTCCATAAACACCGTCGGGAAAGGCATTCGGCTCTGCTATAGCGGATTGCAGATACAGGGTGCCGCTAACTCCCCGCCTATGCGCAGCTTTTATATTATACACCATTTTTGGTGGGAAAGCAACCGTTTTTAACGTCTTTTTTCGTCGGTTTTTGCGCCTTTGCAGGAACTTTTTTCCAAAGCGCGGGCGTTTGCGTTGACAAAACCAAAGCAAAGGGGTATAATATTCGTTGAAAACAAAAGGAGTATATAAGGTATGTCTGAAAATTGTACGCACGATTGTTCAAGTTGCTCGTCGAACTGTTCGTCGAGAAAAAAGGAAAAAGAAAGCTTTTTGAAAGCGCCGCATAAACTGTCCTCGATTAAAAAAGTAATAGGGGTTGTCAGCGGTAAAGGCGGTGTGGGGAAATCGCTTACCACCTCTCTGTTGGCGGCGTACGCGCAAAAGAAAGGTTATAACGTTGGGATTATGGACGCGGATATTACAGGACCTTCCATTCCGCATATGTTCGGCGTGACGGATCGCGCCACGGGAAGCGAAGAGGGTATCGACACGGTGCTTTCTCCTACGGGTATACAGCTTATGTCTATGAATTTACTTTTGGATGAGGCGACTTCCCCCGTCGTTTGGCGCGGTATGGTTATTTCTGGAACGGTCTTGCAGTTTTGGACGGACGTTATCTGGAAGGATCTCGATCTGCTGTTTATCGATATGCCGCCGGGAACGGGTGACGTACCGCTTACGGTGTTCCAAAGTATTCCCTTGGCGGGAATTGTTGTGGTCACCACCCCGCAGGATTTGGTAAAAATGGTGGTGGAAAAAGCTGTCAATATGGCAAATATGATGAATGTGCCTGTGCTTGGTATCGTGGAGAATATGAGCTACATTTCTTGCCCCGATTGTGGAAAAAAGATAGAGGTGTTCGGGGACAGCAAGGTCAAATACGTGGCGGGAGAATACGGTATCCCCGCTATTGCCCGCATGCCGCTCGATCCCGAAATTTCCAAGTCGGCGGATAGCGGCCGTATCGACGCGTACGAAACGGATGCCTTGGCGGACGTTTTTGCGCAGATAGAAAAAGCGGAATACAAAGAGGCGTAAATGCGTTACGCGGCGGAAAAAGAGAGAATTGAGCGCAGAATAAAGATAGGGAAACGCATTGCCCTTATCGTTTGCGTATGCCTTGTTGCGGCGCTTTGCGTTCTTTCGGCATTCTTTTCCGCAAGCAGTTGGAAGTACAGGGTGTCTTTGCCTGCAATTCCTGCACGTAAAAGCGGGGAAATGCGTTTGCATTTTATAAACGTAGGACAAGGTGATGCAACGCTGATAGAGTTTCCCGACGGGCAAAATATGCTCGTGGACGGCGGGAGCACTTCGGATACTTCCGTCAATGCGCTTATGCGCTATCTCAACGCATTAAAAATAGAAACGATTGATCAGCTTGTAATTACGCATGCGGATAACGATCATTACGGCGGTATCTTTACCGTAGCGGAACAGAAAAAGATAGGAAAGGCGTTTTTGCCTAGAAAACAGGAAACGCTGAATACAAGCTATGCCAAACTGTACGCTGCCTTGATAGAAAAGGGTGTTTCGTGTGTCTACACGGCGAGAAATACCCGTTTCGAGGTGACGGAAAGTGTTAAAGCGGTTTGTTTGTATCCATATGCGATGGCGGAAATCGAAGAGGATGCGTCCTCCGTGCTTTGGTTAGATTATATGGGCGTAAGCGTACTGTTGACGGGCGACGCTACGGCGGAAACGGAAACGTTGCTGATACGCGACGATAAATTGGGTGCGCTTTCTGCATATGGCGCACAGCTTACCTCCACCGAGATATTAAAGGTAGCGCATCACGGCAGCGAGGAAGCTACGGATGAGGCGTTCGTGGAATATATCGGCGCAGAAACGGCGGTAATATCCTGTGGGGCGAATAATGCGTACGGACATCCGTCTGCGACGGTATGCGATACGCTTGCGGCGGCAGGGGTGGCTACGTACCGTACGGACGTTTCGGGACATATTCTGCTTACCATTCGCGCGGACGGAACGTATACGGTCGAAAACGTAGCCGCTTGAAAGTGAAATTTTGGAAAAACTTCACGGAATTTCACATATCTATCATTGCATTTACAGAAAACGTTTGTTATAATAGTAAAAGGTAAAAGAAAGTGGAAGCGATTAAATTTGAAAAAGTACATTTCTCTTATGAGGCGGACCGCGAAACCAAAGACGTTTTTGCGGAAGATACCCGCTTTTCTCTCGACGGGGTCGATTTTTCCGTGGAGGAGGGAGAATTTGTTGCCGTCTTGGGGCATAACGGAAGCGGGAAATCTACGCTTGCCCGTTTGATTGACGGCTTACTTTCGCCTACTTCGGGTAAAATTACCGTGCTTGGCTTGGACGCAGGGGAAGAAAAATCGCTTTTTGATATCCGTAAGCAAGTGGGAATCGTCTTTCAAAACCCCGATAATCAAACGGTTGCAACAATTGTTGAGGATGATATTGCTTTCGGGCCGGAAAATATCGGCGTGCCTCGCGCGGAGATTGGAGAAAGGATAACCTTTGCGCTAAATGCCGTGGGAATGAGCGCATACCGCCACGCAACCACGACCCGTCTTTCAGGCGGTCAAAAACAACGTGTGGCGATTGCGGGAGTACTTGCTTTAAAGCCGAAAATTATGATTTTGGACGAAGCAACGGCTATGCTCGATCCGCGTGGACGGAAAGAAGTTATCGACGTTGTAAGGCGGCTTAATAAAGAAGAAAATATTACGGTGCTTTTAATAACGCATTTTCCCGAAGAGGCATTGCTTGCCGATAGGGCGATTGTTATGCATAAAGGCGCAATTGTTATGGAGGGGAAGCCTGCCGACGTGCTCGGGCGTGAGGAAGAGTTGCAAAAATGCGCTTTAACGTTGCCAAAAGCAATGAAAATCAGTCGTGCGCTTGGGCGGTTCGGGTTAGACGTGGCGGATTCGCTTACGGAAAGCACGCTTGCCGAAAATATCGAAAAGGCATTGCGGACGGCAGACAGTTCCCATATAGAAATACCGCAAACGAGAGGGGCATGTACGCGTTTAAAGAGCGTTTCTTCGGACGGACGTATTCTTTGTAAAGATTTGCGTTACGTGTATAATTCCAATTCTCCCTTTGCTACGTTCGCTTTAAACGGTGTGACGGTTGAAATTCCCGCAGGGGAGTTTTTCGGTATCCTCGGGCATACGGGTAGCGGGAAATCTACGTTTGTGCAACATTTAAATGCGCTTATCAAATTGCCTACGGCAGAGAAAAAATATAAAGTAAAAAAAGGCAAGGCGTTGCCGCAAACGGTTTTAAACGTAGGAAAATTCGATTTAACGGACAAGAAAACGGATTTTAAAGCGCTTCGCTTGTCAGTAGGAATGGTATTTCAATATCCTGAATACCAGCTTTTTGCGGAAACGGTGTTTGAGGACGTTGCGTTCGGGTTAAAAAACTTTTTCGAGGAAATGACGGAAGAGGAAACGGAAAAAGCCGTACGGGAAGCAATTGAGGCGGTAGGGCTTGTTTACGAGGAGGTCAAGGATAAATCGCCGTTTGATCTCTCGGGTGGACAAAAACGTCGTGTGGCGATTGCGGGTGTAATCGTAACCAAACCGAAAATTCTCGTATTGGACGAGCCTGCGGCAGGGCTGGATCCGCTTGGTAAAGAAGAGATTTTGTCGTTGCTTCATTCCCTGCATGAAAGCTGGTGTGAAACGGTGATTATCGTGTCGCACGATATGGACGAGATTGCGGAAAACTGTA
Source organism: Clostridia bacterium (assembly GCA_017463145.1). Taxonomy (GTDB): domain Bacteria; phylum Bacillota; class Clostridia; order Christensenellales; family Borkfalkiaceae; genus Scatosoma. The sequence continues at coordinate 44,281 of JAFTPR010000043.1, forward strand.
CGAGGGTTGCCGTATTCTCAGAGGGTAAGATTGTTGCGGTCGGTTCTCCAAAATGCGTTTTTTCCTCTGCGGAGGTAATCAACACGGCGGGATTGGACGTTCCCTTTACGCAAAAGACGGCGCGTATCTTAAAAGAAAAGGGCATTGCATTCGATTGCGATTTAACCCTCGCGGACTTTGTGCAAAAAACGCTTGCCTTTGCCAAAACGGCGGGGGCAGGTACGTATCGAAAACAAGGAGGCGGCGAACATGCGTGACGTTTCTTTCGGGCAGTATTACCCCTCCGATTCCTTTGTGCATAAGTGCGATCCGCGCACGAAATTGCTTTTCTTAATCGCCTATATCGTAATGATATTCTTGGCGAAAAACTTTTATGCGCTCGGTGTGTGCGCTCTCGTTTTTGTTATTGTGGCGGTGGCGTCGAAAGTTCCGTTTAAAAGTTTGTTGCGTTCGGTAAAAGCGGTGTTGTTTTTGCTTGCGTTTACGGCATTTCTCAATTTGTTTTTTCATTCCGGTAAAACCGTTTTGTGGCAATGGAAGTTTGTTGTTATCACCCAAGAAGCGGTATATTTTACCGTATTTTTGGCGGTGCGGCTCTTCTTGCTTGTTTTGGGTTCGGCGATTTTAACGCTTACCACTACGCCCGTTGCTTTAACAGATGGTATTGAAAGTCTGCTTTCGCCGCTCAAATGGTTGAAGTTTCCCGTTCACGAATTGGCGCTTATCATGTCGATTGCGCTGCGCTTTATTCCCATTCTTACCGAGGAAACGGGACGTATTATGAATGCGCAAAAAGCGCGAGGCGCTGATTTTGAAACAGGCAGTCTTTTCAAGCGGGTGAAAGCAATCGTGCCGATTTTGATTCCGCTCATTATCGGGGCGTTCCGTCGCGCGGATGAGTTGGGGGACGCTATGGATGCGCGCTGCTATTCGGGAAGCAAGGTGCGTACGAAGTACAAGAAGCTGACGTTTACTTGGCGGGATTTGATTGCGTTGCTTTTGATTGTTTCGTTAATCGTAGGCATTGTATTGCTTCGCGTGTACACGCCTTGGTTAATATAAGTGAGGTATGCTTATGCGGTATGCGTTAAAAATTGCATACGACGGTACGGATTATGCGGGGTGGCAATGTCAAAAGAATGCGCGTAGCGTACAGGAAACGTTGGAAAATGCCGTCTTGGCGGCTTTAAACGTGCGCGTTCGTGTGACGGGCAGCGGCAGAACGGATGCGGGGGTACACGCGGCGGGGCAGGTTTGTCATTTTGATGCAGAGCTTTCCGTTCCGCCTGAAAAGATGCCCGATTGTTTAAACCGTTTTTTGCCTGCGGATATCCGCGTGCTTGAAGGCTGGGAGGGCGTAGACGGGTTTGATGCCAACCGCAGCGCCAAACGGAAAACGTATGCGTACTCCTTATACGTTGCAAGACGGGAAAACCCGTTGAAAGAGCGCTATGCCGTGCGTGTGGAAAACGCGCCTTCTTTTGCGGTTCTCCAAAGCAAGGCAAGGCTTTTTGAGGGCGAACACGATTTTAAGGCTTTCTGTGCTTCGGGTTCAGCTGTGAAAACTACCGTCCGTACGGTGTATGAGGTTCGTGTGGAAGAGGGGGAAAGCTTCGATTCTCGGGATTTGAAGATATACGTCACGGGTAACGGTTTTTTGTATAATATGGTACGTACGCTTGTAGGAGAATTGCTCGATTTGGCTATGGAAAAACGGAGCGAAGAAAGCTTACGCGAAGCGTTTGTATCAGGAAAGAGAGAATTGCTCGGCAAAACAATGCCCGCAAAGGGATTGACGCTTGTCGGGGTAGAATATATTTGAGGAAGAAATCATGGAAGCAACAGGTTATAATTTATTCAGTTTGATTTCCGCGTGGCTCATTTCCGCGGGAAATTCATACGCCAAAGCATTTGCTGTCGGTATTACCGTTACGGCGGTGATTTGGATTGCTTTGTTCGTGTTGCAGGGCGTAGGGCTTTATACCATGGCCAAAAACCGCGGTATGAAAAAGAAAGGGTTGGCGTTCGTGCCGTTTGTAAACGTGCTGTATATGGAAAAACTTGCGGGCAGTTGCGAATTTTTCGGGCATAAAGTAAAACGTGCGGGCGTATACGCTATGGTCGGACAAATTCTTTCCATTGTTTTGGTTATGCTCAGCGTGGCTTCGCAGATGTGGTTGTATATCGTAGAGGGCGCGCCGCAAGTTACCGAACTTGGGGTGGTTTATTGGGGTAAGTTTACGCATACCGCCTCAAAAACGATATTTGCGTTCTATGATCTCAGCGGATATATTCTTTCCGTTATACAGCTTATTTACGAGATATTGCTCGTAATACTTTTAATGGGATTGTACAAACGCTATTCGCCCAAAAATTATACGGCGCTTGGGATTTTGGCATTGTTTGTGCCTGCCTCTCGATATATCGTCACGTTTGTTTTGCGTGGTCGTGAGGCGATTGATTTCGAGGCGTATATGCGCGCCCGTCATGAAGCGTATATGCGCAGACAGCAACAGTACCAAAACAGATACGGCAATCCGTATGGTTCGCCCTATCAAAACCCGTATCAGACACCTTATCAAAATTCCTCCCAAAACAGGGGGGATACACCCCCGCCCGAAGACCCTTTTGCGGAGTTCGGTTCGGGAAATTCTGCCGAGAGGAAAACGGGGCAAAACACAACGGAAACGACGGATAATGACGACGGTTTCTTTCAATAAAACGGAAATTATGAAAAAAGGACGGAATAAAATAAGGAAAACTTATATGTTCCGCCTTTTTTTTGCATTTTTACGCCTCGAAACAGTTTACAGGCTTGAAATACTATGGTATAATATAAGTATATGTTATAATGTTTTGTAAGGAGCGCAAGTATGGAAGACGTGATATCCGCAATAGCAACCGCACCCGGGAAAGGCGGGGTGGCAATTATACGTATTAGCGGCTATAAAGCCCTTTCTCTTGCGGAAAAAATGTTTATTCCCGTAGGCAAAACGCCCGTTTGCTCGTTTGAGCCGTACAGAATGTATCCGGGGAAAATCGAGGGTGAGGGGCTTACTGATTTTGGGCTTTGCGTCTATTTCAAAGCGCCTGCAAGCTACACGGGTGAAGATATTGTTGAATTTCAATGCCACGGTGGGGAAAGTATTGCGCGGGCGATATTGCAAAGAACATTCCTCTTGGGCGCGCGTATTGCAAAAAAAGGGGAATTTACCAAACGCGCGTTTTTGAACGGAAAACTTTCCCTTTCCTCTGCGGAAGGCGTTGCGGATATGATCAATGCCGAATCGCAAGCGGAAGCGAGGGCGGGTTACCTTCTATATAGTGAAAAATTAACTAAAAAAGTGCAAGCATTACAGGCGGGATTAAAAACGTCGCTTGCAAAAATAGACGTGTTTATCGACTATCCCGAAGAGGCTGCGGATGACGCCGAGATTGAAAATAACGAGCTGAGATCCTCGCTTCGCACGCTGTCGGACGAGCTTATTGCGTTGTTGAAAAGCTATGATGCGGGCAAAAAAATAAAAACGGGTGTTACCGTTGCGATTTGCGGAAAACCGAATACGGGTAAAAGTTCCTTGCTGAATCGGCTTCTTGGGTACGATAAAGCAATCGTGTCCGAGCTGGCAGGTACGACCCGTGACGCCGTTGAGGGCGCAATAGAGATACACGGCAAGAAATTTAATCTGTACGACACGGCAGGCGTGCGTGAATGTGGGGATAGGATTGAGAATATCGGTATTGAACGTGCGGAAGCGATTATTCGTTCGGCTGACCTTGCCGTTTTTGTGGCGGATATTGCAGGCGGCGTAGATGAAGAGGATGCGCGGGTACTTGAAATGATCAAGGATAAGCCGATTATCAAGGTATTTAATAAAACGGATTTGACGTGCGACGATACGTTTACGGATGCGGACGTGCATACTTCTGCCGTGACGGGCGAGGGGATAACCCGCTTGAAAGAGTTGTTGTATGAAAAAGGCTTTGGCGCAAGTTTGCATGAAGCGTTTTTAATAGAAGAACGGCATTTTGAGGCATTGCAACGCGCGAAGCGCGCCTTGGAACGCGCGGAACGCGCGGTGGGCGCAGAAACGCTCGATCTTGTTGCGATAGACGTCAAGGAAGCGTGGGACGCGCTCGGTGAAGTTACGGGAGAAACGGCTACGGAAGCAATTATCGAAGAAATATTTTCAAAATTTTGCGTTGGAAAATAACACATAGGATAAGGGTTTTATGGTAAATTTGGATTTGTATAAGGTGTTCTATACGGTGGCGAAAAGCGGTAGCTTGACGAAAGCCGCAGAAGAGTTGTATATCTCCCAGCCGGCGGTTTCCCGTTCGATTAAGCAGCTTGAAATGCAGCTTGGCGTAACGCTATTTACCCGTACGCATAGAGGTATGATGCTGTCTGCGCAGGGCGGAAAAGTGATTTTTGACGAGGTGGAACGCGCGCTTGGGCTTTTGAGTGAGGCGCAAAACCGCCTTGCGGAAATGAAAACCTCTGCAACGGGAACAATTCGTATCGGTGCAAGCGATACGATTTTCGAGTATTTTCTTGCGGATAAAATCGTGGAGTTTCACGAACGTTTTCCTGCGGTTAAGATTGAATTGCTTGCCGATCTCACCCCCGAAACGGTGGAGAAGTTAAAAGCAGATAAATGCGACGTGGCGTTTGTCAATTTGCCGATCGAAAAAGATGCGGAGTTGAAACTTTACGGCAACTGTATGCGCTTGGACGACGTGTTTGTGGTAGGCGGAAAGTTTTCGTTTTTATCGCAACAGACCCTACCCGTGTCTGAGTTGAAACGTTATCCGCTCGTGATGATGGAAACGGGCACGGTCACGAGAAAGTCGCACGACAATTTCTTTTCCACGCTCGGCATAAAGGCAGATCCTTCTATCGAGGTGGGGAGTTGGGATTTGATGAAACGCTTGGTGACAAGAGGCATGGGTATAGGTATCATTCCTCGTCAATACGCCAAAAAGGAGTTGGAAACGGGTACGCTGTTTGAGATGAGAACGGATACCGCTTTTCCTACCCGTTCGGTGGGTATGTTGTTGAAGAAAAACGCGCCTATCTCGTATGCGCTCCATTGTTTTACGGAAGAATTCAGAAAGGATTGAATATAAGGAATATTTATGGCAAAACCCAATTCATTGTTAAGAAATTTTTGCATTATCGCGCATATCGACCACGGTAAAAGCACGCTTGCCGACAGATTGATCGAGCATACGGGGCAGGTTTCCGCGCGGGATATGGAAGAACAGCTTTTGGATAGCATGGATATCGAAAAGGAACGGGGTATTACGATTAAGCTCACGCCCGTAAGAATGTATTATACGGCAAAGGACGGGCAGGAGTACGAGTTTAATTTGATTGATACGCCGGGACACGTGGACTTCACGTACGAGGTCAGTCGTTCGCTCGCTGCTTGCGAGGGTGCAATTCTTGTTGTGGATGCCACGCAAGGCGTGGAGGCGCAAACGTTGGCAAACGTGTATCTCGCGCTTGAAAACAATCTTGAAATATTGCCCGTTATCAACAAAATTGATTTGCCTAGCGCTCGTATAGACGAGGCGAAAAAGGAAATAGAGGACCTAATTGGCTTGGATGCGGAGGGGATACCTTGCGTTTCGGCGAAAGAAGGTACGAATATCGGAGATTTATTGGAGGCAATCGCTACGTATTTTCCTCCTCCCGACGGCGACACAGAACAGCCTTTGAAAGCGCTTATTTTCGATAGCTACTACGATAATTATAAAGGCGTTATTCTGTTTGTTCGTATCAAGGACGGGCAAGTCAAAGTGGGAGATAAAATTAAAACGTTTCTTTCCTCTACTGTTTACGACGTGACGGAAGTGGGCGCGTTTGCGCCCGGGCTGTTCCCCAAGGAAGTGCTTAAAGCGGGCGAGGTTGGCTATATCGCAGCTTCGATAAAATCCATTCAAGACGTTGCCGTGGGGGATACGGTTACGAACGCTGTTGCGCCTGCCGCTGAGCCGTTGCCCGGCTATAAAAAGGTGCAACCTGTCGTATTTTGCGGTATTTATCCGCTTGACGGCAGTAAATTCAACGATTTGAAGGAAGCTATTTTAAAGTTGCAGCTCAACGACGCTTCCCTTATCTTCGAGCCTGATAATTCCGTTGCGCTCGGTTTTGGTTTCCGTTGCGGTTTCTTGGGATTGTTGCATATGGAGATTATACAGGAGCGTATCGAGCGGGAATTCAATCTCGATATAATCACCACCGCGCCGAGCGTAAGTTATCTTGTGCATAAGACGAACGGGGAGGAGTTTTTCGTGGATAATCCCACGCATTTGCCCGAAGCGTCGGATATCGAATATATGGAAGAACCGATCGTTAAAGCAGAGGTGTACACACCGCCCGATTTTATGGGTTCGGTAATGGACCTTTGCAAGGAAAAGCGCGGCGTGTTCAAGAATATGACGTACGTAGACGAGCGTCGTGTCAAGTTGGAATATACGTTGCCTTTAAATGAGATTGTCTACGACTTTTTTGACGGACTCAAATCCCGTACCAAAGGATATGCAAGCTTTGATTATGAGCTTGCGGGGTATCAACGCTCCAAGCTTGTGAAGCTGGATATCCTCTTAAATGGCGAAATTTGTGACGCGCTTTCGATTATTGTATTCGAGGGCAGAGCATACGAACGGGGCAGAACGCTTTGCGAAAATTTAAAAGACGCCATTCCCCGTCAGCTTTTTGAAATTCCCGTACAGGCGGCGGTTGGCGGTAAGGTAATTGCCCGTGAAACGGTCAAGGCTGTAAGAAAGGACGTTTTGGCGAAGTGCTACGGCGGTGACATTACAAGAAAACGTAAACTCCTTGAAAAACAGAAAGAGGGTAAAAAACGTATGCGTAAAGTCGGTTCGGTGGACGTGCCTAGCGAAGTGTTTATGGAAATCCTCAAAACGAACAAAGATTGATTTGTGGCGGGCAGGTATGCGTTCAAATGATTTTTTTGATAAGGTGTACGAGGCGGTGAAGCAGATTCCGCAAGGGAAAGTCGCTACGTACGGACAAATCGCATATGCGGTCGGCGCGCCCCGTTGCGCAAGACAGGTAGGTTTTGCTTTGCACGTCAATCCGCAACCGTTTGTCATTCCCTGTCATAGGGTTGTCAATCGGTTCGGTCGGCTTGCGCCTGCGTTTGCGTTCGGTGGCGTAGGGGTGCAGGCAGAGCTATTGAAAAACGAGGGCGTTGCAGTATACGAAAAGGACGGAGAGTATTTCGTCGATTTGGAGAAATATATTTATCGCGGTGCATTTACCGCAAACTGACGGAGAAAAGTTATGGCAGGTATTTACGTTCACATACCGTTTTGTAGGCACAAATGTTCGTATTGCGATTTTGTTTCCTTCCCCGATAAGGTAGATTATGCAGAAGCCTATATGGCTTGCGTGTATCGGGAAATGAAAAAGCGTAGTGAAGAGCTGAAAAATTACACGTTCGATACGGTGTATTTCGGGGGTGGAACACCCTCATATATCCCGCCTAAACTCATTTTGGGGGCAATGAACCAAATTCGGCAATGCTTCAAGCTTGCAAAAGATGCGGAGATTACGTTGGAATTGAACCCCGGGACGGTGGGCGAAAGCAAGATTGAAACGTACAAAAAAGCGGGAGTTAACCGTTTTTCCATTGGGTTGCAAACGGCTATCGACAGTCAGCTTGCCGACTTAAACCGTATTCATAACGCACGGGACTACGTATATGCGACCAAGCTATTAAAGGGCGAAAATTTCAGTACGGACGTAATGCTTGGTTTAAAAAACCAAACTTTGGACGATATCAAGAAAACGATAGAACTTGCGCATGCTTGCGGCTCGAAACATATTTCCATGTACGCGCTCACCGTTGAGGACGGTACGCCTATTTATACGGATTATTTAAACGGCGAACTGCCCGATAGCGACGAAGTGGCGCAGATGTACGAATACGGTTGTACGCTCCTCAAAGAAAAAGGGTATGAACGGTATGAAATATCGAATTTTGCCGTACCCGGGTATGAGAGTAAGCATAATTTGAACTATTGGAAACGGGGCGAATATATCGGATTCGGTATTTCCGCAAGCTCCTTTATGCAAGGCAAGCGTTTTACAAACACGTTTGATTTGGATGAATATATGAAATGCGTCATTTCGGGTTTCTATCCCGCCGTTACAAGCGAAGAAGTATCCGAAGAGGACGCGAAATTTGAATTTATTATGCTTGCGCTCCGTACAAAATACGGCGTATCTATGAACGAATATAAAGAAAAATTCGGTTCGACGCTCGGGGATGATTTTCCCAACGCCTTGAAAAAAACGGTCAAATATTTAGAGCTTGACGGCGATAGATTGAAAATAAAAGACGAATATTTATACGTGCAAAATTCGGTATTGATGCCGTTTATGGAGGAAGAGCGCAAATGAGAATTTTGATTATACGCCACGGCGATCCCGATTACGAACACGACTGTTTGACGGAAAAAGGCAAAAGGGAAGCTGCGCTTCTTGCTAAATGGCTGAAAAATGAAAATATTACCGCTTTTTATTCCTCGCCATTGGGCAGAGCAAAAGAAACTTGCAAATACGTGGCAAAGGAACAGGGCAGAGAAAAAGAGATTGTCGTATTGCCTTGGCTACAAGAGTTTAATCACGACGTTACGTATCCCAAAGGCCGTCAAGCGGATATTCCTTGGGATATGCTTCCCGAGGAATGGAAAGACGAACCGCAGATGTATTCTCTGCAATGGTACGAGCACGAATGTTATACGGGTTCGGGTCTGAAAGAAAAATATTTGCAGGTTACGGGAGAGCTGGACAAGCTGCTCCAAAAACACGGCTACGTGCGGGAAGGCGGTATTTATAAAGCGGAAAAACCCAATAGGGATACGATTGCGCTGTTTTGCCATTTCGGCTTGGAAAGCGTGCTTTTATCCCGACTTTGCGATACGTCACCCGTGCTTATTTGGCATCATTTTGTGGCATTGCCTACGTCCGTCACAACGTTGTACACCGAAGAACGCCGAGAGGGTAAGGCGGTGTTTCGTTGCTCGGGATTCGGCGATACGGGACACTTGCGGTCAGGCGGAGAACCGCTTTCCTTTTCCGCGCGTTTTTGTGAAACGTACGATAGCTTGACGGAACGGCGGGATTGATCGGGAATAAACCGTCAAAGGGAGTGAGTATGAAAAAAGGCAATATTATTTTAATCGGTATGCCGGGGTCGGGAAAAACGACGATCGGTACGGAGCTTTCCGAGGTGCTCGGATACGGGTATATCGATAGTGACAGCGTTATTGTTGCGCGCGAGGGCAAACGCTTGAACGAAATCATTGCGGAGATCGGTAGAGAAGCGTTTCTTGATATTGAAGCCAAAGTCAATTCGGAAATATGCGCCGATCGTTGTGTAATCGCTACGGGCGGGAGTGTTATTTATCGGGAAGCGGCAATGCAAAAGCTTTCCGCGCTTGGTAAAATCGTATATTTGAAGTTGCCTTATGAAGTGATTGCAAGCAGACTTGGCGATTTGCAAAAACGCGGCGTAGCGTTAAAGGACGGATACACGCTCAAAGATTTGTATGAAGAACGCGCGCCGTTGTACGAAAAATATGCAGATATTTGCGTGGAGTTGCACGGCGAGCCGATTGCGGAATGTGTGGTGGCAGTTGCGAAATCTTTGCGAGGGGTGCTGTAATGACGGCACAGGAAGCCAAAATTGCCGTTTACGGTGCAGGCGCAATGGGTACGGTACTCGGTGCATTTTTGACGGCAGGCGGGCTGAACGTTGAGCTTGTCACGCGCAACGAGGCGCACGTGGCGGCAATGCAAAAAGCGGGCGCAAAGCTTGTTTGTAGGGCAAACGGCATTGAGTATACTGTCAAGGTCAACGCGCTGATACCCTCGGAAATGGCAGTTGAATACGACGTAATTTTTCTGATGACGAAACAAAAAAACAACGGTGAAATTCTGGATTTTTTGCTTCCCAAATTAAAAGGCGACGGCGTGATTTGTACCACGCAAAACGGGCTGCCCGAAGAGGCGATTGCAAACCGTATCGGTGTAAACCGTACGTACGGCGGCGTAGTCACGTTTGGCGCGAATTTGTTAAACGGCGGGGGCATGGTCGAGTTGACTTCCAAAATGGAGGCAATGCGTATACAGGTCGGCGGGTATAAAAACGACGGAGCAAAAACGGAACTGTTGACGGATATCCTCTCGTATGCGGGGAAGGTATGCAACGAAGCGTTCGTATCGCGTACAGATAATCTTGCGGGCGCACGGTGGAGTAAGCTTTGTATCAACGCGGCATTTTCGGGGCTTTCCGTCGTGACGGGTCTGTCATTCGGGCAAATTGCGCGCAAGAAAAAAAGCAAAAAAATTGCGCTTGGGATTTTACGGGAGTGTATGGATGTGGCAAGCGCAAACGGCGTCGTATTGGAACGTATGAGTGGCTACGATATGCAAAAATGGTTAGGTTCGCGCGGGTTGTTTGGCACAATGCTTGCCAAGTGTTTGCTTCCGATTGCTATGCGCAAACATAAACGCTTGGTATCGGGTATGCTTAAAGACGTAGAAAGCGGCAAAAAATGCGAAATCGATTTCATCAACGGCGCTGTAAGCGCAGCGGGTAAAAGGGTAGGCGTTGCAACGCCACTTTGCGATACGGTCGTGGAAATCGTGCACGGTATTGAAAACGGGTTATACGAGATTACGGAACAAAATCTTGATTTCTTTAAAAACATTAAAAGAGGTATATAGTATGGATTGGAACAAATTGGCGGAAGCCCTTATCACGGACGAGAACGTAAAACCTCTCGAATATTACGAAGCTTTATATCCCGAGCGCGCGTTGGAAAAGGGCGCGCAGGTTACGCGGCTTGCGCCCAGCCCTACGGGCTTTATGCACCTTGGTAACTTGTACGTTGCGCTTGCCAACGAGCGCATTGCGCATCAAAGCGGCGGCGTATTCTATTTGCGTATTGAAGATACGGATGAAAAACGTAAAGTAGAGGGCGCGGTGGAGGTCATTCATCAATCGCTCAAATATTTCGGCGTGGCTTTCGACGAGGGCGCAGATCTTTGCGGTGATTACGGCCCTTACTATCAACGTCAACGCGCCGAGATCTATCACGCATACGCCAAAGAGCTTATAAAGCGTGGGCTTGCATATCCTTGCTTCTGTACGGAAGAGGAGTTGGAAAATACGAGAAATCACCAAACGGAGAATAAACTTCTCCCCGGCTATTACGGCGAGTTTGCGAAATGCCGCAACCTCACGGAAGAGGAGATATACGAAAACTTGAAAGCAGGTAAGCCGTACGTAATTCGTTTGCGGTCCCAAGGCGACGTCAACGTGAAACACACCTTCCGCGACGAAGTGAAAGGAGAAATCACGGTTACGGAAAACAATCAAGACGTCGTTATTTTGAAATCGGACGGAATTCCCACTTACCATTTCGCGCATGCAATCGACGATCATTTTATGCGCACGACGCTTGTCATTCGCGGCGAGGAATGGCTTTCTTCTCTGCCTATCCATATCGAGCTTTTTAAAGTCCTCGGTTTCCGCTTGCCTAAGTATGGGCATAACTGTTCCATACAGAAAATGGACGGCGAAACCCGCCGCAAGCTCTCCAAAAGGAAAGATCCCGAGGCATCTTTGACGTTCTATCGGGAACAGGGCTATCACCCTACGGCGGTGCGTAAGTATATGATGACGTTGCTCAATTCCAATTTCGAGGAATGGTTGTTGAAATTCCCCGATAAACCGATTGACGAATTTAAATATTCTATTGGAAAAATGGGCAAGAGTGGCGCGCTGTTCGATATCTTGAAGCTCAACGACGTGTCTAAAACCATGATGGCTACACTCAATGAATCGGAAATGTTCGATTTCCTCAAAGCGTGGGCAGACGAGTTTGGAAGCGATGAACAAAAATCGTATTTTGCCGACCGTACGTATACGGAAAGAGTGCTTGCGCTTTGTATGGGCGTAGGCGGCAAGAAGCGCAGAAAGGACTTTGTTTGCGCTAAGCAAGCCGTCGAATTTATTTCTTATTTCTTTGACGAAACGTTCTGCCCCGACTATGCGTATCGCTTCGATAAGCAAACGGTGAAAAAGGTTTTGCTTGGATTTAAGACGGTTTACGATTATGCGGACGACGCGCAGGCTTGGTTTGATAAAGTAAAAGCAGTTGCGGGAGAAAACGGGTTTGCGACGGATATGAAAGCGTATAAAGCCGACCCCGCAGCGTTCCCCGGAAACGTTTCGGATATAGCGGAAATGCTTCGTATCGCCACAACGGGACTTGCCAATACGCCCGACCTTTGGACGATTATGCAAATTTTAGGTGAAGAAAGAACGCTTGCCCGTTTAAATAAAGCGATAGGAAATTTATAAGAAAAAGATAACGCCTCGGCTATGAATAGCCGAGGCGCATTATATCAAGTATATTGTCAATAGTCCGATAAACCGAGTAAGTAATCGGCGGACACGTGGAAAATCTCGCAAAGCAAGCGCAAATCGTTTACGCAAGGCTCGGATAAGCCTTGCTCCCAGCTTGCTAAGCCCGTAGTGGACTTATGTACAAGCTCCGCAAGCTGTTTCTGCGTTAAGTGATTTTCTTTTCGTAATTCCTTGATACGTTTTCCTATTTGAAAGTGTTCCATAAAAGTATTGTATACAAAACTACTAAATTTTAGTTGTTTGTACTAAAATTTAGTTGACAAATACGAAAATATAGTATAAAATATAGGTATATCGAGCAAAGAAATCAAACTTTCTTATTGGGTACGTAATAAAAGTTCTATCCTGCTTTGGATATCTTTTGTTCTGCTCAAACAAACCTTTTACATTTTACATTACACAGCTCGATAGGAGAGGTTGAATTTTGGTTCAGCCTCTTTTCGTTTTCTATAACGGAAAACAACAGGTAGTAAAAAACACGTAACGCAACCGCTACGTGTTTTGTTTTGCTTGGTATATAAGCTTAATTGTTTTCTTCCGCTAAAAGGTCTTTCATCTCGTACCTGCCTGCGGGTTTTCCGTTTAAAAACTTTGCCGCGCGGATTGCGCCCACAGCGAATACGCGTTTGCTTCTTGCGCTATGCGAAATGGTAATAATTTCGTCTTCGCCCGCAAAAAGCACTTCGTGTTCGCCCACGATCGTGCCGCCGCGTACGGCGTGTATGCCGATCTCGCTTTTATCTCTTGCGCCCACGATACCTTCCCTGCCGCCGAGATATTTTTTCTTGCCGTCAAATACTTCGTTTATCGTATCCGCAAGCATAAGCGCCGTGCCTGAGGGGGCGTCCTTTTTCAGGTTATGGTGTTTTTCGATTATTTCCACGTCGTAAAGTTCACCCAATACGGTTGCGGCCGCTTTGCAGAGCGCTTGCAATACGTTTACCCCTAAGGAAAGATTTGCCGTTTTGAAGATAGGTACGCTTTTTGCGTATTCGTCTATCAAAGCAAGGTCCTTGGCGGTAAAACCCGTCGAGGCGAGCACGATACCCAATTTATGCGCTTTGGCGTATTCCAAACGTTCTTTTACGTTTTCCGCCGAGGAGAAATCGACGATTACGTCCGCTTCCTCTTTCACGTCGGAAAAACTTTTGTATACGGGTATACCGATTTCTTTCGGGAACAGATCCACCCCGCATACGGCAACGGCTTCGGTGTCGTTTTCTAACAGCGAGAGGACGTTTCCGCCCATTTTCCCGCACGCGCCGCAAAGAATAATTCTCGTTTTCATTACGCTTTTATCTCCAAACCGTAGTTTTGCATTGCCGCAATCAGTTTTGCTTTATTTTCGTCTTCCATAACCGTAAGAGGAGGACGGGGCGTACCTGCTTTGTAGCCGAGCAGGTTGACCGCTTCTTTGACGGGAATGGGGTTGACCTCCACAAAGCAAGCGTTTGCAAGGGGCAACAGCTTATCGTTAAGGGTAATAGCTTCGTCGATTTTGCCTTCTTTGACGAGCGTATACAGCTTTTTCACGTCTGCGGGTACGATATTGGAAAGCACGGAAATAACGCCTGCGCCGCCGCAAGCAAGGATAGGGAAGTTGAGCGCGTCCTCGCCCGAGTACACGTCGCATTTTTCCCGTACAAGGCGGAACGTTTCCATTGTCTTGCTCATATTGCCGCCTGCATCCTTAATGCCCGCCATATTGGGTATTTCCGCAATCTTCGCCATTGTGGCGGGTTGAATTTCCACGCCCGTGCGCCCCGGTACGTTGTAAGCGATTACAGGGATAGATACCGCTTCGCAAATGGCTTTATAGTATGCAACCAAGCCGTTTTGCGTGCATTTGTTGTAGTAGGGGGTAACGGCAAGCAAACCGTCCGCGCCGTACGCTTCCGCTTTTTGCGCCGTCATCACCGCGTCGGCGGTGTTATTGCTGCCGCAACCGAAAATGACTTTTGCTCTTCCGTTGATCTTTTTGACGGTGTAGCCCATAAGCAAATGTTCTTCTTCAAACGACATTGTGGACGGTTCGCCCGTTGTGCCCAACACAACGATTGCATCCACGCCGTTTGCGATTTGGTTTTCAATGAGTTGCCCCATAACCTCGTAATTTACGCCGTTCTTATCAAAGGGAGTGATAATGGCGGTCCCCACGCCGTTAAAAAATCCTTTCATATCCTTATTGTATTCTCCAAAAATAATTTTTTGTTACTCAAAATACCCTTTTGCCGCAAGCAGCTCCGCAAGGAGAACTGCACCGCCTGCTGCGCCGCGGAGGGTGTTGTGCGAAAGTCCGACGAATTTGTAATCGAACACGTTGTCTTTGCGCAGTCTGCCCGCCGTTATGCTCATACCTGCCCCTTCCATTCTGTCCAATTTTGCTTGCGGACGGTTCTCTTCTTCAAAGTATCGGATAAACTGTTCAGGCGCAGAGGGGAGGGCAAGCTGTTGCGCCTCGCCGCCGTAATTTTTCCAAGCAGAAAGGATATCCGCTTCGGTGGGCGTGTTTTCAAACGATACGAACACCGCCGCGGTGTGCCCGTCGGAAACGGGTACGCGGAAGCATTGTGCCGTGATAGAAGGACCGTTTGCTGCAACGATTTCGCCGTTTACAACCTCGCCCCAAATTTTAAGCGGCTCTTTCTCGCTCTTTTCCTCTTCTCCGCCGATATAGGGGATTACGTTGTCGAGAATTTCGGGCATGGTCGCAAACGTTTTTCCTGCGCCCGAAATGGCTTGATACGTGCAAACGACGGCTTGTTTAATGCCGAATTTTTTCAAGGGGTGCAATAAAGGCACGTACGATTGCAACGAACAGTTCGATTTCACGGCAATAAAGCCGCGCTTTGTGCCGAGGCGTTTTCTTTGCGCCTCGATTACTTCGAGGTGGTTTGCGTTGATTTCGGGAATAACCATTGGCACGTCGGGTGTAAAACGGTGCGCTGAATTGTTGGACACGACCGGGATTTCTCTTTTTGCATACGCTTCTTCCAGCGCGCGAATTTTCGCCTTGTCCATATTGACTGCGCAAAATACGAAGTCTACGAGGGAAGCGATTTTTTCAATATCTGCTTCCGCGTCGAGCACCGTCATTGCGCGGTATTTTTCGGGAATAGGGCACTCGAACGCCCACTTGCCGTTTAAAGCCTCGGTATACGGCTTTCCTGCCGAACGGGAGGATGCCGCCAATACGGTTACGTTGAACCAAGGGTGGTTTTCTAAAAGACGTAAAAATCTCTGACCGACCATACCCGTTGCGCCGATAACGCCTACGTTAAAATTTTTCATATGTCTTGCTCCTTATAAGGTAAAATAAAAAACGGATCATAGACCCGCCTGAAAAAAGCAATATACCAAATTCCCCGAAAGCGGGGTCATATTCGGGATAAATAGCTCTTCACGGTGGGTGACAGTCATACGGGTATTCTCCCGTATGCCCAGCGCAAACGGACTTGTTCGCGCTTCGGCGGAGATACCCTTTCCCGTTTCGTCGCAAAAAGACAAGGTGTGTCCGCACCGTTGCGACGGGTACTGATGTTCGTCCGCTCCTCTATTTACGTATTTATTGTAGCATATCTGAAACAAAATGTCAAAGATTTTTTGCATAATACAAGAAAGTTATAAAATAATTTGAAATTTTTCCGAAAATTCCTTGAAATAATCACAAATTTGTAGTAAAATAGATACGTACGGTTTGAAAGTGTCCGTTTGCGGGTATATAAAACCGAATAAGTTTATCGGAGTTTTTCAATGGCGCAACAAAAGAAGGGTTTCATCACCCGTTTGCTCGAAGGAAAAGAAAAGAGCGAGGAATATGCAAGAAGTACTTTGCCTACCAACCGTTGGCAACTGTTTTGGGATATTTTTAAAGGCAACTTCGGGAAGATTGTCAAGGTCAATCTCTTGACACTCCTCTTTTTTATTCCAATGATCGCCGTCATCATTTTGCATTATATGCTCGGGGAAAGCAATTCCGTGCTGTACCCGTTCGGCGCAAATCTCGGCACAGGCTATCCCGCAGCGCCTATGCAACAGGGTCTTTCCGAATATCTGACAATGACAAACAGCCTTATTTTGTTTATCGGGATTGTGGTTGCCTCTGCTATTGCGGCGGTGGGATTGTCGGGTGGAATGTACGTTATCCGTAATATGGTTTGGACGGAGGGTATCTTCGTTTCCAACGATTTTTGGAGAGGTATTAAGCTCAATTACAAAAACGCTTTGCAGACTTCTCTGTTTTTTACGTTGGTGCTTGCGATAAGCGGACTTTTAATCAACTTTGCAGAGTTTTCCATTGTGTTCCAAGGTTTGACGGGCTGGAAATCGGTCTGGATGCGAATTTCTCAGGTGACAAGTTACGTGTTTATCGTATTGTCTGCAATGATGACGTTTTGGATGATTGCGCTTGGCGTAAACTACAAGTTTAAATTTTTCCAAATGTTGAAAAATTCCTTTTTGTTGACAATCGGTACGCTTCCCCAAACGGTGTTTTTTGGGGTGTTGGCGCTCCTTCCGTACGTACTGTTCCTTTTTGAGAGTATGTTCTTTATTGTTCTTGCCATAATGCTTGTGCTTTTGTTCGGGCTTGCGTATACGCTTCTCGTTTGGCTCGATTTTGCGCAATGGGTATTCGATAAGTATATCAACCCCAAGATCGAGGGTGCAAAAGTGGGCAGAGGTATTTACAACAAAGACGGCACTTCCCGTTTGACCGGGGACGACAGCGCCGCCGCAATCGAATATCAGCGCAACTTGTTGGCGCACGGCAAGTCCCGTTTGGTGGCGCACCCGATCAAGCCGATAGACGACTCGTTACAAGTCTACGAATTGCCCGCTTCTTTCTCCCGTGAGGACTTGAAGCGTTTGCGAGAAAGTAAGCAAAATATTATAGAGGATTCCGAAGCGTACGCCGAAGAACACAAGAACGACTTGCGCTACGTCGAATACAACAAACAGTTTGAGGAACGCGAAAAAGCGTTGCAGGACGAGCTGGATAAAAACGGTAAAAAGAAGAAGAGGAAGCCGCCGAAGATGCTCGGCGAATAAAAAACGGAGAATACGCGGCGAACTAAAATTCCTTTTATAGGTTATACAAATGGAAAGACAATCGGCATATACAAATCTTGCCAAGTGGTTTGAATATTTAAACGACGACTGCGACTATGAAAATTGGTCGCAGTCTTTGACTGCCAAACTTTCTGCTTTCCCGTTGGAAACAGGTATCGATATCGGTTGCGGCGGCGGTTGGTTTACACGCGCTTTTCAAAAGGCTGGATATAAAATGACCGGGCTGGACAAATCTGTCGAAATGTTGGCCTATGCACAACAAGCCGCTTTACAAGCGGGGGTTCGGAGTGAATACGTGCTTGGTGATATTGCCGCCGTAAAGTTGCCGAAGCGTTTCGATTTTGCTACCGCAATTAACGATTGTATCAACTATATTCCGAAAAATAAGCTCGATTCCGCGTTCAAAAACGTGGCGGGCGCGTTAAAAAAGGGCGGTATATTTTTGTTCGATATCAGTTCTCCGCGAAAATTTGAAGAAAAGATTGCAAATACTGTAAGCGTGGACGACCGCGCGGACGTGACGTATCTTGCGTTCAACCGTGTGGAAGCGGACGTCGCTACGCTCGACGTTACGTTGTTTATAAAGGAACAAAACGGTTCGTATACCCGTTTGGACGAAACGCACACGCAGTACGTGTACACCGCCGAGGAGATAGCGGATGCCCTGCAACGCAACGGATTTACGCTTTTGGAAACGGCAGGGCACTTGGGCGAAGATATAAAAACGGCAGACAGGATTTCTTTTCTTGCGCAAAAGGGAGGACGACAATGAAAAACACGTTACGTACGCTTGTGTTCAACGGGCAAGTTTCGCTGACGATTGCCAATACGACGGGAATGGTCAACGACGCAATACGCTATCATATGCTTTCCGCAAGCTCGGCAAAAATTCTCGGCAAGGCGCTTTCCGCTATGACTTTTATGAGCGCGTGTTTAAAAAATTCCAAAGGGGAAATATCCCTTTCCGTGCAAAACGGAGGCGAATGTGGGGATATAGCCGTTTCGGGCAATAAAGAATTGCATATGCGCGGATATATCGGCAATCCGTTCGCAGAGGGGGACGAGGAGAACTGTTTTGCGGAAAACAGCGCGCTTACGATTATTCGAGATGACGGTTATAACCGCCCGTTCGTAGGTTCGTGCGCTTGGCAAACAGGGGGCGTGGACGATTCGTTCGAGGAATATTTCCATATCAGCGAACAACTCCCTACGCGTATCCGTACGGTGGTGGAGATCGGCGAAAACGGACAATGCAATTTTGCAGGTGTAATCGCCTTGCAACTTTTGCCGTTTGCCGACGAGGAAGCGCTTGCCATGACGGCAAATACGCCGTTGGAAGAAATTTTGCAAAAACTCAAAACCACGCCCGTCGAAAGGTTGGTAGGCGACAACTTCGACGCGGATATAAGCGTGTGGGAGGGTGGACTTGCTTTGTATCAATGCAACTGCTCACGCGAGTACCTCAAAAAGGTGCTCGTCACGATCGGGAAGGCGGATTTTAATAAGATTGTGGAAGAAGACGGCGCAGTAAAGGTGCATTGCCATTATTGCAACAGCGACTATACGTTTACAAAAGAGGATGAAGAGGAAATTTTCGGAAAATGAAAAAAAGCAAAACGGCAAAAATAGATTTAAGCGAAGCGCGTCTTGCGCGTATGGCGGATAAATACTACAACGAGGGCAAATATCTTTCCGCCCTCCGTCTTGCCGTGCGCCAATACGAATTGTTCGGCGGTGACGAAGAAGTTTTTGCCCGTTTTTCCGATATTTACGAGGGAATGGGTTTGCACCTTTCCGCTATAAATTGGTGGTATCGGTATCTCGATATCGCTATGGAGGACGAGCTGCCTGATATTTACGAGGGACTTGCCGTCAACTATCTCAATCTTGGCAACGAAACGCAATCGGCATATTATTATAACAAGCTCATTGATGCGGACGATACGCTTCCTAACGAAACGAAGCTGGATATTATCGACGCTTTCGCAAAGGACAAAAAAGAGAAATTGCGTTTTGTTTATCCGCCCAAGCTTGCCGATTATTCTAAGGAAATAGAGTTTGGTTCAAGAGCGTTGAAAATGGGGGATTGTCCCCGTGCCATTCAAACGCTTTCGGTGGTGGAACGAGGCTCGAAAGATTATCCGCAGGCAATAGAAATGCAGGCGGTAGCGCAGCTTTTGGCGGGAAACAGCGAAGAGGCGGAACGGCTTTGTAAAGAACTTCTTGTTGATTATCCCGACGATATCCGTACGCTTGCAACGCTTGCCGCTGTGTATCTCGAACAGGGAAAAACGGAAGAAAGCAAAGCGCTTGCTTTGCAGTTGTATCGGCTTGAACAGACGGAAGCGGAGGATTTATATAAGGTTGCTACGGTCTGTTGCGAAAACGGGTTGCATGGGGAAGCGTACCAAAAATTCTGCCTATTGGAAAAGAAACTGCCTTACGATGGGCGTATGCTGTATTTTAAGGCAGTTGCCGCGTTCAAATGCGGTAAGCGCAAAGAAGCGCAGGATACGCTGGATACGCTTTGCACGGTATATCCCGATGCCGAAGTTGCAAAATATTATCTTAAATCTTGGCGTTTGGCGGAAGAAACAGGC
>JAFTPR010000009.1 GCA_017463145.1 Clostridia bacterium
CTTCTCGACGATATGGAAGCGGCGCTTAATGGTATGCTTGCGCCCAAGCTCAAAGAAATTCTTACGGGTAAATGCGAGGTTCGTCAAACGTTCAATATCACGGGCGTTGGTACGATTGCAGGTTGTTACGTTACGGACGGCAAGATTGTTCGCGGCGGGAAGCTCCGTATCTACCGTGAAGATATCATGATCTGCGAGGGCGGCGTGAAGCAACTTAAACGCTTCAAGGACGACGTAAAAGAGGTCAACTACGGCTACGAATGTGGTTGCGCTATCGACGGATTTAACGAAATTCGCATAGGCGATATTATCGAATGTTACGTGACGGAGGAGATCAAAGCGTAATGAAGGTATCGAGAACAGCACGGCTCAACGGCGAGTATCAAAAAGAAATCAGCGAGATTATTCGTCGTTTGAAAGACAGAAATCCTGAGTTGAAAGGTCTGATTTCGGTGACGGAGGCAGACGTTGCGCCCGACTTGAAAACGGCAATTGTATACGTGAGTATCTATGCGCCTAAGGAGGAAGAAACGAAGCGTTCGTTTGCCATTCTCCAAGAAAACGCAGGATATATCCGTAAAGAGCTTTCGCAGGTAATGCGTATGCGTACCGTACCTGCAATTACGTTCCGTATGGACGGAAGTATGGTATACGGCGCGAAAATGGACGAGCTGTTCAAGCAAATCCACGTTGCGCCCGAAGATGAGGAAAAATGAGCGGAAACTGTACGTTGGAACAAATAGCAAAAACGTTGAAAGAAGCGAAAAGCGTCGTAATCTTAACGCATATGCGCCCCGACGGGGATGCGTTTGGAAGCGCGCTTTCGCTTTCTTGCGCTTTAAGCTATCTTAAAATCGAAAATCAAGTCTGCGTAGAATCGGATATTCCTTCTAACTTGCGTTTTGTGGACGGAATCGAACGAGTGAAAAAAACACCCGAATTTGCGTACGATACATTAATCGCTGTCGATTGCAGCGACGTGCAACGATTGGGCGCGCTGTCGGATACGTTTTTGTTGGCGCAGCGTAAAAACGTCCGTACGCTTAACGTCGATCATCATATCTCCAATACCCGTTTTGCTTTGCAAAATTATGTGCGGGAATGTGCGTCGAATTGTATGAATATGGCGCAGTTAATCTCGTACCTGGGTGTGTCGATTGATAAAAAAATAGCGGAATACTTACTTTTGGGTTTGCTTACCGATTCGGGGAATTTTTCTCACGACGACGTGAACGAGGAAGCGTTATCGCTTGCGGCAAAGCTCGTAGCGGCGGGCGCGGATATTCGGTATTGGAATTATAATCTGTTTAAAAAGCAACCAAAAGCGCGGGCAAAATTGCATGCAAAGGTAATGAGCGGTATGCGCTTTTATTTGGAAGACCGTTTTGCGCTGATTGTTATTTCCCAAGAAGCTATGCAAGCTTGCGGGGCAGATAACGGTATGACGGAGGGGTTTGTTGATTTCCCCTTGAACGTAGACGGCGTGGAGGTGGCTTGTTCGATTATGGAAATCAAGAGCCGCCAATACAAGATATCCCTGCGCTCGAAAGAGTATGCGGACGTGAACGGGATAGCGGGTACGTTTGGCGGAGGCGGACATATTCGGGCGGCAGGCTGTATGCTGTTCGGGGAGTTGGAGGACGTTATCGATCGGCTGACCTACGCCGTATCGCAATATCTTGCAGACTAACACATCTAAAAGGCGGTTTTCCGTCTTTTTCTTTTACAAAGAAAGTATATCCGTAGGGTTGCTTTTTTTTAGAAAAAAGTGTATAATAGTGGAAAGCATTGCTACGCAGGAGGATAGGGTATGGCGCAAAAAGCAAAAAAGATAGAAGAATGGATCTCTCTTGACGGCGAAACGGCAAAGGTGGTTTCCTATGCCGATTATTTTGCGCGCCGCCCGTTGTTTTCGTCCTTGCAAATCAAGAACGTCGGCGAAGAAAACGTGGAGGAATTGACCCTTACGCTCAAAAACGAAAACGGTATGCTTATTCCGTTTGAAAAAACGTTGGAAGTTCCGTTTGAAAGCGTTGTGCGCGTGGACGTTGGTAATCTCCTTTCGCCTTTGTATTTTACTGCGTTGGAGGAAGTGAAAGAGGAAAGGATAGAAGCGGTTATCACCAAGGATAAAAAGATGCTCGCCACCGCGGAATTTACCGTGACCGCGTTGCCATTCGATTATTGGCAGGGCGTAGAGGGCGATCCTGAACTGCTTGCTTCATTCGTGCGTCCGCGCCTTGCGGATTGCGCGCGTATGCAAACGGAAGTGGAAGCGCAGTTGAAAAAGTGGAATGTAGATTTCGAGCTTGGCGGGTACGTTGGCAACGATAAAAACGCCGTCAGACGTATTCTTGCCGCATTGTTCGCTTCGTTGCGGCGGCTGTCCATAGAGAAAAACTATGCGGATATAACAAGACCCGTACAAGCGGGCGGCGGCGTAAAGATTGTTGCGGAAAGGCAGGCGAGCGCATTGGAATTGGCGCTGTTTGCTACATCCTGTATCGAGAGCTTGGGGCTTCACCCTGTGCTGATTTTTGGCGATAGGGAAATTACCTGCGGCGCGTGGTTGTACGACAGTTGTTTTATCGACACCGTTTCAGACGACGTTTCCCGCCTTTGCGCGTATACCTCGGACGGCATCAATAATTTGAGCTGTTTTGATATCGAGGACGTATTTGGGGATAAGAATATCGCCTATTCTACTTCCGAGGAACATTTCCGCCATAAGGCAGGTGCGGGCGCGTACGATCGGTATCTCGATATCCGCCGTTGCCGTATTAGCCGTGTGTTACCTTTGCCGCTTCGCGCAAAAAGTGTAAAGGGGTACGAGGTTCTTTCTGAGGAGGCTTCTTCGCCCGACGCGCGTCCCGAGGATTTGAAAAACACGCAAAAGCTTTCTATCGACAACGACCGAACGAAAGACAAGCAATGGGAAAGGCGGTTGCTCGATTTGTCTATGAAGAATGCGCTTTTGCATTTTACGCCCACAAAAACGGCGGCGCATTTGCTTTCTTATGATGCGGATGCAACGCTAGACGCATTGACTACGCAAGGAGAACTTGTGTTGGCAGCGGCAAACGGGACAAAGGATGTGAAAACGCATTTCGGGGCAAGCGCGGAAGTCAAGACAATGCGCGAGTTGATCGGTATAGAAAACGACTCAGGGATTTTGCGTACGTTCTCTGACGAGAAAACGTTGTTTGAAACGGTAAATCGGCTCATCAAGCGAAACAAGGAAGCAGACGAGGAATCGGGTACAAAAATACTGTATCTTGCGCTCGGTTTTTTGAAATGGTATACCCATGAGGACGGCGCGGAACATTACGCACCTCTTGTGTTACAACCTGTACAGCTTAAAAAGAGTAAAGGCGGGGCAGGTTTTGCAGTAGCGGTCACGGACGAGGACGTTTCCGTAAACTCTACCCTGCTTGAATACCTCAAACAGGAATTTAATATCGATATGCGCGGCTTGGACGAATTGATCCACGGCTTGAAAATATCGGAAATTCTCGCTATGATTAGGCGGGAAGTAATGGGTATGCGTAATTGGGAGGTGTATGACGATTGCTATATCGCCGGTTTCTCCTTTGCCCGCTATCAAATGTGGAACGATTTGCGTAAAAATATCGGTGAATTTTCCAAAAACGAAATCGTTTCCGCGCTGCTCGATAACTCCGTTGTGGTAGGCGGGGGGGATATGCGCTTGAAAGAGGATGAGGCGCGCCCCGAAGCTACGCTTACGCCGCTTCCCGCAGACGAATCGCAATGGGCGGCGATTGCGCTTTCGCAAACGGGCAAAAGCTTCGTTTTGCACGGCCCTCCGGGTACGGGAAAATCGCAAACGATTACGAATATAATTGCCAACGCCCTGTACGAGGGGAAACGCGTGCTGTTCGTTGCCGAAAAGCAAGCGGCGTTGTCCGTTGTTAAAAAACGCTTGGATGCGTTGGGTCTTGGGGATTTCTGTTTGGAATTACATTCCAATAAAACGAACAAATCGAACGTCTTGCAAAAGCTCTCCACCACTTTATCTTTTGCGGGAGAAGTGGAAAACGTCGGGCTTTTGGAACAGGGAAATCAGATTGTCAAACTCAAAGAGGAGCTGTTAGAACCGCTTACGGCGTTGCACAAAAAACGCCGTTTGGGCGTATCCGTGTACGAGGCTATGCTCATTTGCCTCAAAAATAAAAGCGCGCCCGATATTATGAATATCGAGAGCACGTTTTATGACGGCTTGACGAAAGAAAAGATAGACGAATACGAGGCAATGATGATTCAAGCCGCGGCTACCGCCAAGGAATGCGGCGGTGTGCACAATTCGCCTTTTTCCAACGTAAACGTGACGGAATACGACCTCGCCGTGCGGGATTCCTTGTATTGCGCATCCGAAGTGGTAATTGCGGAAATTAAGCATTTAAAAAATTATATCGCGCTGTTGAACGATTTGTACCGTCAAAAAATCAGTACTTTGACAAGGACGAAGCTCGATTCGTTGTACGAGATATCGAAAATGCTCAGCGGCGGGGCGTTGAATAAATATTTTAAAGCGGACGAAGAAGAATTTTTCCTGTTTTTCAATGCCAACAGACGGCTGGACGCGTATTTGGAAAAGTATTTCAAAGCGCATAAAAAGTTGGTGGATATCTCGAAAGAGTATGAGAAACTTGGCGCTTGGTTGGCGGCGGGTAGGAACGATCACGAAAACGATAAAACGATTAAATCTATCGTTAAAAAACTTTCCAAAACGGCGATTGCGCCCTACGGCGAGGTGGAATTGTACACGCATTTGGAAACGGTGTACGGTATTTACGAGGCTATGTCATCCATAAGAGAGCATACCGACCACGTGCAGTATTTCACGTTTGCATTTGGACGTGTGGATTTCTTTGATGCGCGCAAAAACTTCCTTAAAGAGCTGTATAAGCTGCACGAACTTTGCGCAGGCGTGTTTATGGACTACAATCCCGACAGCTTTAACAGTATGTGTATTCGTGCCTCGAACGGATATTCCGAACCCGTGTTAAGCGGGCTGATGCGCTCGGTAGACAGCTTCCGCGAGGCAGAGGAAAGTTTCTTGTCCGTAACGCAAGCAAACCGCTCGAAAATTCCCGAAGAGGAGATTTTGGAATACTATACAGCGAAAGCGGGCGCATTGATAGAAAATATCGATATGGTTGCGCCGTGGTGCAATTACCGCAAGACGGCAAAAGCGCTTGACGAGGCGGGGCTTACGTTTGTTACGGACGCGCTTGAAAACGGTTCG
This sequence comes from Clostridia bacterium, assembly GCA_017463145.1. GTDB lineage: Bacteria > Bacillota > Clostridia > Christensenellales > Borkfalkiaceae > Scatosoma. The sequence continues at coordinate 5,267 of JAFTPR010000009.1, forward strand.
ATTACAAGCGAGAACATTATCGACAGCTTTGAAAAGAATATCTATAAAAATTTCTTGCAGACGAATATTCCGCTCGATCCCGTGCTTGCCCGTTTCTCCGCAGGTGTATTGGAGGAAAAATCCGAAAGTTTACGCTTGCTCGGCGACGAATTCGCAAGGCTCACGAAAGAAGCGATTCGGGCAAAACTTATTTCCCGATTGCCGACGGCTTCGACGGAGGGCAGTTTGAGCTTGGAAGTGGCAAATTTCTCGCGGCTTGTAAAATCCAATCTGCGCGGTACGGGGCTGAGAAAACTGTTTGAGGAAATTCCGGAGCTGATCAAGCGTATTGCGCCCTGTATGCTGATGAGTCCTATGACCGTTTCTCAATATTTACAGGCGGAAAACGGTTTGTTTGATACGGTTATATTCGACGAGGCTTCGCAAATTCCCACGGCGGAGGCGATTTGTTCGCTTGCGCGTGCAAAGAACGCAATCATAGTAGGCGATCCCAAACAACTCCCGCCTACAAGTTTTTTCCATACCAATTACGTGGACGAGGAAGATCTCGAAAACGAGGATATGGAAAGCTTGCTCGACGATTGTCTTGCAATCAATATGCCGCAACGGCATCTTACGTGGCATTATCGTAGTAAACACGAAAGTCTTATTGCGTTTTCCAATACAATGTATTACGAAAACCGTCTTTGTACCTTTCCTTCACCCGACGCGTTGGCGAGTAAGGTGCGTTTCGAGTTCGTGGAGGACGGCGTATACGACAGGGGATTCACCAAACGCAACAAGGCGGAAGGAGATATGCTCATTGCGGAAGTGCTTCGTCGTTTGAACGATCCCGTTTTGAAAAAGTCGAGTATCGGTATCGTCACGTTCAGTAACGTACAAAAAGAGTATATCGAACGGAAACTGACTGCGCTTATTACCGAAAAACGCTTGGAAGAAGCCGCTTTTGAGCGGGAAGAACCGCTGTTTGTGAAGAATTTGGAAAACGTGCAAGGTGACGAGCGGGACGTAATCTTGTTCTCCGTTTGCTACGGTCCGGATAAAACGGGCAGGATATCTTTGAATTTTGGACCTTTGAACCAAGCGGGCGGGTGGCGACGGCTCAACGTTGCCGTTTCACGCGCAAGGGAAGAAATGGTCGTGTTCTCGTCTATGCGCGGGGCAATGATTGACCTTTCCAAAACCAATTCCCGTGGCGTAGCGGGTTTAAAAGCCTTTTTGGATTTTGCTGAAAAGGGTAGAACGAACCTTGCTATTTCGGCAAGCGCCGTTGTGGCAAAAAAGGCGGGGCTTGGAAAGTATATTGCCGAAGAGCTTGCTTCGTACGGTTACGAGTGTCGTTACGACGTAGGCGCTTCGGGATTCAAAATCGACGTTGCCGTGGTAGACCCGAAAAACAGGCGCAAATTTATCCTTGCCATTATGTGCGATACGCCCAACCGTTTTTCTGTCAAGGATAGAAACGTGTTGCAAATTCAAACGCTCAAACGTAATAATTGGAACGTGATACGCCTTTTCTCCGTCAATTATTACAACAATCCCAAGCGGGAAATCAAGAAAATTAAGGATATTTTGGATAAATTAACGGGCGCGGATAAAAAGGGCGGCGCAGAGCTGAACAGAAGCAAAAAGGCGTACAAAAAAGCGACGTTGGAAACACGCTACGAAAACGCAACGTACGTCACTTCGGGGGAGAACGACAAGGAACTTCTTGCCCGCCTGAAAGCAATCGTTACGGCAGAAGAACCGATTTCGCATGATTTTCTCGTGCGTAGATGTTTGGCAAGCCTCGGTATTCACAAGTACGGCGCGAAGGTGGACGCGCGCATGCAGGCTTTGATTGCGCTTTGCGGTTTCCGCTTTGAAAAGATATTCGGTATGCAGTTTTACCGTAAGTCTGAAAAGGCGATCGGCTTTGAGAAATACCGTGTGGAAACGGGCGAACCGCTTCGCAAGACAGAGTTTGACTATACGCCTTATGAGATTGTTGCGATTGTAAGAGGCGCGTTGGAAGATAAAGTGGCGTTATATATGGACGAAATTACCACGATTGCCGCTTCCGTTTTGCGGATTCCCCGTCCGACGGATAAATTTATTGCATACGTCAACGATTGCGTGACTTTCGGTGAGGAACGGGGGCTGTTTGTCCGTTCGGTGTCGGACAGAATTTCATTGGCGTAACCAAAGCAATATAATCCAAACCAGCCCCAAAGCCGTCTTTTTTGCTCTTTTCGGCTCGTCGTCATTATAATACTTTGGTATGATTGCTTCCTCCTCACCAAAAATAGACTAAAAAAATCCGAACTTTGGGGTGCAAAGCAATTTTGTAGCGAAAGAATTTATTGCAGATACAAGGCGAATGCCGCAGGTCAACCAAGCGGTTTATCAAGGCTTTCAACGAAGTAGATACTTAAATTCTTCGCTAAAAATCTTGGTTCGGATTATATTACTTTGGTTAAGGTGAGTATATGCAAAATACGGTTACGGAAGATAAGCTTTTTAATTTTCGTCCTGTATTTTTTGCGGGCGCATTTCTTGCGCTCGGTATCGCATTTTCCTATCTCACGTATACGGGCGTTTCCGCTTGGTGGGGGCTTTTGTTCCTACTGCTCGGCGCGCCCTTTTTCTTTTGCGCAAGCAACAAAAAGACCAAACGGGTATTGCTTGCGGTGGTTTTGCTTGCATGTTCTGCGTTCGTTGGTTTTATCTCTTTCCGTATTGCCGTGACTTCGTATACAAATGTCGGCTCATATGATGGGACGTACACCGTGTACGGCAGAGTGATTGAAATCAGCGAAACGGACGAGGAAGTAACGCTTACGCTCGATAAGGTATATATCGGCTCGACGGCGGAGAAAGGACGGTTAAACGCGACCCTGCCTGTCGCATTTGCGGGGAATTTCTCCTTAGGGACAAAGGTGGTTTTGGACGGAACTGTCAAAAGCGTGGTTGCGCAAACGGCAAAATATGCCGTTTGGAATATAGGAAAGAATATTTGCTTTACGGCAAAAGCGGAAACGTGCGTTGCGGTAGGGCGCACTTTCGATTTGGCATTATACATACGCCAACGGATACGCAACGTCGTTTATGCGGGTATGGATAAAACGTCCGCGGCGGTTACGCTCGGTATTCTCACGGGCGATACGGCGGGAATTGGCGAGGGATTGTTACAAAATATCCGCTACGGCGGAATAGCGCATATTTTTGCCGTTTCCGGATTGCATATCGGCGCGCTGTATACCTTTTGTCTTGCGCTTATCAACCGTTCTCCGCTCAAAAGATTTGCCAAGCCCTTGCGGTTTATTTTGCTTGGGGTAATCTTGCTTTTTTACGGTAGCGTATGCGGTTTTTCGCCTTCCGTTTTGCGGGCGGTTGTAATGTGCTTGGTCTTTTACGCAACGCGGCTTTGGGGGTATGGTTCTGACCCGTTGGAGCGGATAGGAATTGCGGGGATTGCGGTGTTGCTTCTTTCGCCTACTGCCTTATACGAAATTGGGTTTCAGCTTTCCTTTGCGGCTTGTTTGGGAATATTTTTGCTTGTTCCTCCGATCGAGAGTGTATGCGTGGGGATCGTAGATAAGCTTTTCAAACGGCGCAAGGAGGATATATCCCGTCCGCCGAGTATCGGTCGGCGCATTTTTAAGCGTTGCGTGTCTATGCTTGCCGTAACGCTTTCCGCACAGATTGCCACCGCGCCGCTTTTGTTGCAGTCGTTTGGATATTTGTCGGGGTGGTCGTTGCTTTTTAATTTTCTGTTCGTGCCGTTGATTGGCGGAATGTTTTCCGTATTGTTGATAATTGTGGCGGTCGCTTGCGTGTTGCCTATATCCGTTGCGCCCATCCTGTTGTACGCGCCTGCCGTGGTGTGGTCGGCATTGTTGCTTGTGTTTGAAGTGGTGGATTTGTCCGCTTTTGCGGTGCGCAGCGTTGCTGTGCCTACCTATTTACAATATCTTTACGGACTGTCGATAACCTTTCTTACGGACAAATGGAATGTGAAAAGGCGTACGAAAATAATTTTATTTTTTGTAACGGTAACGGCGTTTGCGGTAGCCGTGTACGTGTTGAATATATAAACTCCAAATAAAAACGTATACGCATTTTCTTGCTTTTTTTCGATGGATATGGTATAATAACAGCCAAGAAAACAAACAGGAGGGCGTTTTTGCGTGAAATATATCGATTTTAAAAAGTTTACAGATGAAAACGGCGCAATGCCAATATACCTGTTTGAGGGCGAAGAAGCGTACTTTCGGGAAAAAGGGGAAGCATTGTTAAAAGCCCGTTTCTTGCAAGAACCTACGCTTGATTATATTTCGTTTGACGGTGCTTCCGTCAAGGGCGACGGTTTTAAAAGCGTGGTGGACGCATGGAATTGCTTTCCGTTTGTAAGCGAACGGCGCGTTGTGCGGCTTACGGAGTTTTATCCGACTGAAAAGGATTTTGATTTTTATTTAAAAAGTGCGTTTGAAAATCCGCCCAAGGACGGACTTTTGCTGATTGTAAACAGCGCAAAACCGAAAGCAGGGTGCGCCGCGCTTTCCAAAAAGTCCAACGTCACGTACGTCGATTGCGGGAAATCGGATGAGGAAACGATTAAAAAATGGATATATCTTACCTGCAAACGGGAGGGTGTATACGCGGACGGCGTCACTTGCGGCAAGCTTGCGGCGTATTGCACGCTGGATATGGCGCGCATTTCCAAAGAAACGGAAAAGCTTCTTTGCTATTGTCAGGCAGAACAGCTTGATAGGATTACGGACGAACTTGTGGACACGCTTGTGTACCCTGATGCGGAGTATAAGATATACGAACTGTCGAACGCAGTTGCAAGAAAAAACTACGCGGCGTTTACAACGATTCTCAAAGAGCTTTTAACGAAAGGGTTTAACGAGATTTCTTTGCTTTCGGCGTTGTCTGCCTATTTTAAGGATTTATACGAAATTTCTTTGCTTCGGGGTAGCGATCGGGAGCTTGCAGCGACCTTGGGGATTAAGGAATACGCCGTAAAAAAGAAACGGGAGCAGGTGCAACAATTCCCCAAAGGCGCGCTTTTGAAAACGTATGAGGGGATGTACGGGGCGATTTCCGGCATCAAATGCGGGAAGATGACACCCGATTCGGCGTTAAAAACGGCTACTGCACGGCTGTTTTTTGAAAATTCCCGAAAAAATACGGATTAAACGCTTTATTTTTCATTGAATTTTTTATATAATATATAGTAGGGTATTATTTAACGTTACGGAGGAAATTATGGCGGTACTGTTGAACGCTGTTTTGTCGTTTGCGGAGTTGCAAGAACGCGTGGTTCTGTTTTTCACGCAGTTCAAGGTCATATACGCCGCAGAAATATTGTTTTTCTTTGCGTTGATATTTTTCGTGTCCAAAGTGCTTAGAGATAACGACGCAACGAAGCTGATGCTTTTGTATTGGGTGTTGTTGCTTGGCGGCGGGTGTATGAATCTGTTTGCCGCAGAGTTGGTGACGAAAGAATTTTTCCTGTTCTTTGTTTTGCTTGTTTCGGCGTTTATGCTCATTTTGTTCAACGTAGAAGTGAAGAAGAGTTTGTGGGACGTTCATTCGGCGCGCGAGGGCGGTTCGGATATCCGTCCGCACGTAGGCGCGGAAATTCGCCCGCAAGCGGATACGGAACGTTGTATCGCAAATATCATCAAGGCATTACAAAATATGTCCAAAAATAACGTTGGCGCATTGATCGTGCTTTCTAAGGGCAGTTTGCCCAAACAAGTATTGCAAAGCGGCGTGGAGATAGATGCGGAGATTTCGACGCAACTTATCGAGGGAATTTTCTTTCCCAAAGCGCCCTTGCACGACGGCGCAACGATTATACACGGACATAAAATCCAAGCGGCGGGGTGCTTTTTGCCGTTGACGCAAAAAACGAGCTATCCCAAGGACTACGGCACACGGCATAGGGCGGCAATCGGTATTACGGAGGTCGCAAACGTAATTTCGCTGGTCGTATCGGAGGAAACGGGTATTATTTCGATTGTCAAGCAGGGAAACGTAACGCGTTATGCCGATTACGATATGCTTGCGGACGCGTTAAAAGATTATTATTGGCAGGAAATGCCTTTGACGGATAAACGTCGAGGAGGTAAATGATATGAAATTTGCTGAATTTTTGAAAAAGGTGTTTATCTCCAAATTCTGGATTAAAGCAATTTCGCTTATTTTGGCGTTGCTCGTGGTCGTGCTTTTAAATATTTGAGGGGAAAGGACGAGAAGTTTTACGAGGTGTTATATGGCTATCAAGGTATGTAAATTCGGCGGTACGTCCATGGCGGACGGTAACGTAATCCTTTCCGTTGCAAAAATCGTCAAAGCGGAAAAAGAACGTCGCTACGTCGTTGTTTCCGCGCCCGGTAAGCGGTACGGTGCAGACGTAAAGGTTACGGATTTGTTGTACAAATGCGCAGAAGCGGTGGAAGCAGGCAATATGCAGGAATTGGAGGCTTGCTTTGGTAAAATACGGGCAAGATTTCTCCATATTGAAAAGGAGATCGGTAAAGATATCGGTTTGGATGTGGAGCTTTCTGAAATCGAAGAAAAAATAAAAGACGGCGCAGGTGCGGCGTATGCCGCTTCCCGCGGGGAATATCTTGCGGCGCGCGTAATGTCCGCGGTGTTGGAAGTTCCGTTCGTGGATGCAACGGAAATTATTCGTTTTAAAGAGGACGGCACGCTTGACGAGGCTTCGTTTGCGCTTGCGGGTAAGGTGCTTGCCGCATACGAAAAAGCGGTAATTCCCGGTTTTTACGGGTTGGGCGCAGACGGAAAAGTGAAAACGTTTTCCCGTGGCGGGAGCGATATTTCCGGCGCGGTCGTAGCGAGGGCGGTGAAAGCCTCTTTGTATGAGAATTGGACGGACGTAAGTGGGTTCTATGCCTGCGATCCCCGTATCGTCAATTCCCCTCGCAGTATTCCCGAACTTACATATCAAGAGCTTCGGGAGCTTTCCTATATGGGGGCAAACGTTTTACACGCAGAGTCCATTTTCCCCGTTAGAAGTGCAGGTATTCCTATCCGCATTTGCAACACGTTCCGCCCCGAAGATAAGGGCACGGATATCGTGCAGTACGCTACGCAAAGCGCGTGTGAGAATCCTGTTACGGGTATTGCAGGAAAAAAAGATTTTACCGTTATTTTCTTGGAAAAATCAATGATGAACGCGGAAGTCGGTTTTGCAGGCAAGGTACTTAACGTGCTCACGGAAAACCGCGTATCGTTCGAGCATTTGCCTTCGGGGATTGATACAATGTCCCTAGTTATCGATAACGAGTATTTGAAAAACGGCGTTTTGGAAACGGTTCTTACTCAGATTAAGGAAGCCGTTCGTCCCGATAAAATTTATACGCACGAAAATATAGCGTTGGTGGCGACGGTAGGACACGGTATGGCAAACAATATCGGTACGTCCGCGCGTCTTTTCAAAGCGCTTTCCGAAGCGGGGATTAACGTTATTATGATCGATCAAGGTTCGAGCGAGTTAAATATTATCGTCGGTGTGGATAATAAAGACTGCAATGCATGCATCAATGCAATTTATCACGAATTTTTTAATTGAGGTACGTTATGAAAAACTATATGGTAGATTTACAAAAGGAATACGGATTAAACGGCGGTCGATTGGAGTGTATTTTGGCGGATAATCCTTGGGATGCGGGACACGAGGATTGGAAACGTCCTGCCCTCGTCGTCGTTCCCGGCGGCGGGTACGGTATGGTCAGCAAACGGGAAGCCGAGCCTATCGCTTTTTCGTTTTTGGCGCGCGGTTTTCAGGTGTTTATTCTTCGGTACACCATTGGCGGTGAAAACGGTATGTCTTATCCCGAGCAACTGATCGAGTTGGGCGCGGCGGTAGATTACGTAAAAAAGAATGCAAAGACACTCCGCGTAAACGAAAACGAAGTGTTTGCAATCGGTTTTTCTGCGGGTGGACATTTGACGGGCAATCTTGCCGTCGAATGGCAAAGCGTTTCCGCTAAGGCGGGGCAAACGCTCGATTGTAAGCCGACAGCAGTAGGGCTTTCCTATCCCGTAATATCTAAAATCAACGGTCACCAAGGCTCGTATACCAACCTTTTGTATGGCTATTCCGACGAGGCTTGCTTGGAGCTTTTGAAAACGCTGAATTTGAACGAAGCGGTAACGAAAGACACGCCGCCTACGTTTCTTTGGGCGACCGCGACGGACACCGTCGTTTCCGCGGATAATGCGCTCCGTTTTGCGCAGGCTTGCGCGAACAACGGCGTTCCTTACGAGTTACATATTTACCCTCGCGGTCGCCATGGGTTGTCTACGGCGAGCGCGGAGATTTGCGAGGCGCATTCCGATTTGCCCCGTGTTGCGCGCTGGGTAGAGGACTGTGTTGCATTTTTCCGTATGTATATGGAAGAATCGTTTTAAATGTCAGGCTAACAAAAAACCCGCTATGCTTTTTAAAGCGTAGCGGGTTTTATACTGTTTTATTTGGAAAAGTTTGCGGTTTTTAGTTCATATACGAGCGTACCCAAACTGTAAGAAACGGGAACTTCCATACGCAAAATTACGTTGCGGTGGTCGTTGGACATGGGGTTGTTCGTTTCTGCAATCCACAACGTTTGCGCTGCACCCGAATTTTTGTCGTTGATAGAAAGGGTCACGGGGTAATAATCGATAACGCCTGAAAAAGCCGCGCCGTCTTTGGTATAGGAAAATTCCGTACCTTTCTTTTTGGCTTGAAAGGCAGCGTCCACAAGTTGCGGTACGCCTGTGAACGGCGCGTATACGTAAAAGCTGGAAGTGGTCGCGCTTTGGCTGATTCCGCGGAGCGCAAGTAAAAGTTGCTCATTGTCCAACTTCGTGTAATCGTCGTTTTCATACGTAAAAGACGGGGTGATTTTCGTTTTGGTTTCGTTGTTGATAATCGTCGTTTTACCACCGCCACCTGCATACTTTGTTTCCACTGTATAATTCACTACGCTGTAACAAGATGCGAGTGCGGTAGGTGCATTTGTAGGGGAATGACCCACAATCTCTCGTTTTGAGGATATGGGCGTAAGTTTCTTGTCTTTTTTAAATACTGCGCTCGTTTTCACGGTGTCGGTAAACGTTTCCGTTTGCGCTCTGCCGTACGTGAAAGTTACGTCGATAGAAAGCGACGTTTCATACAAATAGTTGCCATCATCCGTAACGGAAAGGGAGGTAGTGTACACACCGCTTGTATAATCGGCGGAATATCCGTCCGTAATTCCGTTGCCCTTTTTAAAGGATACGGCGTATTCCAGCGTTTCCGCGCTTGCGGTGGTTACGCCCGAATCTTTATACCAATATTCCGTAAAAGAAACTTTTTTGTTCGTTTCCGTACAAGCGGTCAAAACGCTTGCGCATACTAAAAATGCTGTGAGGGAAATCAAAGATTTACGCTTCATCATAAGCCTGCCTTTTTGAAATAGTACGTCAAAATCATCTTAACGCTACTATTATACCACATTATTTTGAATTTGTAAAAAAAAACACGCGATTTTATGAAAATTCTTGTGAAAAATAGCTGAAAAATCCCTCTGCGATATGGTATAATAATAAGGAAGAGAAAAAAGGAGTTGTCTATGAATACCGTAATCAAGGCGTTTACGCTTTCGGAATGTATGGAAGTCATGGCAGAATACGCCGAAGCGTACGAAAAACAAGGCGGAAAAAATTTAATTTTTTGCGAGGACAGGCTCACGTTAATCGCTGAGCGAACGCTTGCAAGAAGGCTGGGCGGTACGTTTGAAACAAACGTTACCACTTTTGCGCGTTTTTTAAAGACCAACGGACGGACGCTTTCCAAACAAGGGTCGGTTATGGCGGTAGGGGACGTAATGACGAGGTTGCAACGGGAAAACGTATTGCAATGTTTTACCACCGCTTCGGGTGTGGGGAACAATGCGAAAAGCATTTATGAAACGTTGGCACAGTTCGCCGCTTCGGAGGTTACGCCCGAAGTCTTGTGGGAAAGCGTTGCGTTGCTTCCCGACGACACGTTGAAAAAAAAGACCGCCGATCTTGCGCGTATATACGAGGCGTACGACACATTTTTGCGGGAACATTCGTATTTGGACGAAAACAGGTATCTTTCCCTTTTGCCTGCTCAAATTCGCGCAGATGCAACCCTACGGGACACCAACGTATTTTTCCTTTGCTACAACTCATTTACGGCGCAAGCCATGCGGACGGTTGCCGCCGCTTTGGATACGGCGAAAAACGTTGTCGGGGTATTCTGCTCGGACGATAAGGAGTTGTATCAAAGCCGCGCCAAAGATTTGTTTTTGCGCGCATGTGAAAAAAACGGCAAAACACGGGAGCTTGCGCTCGGAACGCCCCTCGACGGAGAGGCAGAAATACTCAGAAGAGGTTTGTTTAACCCCGAACGAATGGAAGGCGGGCGTATAAAAACGGACAATATCCGCATTTTTGAGGCGGAGGATAAAACAGAGGAAGCGGAACACGTCGCCGTGCAAATTCGCAAGGCAATGGCGGAAAACGAAACGCTTCGATATCGGGATTTTGCATTGCTTGTTCCCGATATTGCCGCATATTCTCTACCGATCAAACGGGCGTTGGGAGAATACGGTATTCCGTATTTTATCGACGAGAAGCGTTCGCTGAAACGTCACCCGCTCGGCAGGTTCTTGCTCGATTGCTTTAAGGTTGTAAAAGAGAATTTCTCGCCTTCGGCGGTGCAATCGCTTGCGGGTAATCCGTTTTTTGGCGAAAGCGACGAATATCGGAATTATCTTTTTAAATTTGCCAACTATCGCGGCGGCGCAAAAAAGGAGATTAAAACGGGCGAAGCCGTTGAAAGTATATTTTCGTTAAACGCATTAAACGCAGGGCGGGAAAGATTGCTAACCGCCACAAAAAATATAAAAGCAAAGGGACAGGGGCGAGAATATTGCTTGGCTGTGCGGAAAATTCTCGTGGCTTTCGAGGCGGAAAAACAGTTGGCGGAGCTGGAAGCGCGAATAGAAGACGTTTCGCAAAAAAGTTATCTTTCACAAATCTATCGCGCGCTTGAACAAGTCTTGGAAGAAGCGGAGCTTTTAACGGGCGAAAACGAATTGAGCGTTGCCGAGTTTGCGGCGGTCTTGCAAGACGGTTTGGACGCAACGGAAATTTCCCTCATTCCCGTCAAGGCGGATGCGGTGTTTATCGGCGATATTACGCAAAGCAAGATAGAAAAAGTGCATACGCTTTTTGCGTTAGGTATGACGGACGCCGTGCCGCATGCCGCAAGCGACACCGCCATTATTTCGGATAAGGATATTGAACGGCTTGCCGCCGTAAAAACCTTGCTTGAACCAACCGTTGCGGAAGTGAATTTGCGTAGCAGAGAAAGCGCAGGGTTGAATCTTTGCACGTTTTTAGATAAACTTTTCTTGTCTTATCCGCTTTCTTCGGACGGTGACGAACCCGCATTGAGTGAGGTGTTCCGCTACGTAGACGTATTATTCTGCACGTCGCAAGGCAAGGATATTCCGCGTTGCGGTTTTGACGAAACAGACTTGGACTATTTGAAATATCAATGTAGCGCACCAACGCCTGCTATCAGAAGATTGCTTTTAGAAAAAGCGGCAATCGTTGAGAGCGCAGGCAAGAAAACGCCCTTGGCGCAAGAACGCTACAATTCGCTGTATACGGCGCTTGATAAGTTGTCCGTAACGGAAAAAGATGAATTTTTGGAAGAATACAAGGGGCAGGTATGCGTTGAACGGGGCGAGGAACTGTTTTTTCACGACGGGAAAATTTCACCCACGGCGCTCGAAGGGTATTTTGAATGTCCATTCCGCCACTTTGCAGAACGCGGATTGCGGCTCAAAGAACGGGAAGAAACGGCGGTGCTTTCACTCGATACGGGTAATTTTATTCACGAGCTGTTGGAAACGACGGTACAACGCATGCCGCAGATTGAAACGGAAGAGGCTATGCGCGCGTATGCAATGGCGGTGGGAGCGGAGATACTCAAAAAGCCTGTGTACGCATCTCAACAGGATACCGCTTCGGGTGTATTTTTCTCCGAAAAGTTACTTGCAGAGGGCGCGGAGGTAGTGCTTGGCGCGTACAGGCAGTTAAAAAATTCTGCATTTTGTATTGAAGATACCGAACGTACGGTGGATACGGGCGCGTTTAAGGGCAAGGTGGACAGGGTAGACAGCGCAGAAAACTACGTGCGCGTAATCGATTATAAAACAGGTTCAATAGACGATTCGGCAACCTCGTATTATACGGGCAGAAAACTGCAAATGCAGTTGTATATGTCGGGGATTAAGGGTGAGCGTATTCCTGCGGGTGTATTCTATTTTCCCGCATCCGTAGATTATACGGACGAGGAAACGGGCAGATTCCGCATGAAAGGATTTTTAAACGGTAATGAGGCGGCGCTTCGTCTTGGCGACAAAGGCATTGAGGAGAAGAAGCAAAGCGATTATTTTCCTGCGGCGCTAACCAACCCGCGTAGTAAACGGGTAATGAAAGAAGACGTTTTTTGCGATTTTATCGACTATGCCCCGCTGGTTGCAACGCAGGCGTATACGGAGCTGAAAGACGGGTTTATCGCGCCTACGCCCTATTCGGATAATTGCGAATATTGCAAGTATGGCGGCGCGTGTTCGTTTAATAAGGACAAGTATTCGTCGAGAAAAGAAGTGGCAATCGAGCCGTCGGGGATTGCAAAAGTGGCGCGTTGCGCGTTGGGAAAAGAAGAGCCTGAAACGAAGCAAGAAGCGGATAAAGATTTGGAGAAGTGAGGTATAAGTAATGAGTGAAGAGAAAAAGACAAACTTTACCGAGGAACAAATCAAAGCCATCGAGTCCGTTGGCAGGACGATTGTTTCCGCTTCTGCCGGTAGCGGAAAAACGACGGTTATGATCGAACGAATTATCCGCCTTATTGAAAAAGGGGAGAAGGTGAGCGGTATTTTGGCTGTTACGTTTACGAAAAAAGCCGCTGCGCAAATGAAAGAAAAGCTTTGCAAAGCAATCATCAAAACGATTAACAAGCCTGAAACGACCTTGGAACGCCGTAAAGAGTTAAAAAAGGAGCTTGCGGAAGTATCGGGCGCGGATATTTCCACAATACACTCCTTTTGCGCAAAGCTGATTCGTACAAATTTTTATGCGGCGGGCGTAGATAATGCGTTTCGCGTAATCGGTGATGAGGATGCAGAGGGAACGGCACTTAAAAATCGCGCGCTCGATATGTTGTTGGAAGAGGGGTATGAAGAAAAGGACGAGCGCTTTGCGCATTTGCTGTCCGTATATTGGCGCAAAAAGAGCGATAACAATCTGCGGAAAATTCTTTCCGAAACATACAAGAGTCTTAGAAGCCGCTCCGATTATAAAGAGTATTTAGAACAATGTCAAAACTACGACGAGCGTGTTTTTGAAAATATTTGTCGGGATTTGCATGAACGCGTTGTAAAAAAATGTGAGTACTATATCGAATGTCTGCGCCCGATTATCGGTTGGTTCGAGGCGCGTAAGGCAAAGTCCGCTACGCTTTGCGAGCAAGTTTTTTGCGCCTTGGACGCGGTGACAAGGACGGCTGATTACTTCGAGGCTTGCGCTTTGGAAAAGCCGCAATTCCAGCGTAAGGAAGCTACTACAAAGGCTTCTGACGAGTATATTTTGCAAGTGGAACGGTTGGCGCTTTTGAAAGATAAGACGGCGGAGATATATGAAAAAGAATTTGCGCAAACGGGTACGAGGGAAGAAGAACTTGCCGCGTTTTTGCGGTCAGGTAAAACGGCGGCGGCAATGGCGGATATGTTGTTGAAATTTGACGAACGGTATTCGCAGCTCAAAGCGGAACGCGGCGTGCTCGATTACAACGATTTGGAACATAAAGCGCTTGAACTTTTGCAAAATGAAGATGTCGTAAACGAGCTGCGAGAGAAATATCGTTACGTATTCGTGGACGAGTATCAGGACGTAAATCCCGTGCAAGAAGCGATTGTGAACCGTATCAGCGGGGAAAATCTGTTTTTGGTCGGCGACGTGAAACAGTCTATTTACGGTTTCCGTGGTAGTAAGTCTGTCTATTTCACGCAAAAGCGCAAGCAATTCGACGAAGAGGGCGGCGCGAACCTACTTTTGACGAGGAATTTCCGAAGCTCGGACGAGGTGCTTGACGCGGTAAATAAGCAATTCGAGCTTGCTATGACCCCACGCAATGCGGGTTTGGACTACAAACACGATTCGTATATGGAAAAGAGCGGTAGATACGGGGAACACCTCGGCAGGGTGCGGATACATTATCTCGACCCTGACTATACGCCCGGCAAAAAGAAGAAAAAGGAAAAAACGGAAGAGGTCAGGGGCGTATACTCCGTACGGAACAATGCAGAAAAATTTCAATCGGAGGAAACGGAAAATGCGAAGCTGATACGTAGAATTATCCAAGAGGAGCGCAATAAAAAATGGTTCGACGCGGACGAGGGCGTTGAAAAGAGGGTGGAATATTCGGATATAGCCGTGCTGACTCGCAAAAAAAGCGGAAAAATTACGGATACGATTGCTGCGCTTTTGAACGTTGGCGTACCTGTTTCTACCGCTTCGGAGGTCAATATCTGCGAGTATTCGGAGATAAAGACGTTGATTGATATTTTGTCCTTGATAGATAATGCCGAGCAAGATATTCCGCTTTGCGGCGCATTGCTCTCCTCTATGGGCGATATGTCCCCTGACGAGCTTACCGCTATTCGCATTGCGTACAAGGACGAGCGGTATTTCAGAAACGCTTGCAAACAGTACGCGCTTGAAAAGACGGATTTGATTGCGCATAAACTGAAAAAATTCTATGCGTATTACGATACGCTCCGCACGCTTTCAAGCGTGATGGACGCAGGGGAGCTGTTGACGAAATTCGTTGCGGAAACGCGTATGGAAGCAAGATTACTCTCGCACGAAAGCCGTAAGGCGTGCTTGCGGCGCATACACCGCTTTATCGAGGAGAGTACGGCGGAAGAGCCGCTTTCTGTACACGAATTTTTGGATAAGTTGCGGGATATGGACTATAAAATTATGTGTTGCGAAAACGGCGGAGAAAACTCCGTTAAGGTTGTCACAATGCATTCTTCCAAGGGCTTGGAATATCCCGTCGTTATTTTGGATAATTTAAGCGCGTCCTTCCGTCATACGGAACGGGATGACGTATTCACAGAAGAACAATACGGGCTTGCGCCCAGAGCCTTCGACGAGGCAAAACTGCTTCGCAGAGATACGTTGCATCGTCGCTTGCATAAGTATCGGGAGCTGGACAGCTCGCTTGCGGATGAATTGAATTTATATTATGTTGCGTTGACGCGCGCAAAGTATGCGTTGCATATGCTGTTCGACCACGAAAATTTAATGCCCGACGTACGCTTTGCAAAATCGTTTGCAGATTTTACGGACTTTTCCGTTTGGGAAGAGTACGTGGACAGAGAGGCTTATATCGAACCGAGTAAAAACGTGGAGCGCGAAGCGTTGGTGTTTGCGCCAAACGAGGCGTTGGCTCAAGAGATTAAACGCGCGTTCACTTGGGAATATGCGCATACGGGCTATGAAAATTTGCCCGTAAAAAGCTCGGCTACGTCGCTGATGACAAAACAGGATAAGCCAGAACCTACGGACGAGCCGTTTCAAACAGCAGGCGAAGAAAAAATCCCCGAAGCGTATGAGGGGAAAGGAGAAACGAGTATAGAGGCGGGACTTGCATACCACGCATTTTTGGAAAATTTCGATTTTGGGCAGCTCTTTGATGAAAACGGGGATAGGGTGTCCGTGACGAGGCTCGAAAGCATTGTGGAAAAAGCGTATGAAAATACGGAGGATACCACATTGATCTCCAAGGAAAAATTGGTGGAAATTCTGTCTAACCCCGTTTTTGGGGAGCTTCGCGGTATGCGCTTGTATAAAGAAAAACAGTTCCTCGTTTCGTTGCCTGTAAAGGATACGTACGCATTAAAAGAGGGGGTTGATCCGCTTTTAAGAGAAAAGGGCGAGGAGGAAATGTTGTTTCAAGGCGCGATTGACTTGCTTGCCGTTGGCGACGAAGAGGCGCGCATTATCGATTATAAATATTCCGTAAGAAGTGCCGAGAGTTTGAAAGAGCACTATAAAAAACAACTTGATTTGTACCGCTTGGCGGTTGCGAAAATATTAAAAAAGCCACTTGAAAACGTGCGGTGCAGTATTGTTAATATTTACCGCGGCTTCCAAGTGGATATGTGATTACAGTTTGACCGTATTGCCTTTTGCGTATTCGCTTGCGGTCATTCCTACGCTTTCCCGAAACGCTTGACAAAAATAATATACGCTCGAAAAACCGCAAGCTTCCGCTATTTCCGTGATGCTTGCGCGTTTTTCGCTTAACAGGCGTTTGGCTTGGTCTATGCGTAGTTCGCAAAGGTATTGTTTGGGGGAAACGCCGTATTCCCGTTGGAACAGTTTGCGAAAGTAGCCTTCGCTTACGTGCGCTGTTTGCGAAAGTAAAGCAACGGTCAAGTCGGGGTCGGTATATCGTTGGCGCAATAGCTTTAAAGCAGGGGCAAGAACGGGCAATTGCGCCTGTTCGATATTTGGAGAAAGCAACGCAAGAATTTCGTATAACACACTCATAGCCTTTGCTTTTCTTTGCGCAAGAAAATGCCCATAAAGCTCCTTGTAAAGGGCGATAAACCGTTCGCTCGGAGCAATAGTAAATTGCGTAAATTCGTCGGCAATAGGCGTTACACAATCGAAATTGATTACGGGAAAATCGCCGCCCTCGTTGCATACGAGAGTATAGTTTTCTCCTTTGGGGTGAAAAATGGCGTGGTGTTTATCGGAAACGTATTGTCCCGCCTTGTGTTTGTACGTAATTTTTCCTGCAATGCAAAAGGAAATGGCGTAGCTTGCCCTGTTTTCAATCGATAGCGTAATGCCCGTCGGTTGGCGGATTGTACCGCACGTACATATTTTGCTAATCACGATATCGTCTGTGTTCATAAAAGAAGTATAGCACTTTTTATTAAAAAAGTCAACCAAAAGCACAAAAACAGTATCGAAAATCTTAAAAATAGTGTCGTTTTTCCTATTGACCCGTTTTGCCTTGTATAGTATAATAAAAGCAAAGTAAAAAAAGGAGAACGAATATATGTTTCAAGGCGAATTTAACGGAAAAACGTTGCTTGCAACGGGCGGTGCTTCGGGTATGGGCTTGTTGCTTTGCGAGGAATTTTTAAAATACGGCGGCAATGCAGTTTTGGTGGATATCAACGCCGACGCGCTCGCTTTACACGTACAACGGCTAAACGAACGTTACGCAGGAAAAGTGATCGGCGTGCCTTGCGACGTGCGGGATTACAAGCAGGTATGCAACGCCTGCGACGAGGCGGTAAAAGCGTTTAACAGTATCGACGTGCTCGTAAATCTTGCAGGCGGCGCGGAAATAAGAATGTTGGGCGTAGCGGGAGACTTGGAGTTTTGCGACGTGCCTATCGAGGTGTATGATTGGGGGTTGGACGTGAATTTGCGCGCGCAGATGTACTTCGATCACGCCGTGTTCAAACAAATGCGGGCGCAAATGAGCGGCGTAATCGTCAATATTGGTTCGATAGCCGGTATGGAAGGTTGCCCTAGGAATATTGCGTATTCCACCTCCAAGAGCGGAGCGGTAGGTGGGCTTACTATGTCCGTTGCGCTAGCGGGTGCAAAGTATAACGTACGCTGTGTCGCCCTTTCGCCCGGACCTGTCCTCACCCGTAAGGCAATGAGCAATATGAAAACGTTGCTCGGTAGAGCGGGCGAACCGATTGAGCTTGTGAATATGATTCTGTTTTTGGCTTCGTCGCACGGTGCGTTTATTACAGGAGAGAATATTTTAATGGATGGCGGGCGTATCCTTATGCGGGATAAGGTGCATGGGGATAATAATAAGTACGGTGAAAAATAATGAGAAAGGCTACTTTTTTGGAATACGATAAGCCGCTTTTATGTGCGGTAGTACAGGACCGTTCGCCGCAAGAAATGATTGTAACGATCAACAACAGCCTTTACGACGGCGCGGAAGCGTTTTGCATACAGTTGGAAATTTTAAAGCCCGAATATCGTAATGAACAGACCTTGAAAGAGATATTCTCCGCTTGCAGAGGTTTGCCGATTTATATTACGAGCTACCGTAAATATTTTAGCGAGCATTTGACGGACGACGATTGTGCGGAACTGCTCCTTCTCGGCGCAAAATGCGGGGCGACGCTTTGCGACGTACCTGGGGATTTTTATTGCCCCGAACCGCACGAGTTGACGGAGGATATAGCGGCGATAGCAAAGCAGAAAAAGTTAATTGAACGCATACATGCCTTGGGATGTGAAGTGTTGATGTCCTCTCATTTGCATGGATTTTACGACGAAAAAGAGGTGAACCGCATTGCTTTGGCGCAACGGGAACGGGGCGCAGACGTAGTTAAAATTGTCAACTTTGCAACAACGGAGGAAGAGTTTTTGCAAAACGTGCAAATTTGCACGCGGTTAAAACGTGTGCTCAATTGTCCGTATTTGTATCTTGCCAGTGGTGAGTACGGTCGCTTTATCCGTCAGACGGGCGGAAAGCTGGGGTGCTGTATGTATCTTGGCGTGGAGCGGTATCATACGGGGTCTTTTGTGGAACAACCGATTTTGCGTTCTCTGAAAGTCATTCGGGATAATATGGTGTTTTAAATCTATGAAAAAAGCTTGCGCCGAACGCATTCAAGCGTTCGGCGCACGTTTTACGTTTTCTATCATAAACAGACAGGAAAATTTGTTTTTCGACGCTCTTTTTTCTTTATACTTACGTGGAAAGTATATTTATGAGGTGACGTATGTTGGTATCCGAATTGATTGATAAAAAGGTGTTTGTCGGAAAAACGTTGCGCGGTGTTGCGCTTGGGGTGGGTGTTTCTTTGAAAACGTCCGCTGTAAAATATTTACTTTGCGCCAATATCGAACATCATTCCAAGATGAACCCACAGGCAGACTTTGCCGTAAGTGTTTCCGCCATAGAACGGATAGGGGAAGAGGGGATTGTGCTTTCCAAACTCCGTACGCTGTTTCCGAAAAATTGTGCAAAACTATTTTTGCAAAGACCTGTATTTTCGGAAGAGGGGCTGTTTCTTGGCGGGCTTGTCGATTTAGAACTTCGGGAATTTACGATAGTAAAATTGTATACCGACCGAGGTGGAGCGTATCCGTTTTCGGCTGTTGCGGCGGCAACGGATGCCGTAATTTTGAAAAAAATGCCTCCGTATCCAATCGGTCAACGCATACCTGCCTACGCCTCTTTGCGTATTTTACACAAAGAAGAGCCTGTTGTTACGCGTTCGGTTTTAAAAGAGGCAATGCGTAAGCAAAGCCTTGTCCGTTTTACGCTTTCTTTGCCGCCGTTTGAGGAGTCACTATAAAGAGTACTTTGCCGAGAGTTTCAATATCCGTCCGAATGCGTCGCTGAGCAGACGCACGTCGGAGGCGGTAAAACGTTCCTTTTTTAAGCAAAGCTCGAAAAGTCCTGCAATTTCGGAGATTTCAAGGCTTTCCGCTTTGGTGAGCGGCGCGGAGGCGACTTTTGTAAGGAGCGCTCTTGCGTAGGAGAGGTCAAGACCTTCGATCGTTTCTTCGTCTTTTAAGCAAAGCGCGTTGTTCAACCGTTCCCGTACGTAAGCATTGTCCCTGTCGGGTAAAGTGAATTGCAATGCCCGTTCCGTTTGTGCGCGGGCATATTTTCTTGCTTTAATCTTGCGTGCCAACGTGATGATGCCGCTGACTGCAAAGCATACCGCGCCGATACAAAGTGCAATCGCCGCGCATTTTCCGCACGGCGCAAACGTTTTGAAAAAATTGTTCCACCACATATTGAAAATCCCGTTTTTGTTTTATAGGGCGGATTATTGCCAAAAACAAGGCGTGGATCTTGTGGTATTTTGTCGGGTTATTACGCTTTTTGTCAAATGAGATACGCCCCGTTTGCGGTAATACCGCAAACGGGGCGCGTTTTCTTGTTGAAATATTATGCTTCAAGGGCGCTGATAAACGCTGCTTTGTCCTCGGCTTTCAAACAAGCCGAGCCTGCCACGAGTACGTTTGCGCCGTTCTCTTTGCAAACGGGAGCGGTTTTTATGTCAACGCCGCCGTCCACTTCGATATGGCAAGTGGGATTGACTTTTGCTAAGGTTTGTTTCAGCCAAGCCACTTTCGGCATCATATCTGCCATAAAGCTTTGTCCGCCGAAGCCTGGCTCAACCGTCATTACCAACACAAGCGCGCACTTTTCAAGGTACGGCTCGATTGTTTCAATCGGGGTTTTGGGTTTTACAACGATCCCCGGTTTTACGCCGTATTCCGCTATTTTATCAAGCGTAGCCGAAATATTTTCGGGCGTGTCCGCTTCTACGTGTACGGTGAGATAGTCTGCGCCCGCTTTACAGAACTGTTCGACGTAGCGAAGGGGGCGGTCAATCATCAAATGTACGTCCAAAATGCGGTTGGTGATTTTACGGAGCGCGGAAACGGTCGAATACCCGAAAGAAAAGTTGGGCACGAACAAGCCGTCCATCACGTCTACGTGAAACCATTTTGCGCCTGCGCTTTCCAATAGTCGCACGTCCCGTTCCATATGCATAGGGTCAGCCGCTAACAAAGAGGGGGCTACGATATTCATACGCTTCTCCTTATTGGCAATCGAGCATGGTTTTGCCTTCGCCGCAAAGCTTTTCAAAATCGGTGATGAAATCTTCAACGGCGCTCGTTACGCAAGCGTTTTTGATGAGGTTTTCAATTACGTCGGGCGCAACCGTCGCCGCGCCTACGCCGTATGCGCAAAGCTCTTGTACTTGGTTGGAGTTTTTGAAGCTTGCCGCAAGAATTTGGGTTTTGAAACCGTTGTTATCGAAGATGTCTTGAATCATTTTCGTACTGTCGATACCGTTTGCGCCGAGATTGTCGATACGGTTGACGTACGGAGCGGCGTAGTCTGCGCCTGCTTTTGCCGCAAGGTAAGCTTGCATAGGCGTATAGATTGCCGTTGCGGTGATTTTAAATCCTTCTTTGGAAAGCGCCTTCATTGCTTTTAAGCCCTCGGGAATGGTAGGAACTTTAATATAGGTGTTTTTACCTAAGATTTCTGCCATTTTATGCGCTTCCTCAATCATTCCTTCCGCCGTGCGGGAGATGACTTGCGCGTGCAATTCCGCATCCTCTCCGATATACGCGCGGATTTCTTTGAGTACCTCGTAAGGGTTGCGTCCGCTCTTTGCAAGAATCGAGGGGTTTGTGGTTACGCCGTCGATAGGATAGTATTGGTAGATTGTCTTGATTTTTTCGATGTTTGCGTCATCAATAAGCAGTTTCATAAGATACCTCGTATATTAAGATTTTTTATTTGTCAAAATTTTTATTTTGTCGTCGCGGCGGCATACGAAAGAGAAGCCTGTGCGACCGATTTTCGTTTGATCTGCAACAATCAGTACTTTTTTGGAACGGGCGATCATAATGCGGTCGATAATCGCTTCTTCTGCATGACAGGTTGATATTTCGCCGTCCGCGCTTACGCCGTCTACGGACAGGATTGCCCAATCTGCGCCAAAGCGGTTCAAGTGTTCCTGCGTGTCCGCGCCGTATGTAAAATTGCTGCGGGAGTTGATTGCCCCGCCTAGCAAGATTACGCGGAAAGAGGGAATTGCGCCCAGCGTGGTTGCAACGGAAAGCGAATTTGTAACAACGCTTAAATTGTTTTTGTTTTTCAATTCTTCCGCAAATAACAGGGTTGTCGTGCCCGAATTGATAAACAGCGTGTCGCCGTCCTGTATTAGTTGCGCGGCAGAACGGGCGATTTCCCGTTTTTGTTCGTAGTATTGTATGGAGGAGGGGAGAGTGTCGTTGCCGCCCGGTAATACTGCGCCGCCTGCCATACGGATAAGCTTACCCTCGTTTGCCAATACGTCTAAATCGTTACGAATCGTGACGAGAGAGGCGTTGAGCCGTTGGCTCAGGTCCGCAATGTATACTTTCTGTTCCTTATATAAAATGTCTAATATTTTATTTCGTCTGACACCGATCTTGCTCTTTCCGTTTTCCCCTGTCATAGGTTTATTCTCCCTTTTTATTCAGCCGTTCGCCGACTGCACCGCCCGGATGGATAAGGGCAAATTGTTCGCTACGATAGGCGGTTTCTTCGATAATTGCCGCTTGTAAAGCGTGGAATATCATACAAAGCGCCGTCGTGCTCGTCGTGCCTTGCATATTATATTTATCCGTTTCGCGGTTGACGTACTGTTTGAGTACGACGTCTGCCGATTTAGCCAAAGGGGAATCGAGATTCTCCGTGACCGTAATAACGGAAACGCCTTTTGCTTTACAAATGTCGAGGATAGGGAACAGCTCTTTCGTTGCGCCGCCGCGGGATGCAAAGACCATTACGTCGCCTTTTTGTAAAAAGCCGCTTCCGCCGTGTACCGCTTCTGCGGGGGAGATAAAACGGGCGGGGCGTTCGATACAGCACATTAAATGCGCGAAATGTTGGCAAATAATGCCCGAATGACCGCAACCTGCCGCGCCGATACGCTCCGCTGAGGATAAAAGGGCTACCGCCTGGGAAAAAGCCTCCTCGTCAAAGTACTTTTTCATCTCGCTGATACATTCGGCTTCGATATCGTATGCCGCTTTTGCGGCGTTTAATGCGTTTTCACTCAACATAACGTTTACACTCCTTATAGGGACTTAACTGACAATATATATTATAGCACGTTTGCGGCTTTTTGGCAAGCAAAATTTTGCGAAAAGAAAATAATTTTTTCCAATTACAAAAAACGGTATTGGTTTTTGAAAAAAATTGCCTTAAAATTCTTGACTAAATTAAAAAAAAGATGTATACTATAATCGATACTTATGAAACAAAAAAAGAGGTTGTTTACTATGAATGAAAAAAGAGTGAAATTGCCGTTTTTCGAGATTGGACCTAAATCCTATTTATACGGGGACGATATCCTTGATTTGGCGAAAGCGGCGGACGCGGCTTCGGAAAAATACGGCGTGGATATTATTTTCACAACGCCGATTGTGGATATCCGTCGCGTAAGAGAAGCGACGAAAAATATTCACGTATTTGCGCCGCATATGGATCCAATCGTACCCGGCAGAGGACTTGCTGACGTATTGCCCGAATCGCTTGTGGCGGCGGGTGCGGACGGCGTAATGCTTAACCACGTGGAAAAACCGATTTCTTTTGAAACGTTGGAAGCGACGATTAAGAGAGCGAACGAGGTGGGCTTGACGACAATTGTTTGCGCCGATTCCCTTGCGGAGGCAAGCAAGATTGCCACGCTTGCTCCCGATATTATCGTTGCCGAACCGTCCGAATTGATCGGTACGGGCGTGAGCGTCGGTAAGGAGTACGTGGAGGCTGCCACAAAATCTGTCAAGGACGTGAATGCGGATATTTTGGTGCTTACCGCCGCAGGTATTTCCAACGGCGAGGACGTGTACAATACGATTATTGCGGGTGCTGATGCAACGGGTTCTTCGTCGGGTGTGGCGAAGGCGAAAGACCGGGCGGCTATGGTAGACGAAATGATCAGCGCTGTTCGTCGCGCTTGGGACGAACGTCATCAATAAAGAAAACAAAAATAATATATAAAAAATTTCGGAGGATAAAAAAATGGAATTCAAAATTTATCAAAAAGAGTTGGAATTGCAATCGAGAGGCTGGATCCCCACGTTCCACGACATCTCGAAAGAAGTGAACGAGATCGTTGCTGCTTCGGGTATTAAGAACGGTACGGTTGCTATCGTTTCCCACCACACGACGTGCTCGGTTATGGTGCAAGAATGTTCGCACGATATCGATTCGTTCGACCTTGAATATTTGCAGAACGACCTGCTCGATATTATTCGCAAGATGATCCCCGACTACACGAAAGAGGGCGACTACCGTCACCCCGGTCCTATTCACGCAAAGTACGGCCGTCACGTAAACGAACCGGGCGACTTCTCCTCAATGAACACGGACGGACATCTTCGTTCTTGCTTCTTCGGCAGAAGCGAAACCATGACGATTAAAGACGGCGTTGTAGACGGCGGAAGATTTGCGCATATCTACTTCATTGACTGGGACCACGTGCTTGCGCGTCGTCGTCAAGTGAATATTACGGTTATGGGTACGGCAGAAGACGTAGGCGACCGCAAGTGGAACAACGGCGAAGTGATCGACACGAAGCACAAGTTCACGGAAGAAGAAAAAGCGTACGATATTCACTACGATTTGCAACAACAACGTTAATCGCAAAGAAATTTCAGTAAAGATTGTCAAACCGTATGTTTGTGCGGTTTGACAATTTTCTATAAGCCCGTTTTTAAGAGAGGTTTGAAACGTATGGAATTGTTTTTAACCACGTTGCAACAGGTAGCCGTATTGTTGATTTTTATTTTCGTGGGATATTTTCTCCGCAAAAAAGAGGTTATCAGCGAAAGCGGCAAAAAGGATCTTGCAAAGCTGTTGGCGAATTTGTTTGCTCCTTGTTACAGCGCAATGAGTTTGTCCACGATTATCAACGTAAAACAGATAGGGCAATATCTTTCGCTTATTTTGGCAGGTGCGGCAGTCACGGTGTTTGGGGTGTTGATATCGATTGTGTTGACGAAACCGTTGACAAAAGATAAATTGCAACGCAATATTTTGATATATGCGCTTGCATTCAGTAATATCGGTTATTTCGGATATCCCGTCGTTGCTGCAATTTTCGGTGAGGTTATGCGCGCGCAGATGATGATGTTCTGCCTGCCTATGTCCGTGGCAATCAATACGTACGGTTATCATATCCTTACTTCGGGTGTGGGGCAAACGGAAGAAACACCGAAATTTTCTCAACGGATCTCTTTCCTTTGGAAACCGCCCATGCTGGGATTTTACGCAGGTGTTATCCTTGGTTTGCTGTCTAGCGGGTTGAATTTTACTTTGCCAAAAATGCTTTTGGATATCTTATCTGTTGCAGGGCAATGCCAAAGCGCGCCCGCTATGCTCATTACGGGGGCGGTGCTTGCTAACGTGCCGTTCAAGCAGTTGTTTACTTCTTGGCGGCCGTACATTGTCGGCGCAATTAGGTTGCTTTGCCTGCCTTTATTGATGATGGGTGTATTTTGTCTTATCCGCTTATGTGGCGCGTCGGGCGCAATGTTTGCGCTCATATTCCGCCTTTCCGTAATCGTATCTGCGCTCCCTGTGGGTATGAATACGGTTGTTTATCCCGAGTCTGTCGGGCAAGACAGTACAGAGGGCGCAAAGACGTGCTTTATGTCTTATCTTCTCGCCTTGGGAACAATGCCGCTGGTGTTTATGTTGATGGAAACAGTAGTGAAAATATTTTAACAGTAGTTTATCGGGAGTAATGCAATGAAATATTTATTGGGTATAGATATCGGTACAACCTCGTTGAAAGGATGTATATTCGACGAAAAGGGCAACGAGCTTGCCTCCGTTACCAAAGCGTATACGCTTATTACCGAGGGGGAACGGGTAGAGTTTCCCGCCGAACGGTATTTTGAGCTGTTTAAGGAAGCGTATGACGAGCTTGCCTCGCAATATCCAATCGACGCGTTTGCGATTGACACGCAGGGCGAAACAATGATCTTTTTGGATAAAGAGGGCAAACCTCTTACGAATGCGATCGTATGGTTGGATAACCGCGCGGAAAAGGAAGCGAAAGCAATTGAAAAGCACTTTGGATTGCGTACCGTGTACGAGATTACAGGTCAAACGGAAGTTCCCGCGGGGTATCCTGCTTCTAAGGTGCTGTGGTTAAAAAACAACTGCCCCGAAGTGTTTGCAAAGTTGGATAAAATCCTTCTTTTGGAGGATTATCTTCTGTATCGTATCACGGGGAAATTTGTTTGCGAACGTTCGCTGTATTCCTCCACGTTGTATCTCGATATCCGTACGGGCAACTATTGGAAAGATATGCTCGATTTTATCGGTATTAGCGAAAGCTATTTGCCGACGTTGCACGAAAGCGGTGAAAGAGTAGGCGAATATAACGGCGCAGTTGTCTGTACGGGCGCGCTTGATCAAATATCGGGATTTATCGGTTCGGGTATCGTCAAAGAGGGGAGCATTAGCGAAATGACGGGTACTGCGCTTGCCGTGTGCGCGCTTTCGCGCGTCATTCCGCCCTATTTCGAGGGAATAAAAGTACCTGCGTATTACGTTGCCAAAGGCAAGTATTGCTTGTTGATGTGGGCGCCTACAGCGGGTATGGTAATGGAATGGTACAGAAAGAATTTTTACGACAACGCCGATTATAAGCGTATTAATGAGGAGGCGGAAAACGTGCCGCTCGGTTCGGAGGGGCTTGTGGTATCCCCCAATATGCGCGGAAGCGTTATGCCTGAAAACGATTCGGAGCTCAAAGGCGGCGTATACGGTATTGATTTGAAGCATACACGCGGACATTTTACGCATGCCATTATGGAAGGGATTGCTTGTTTGTTACGACAATACCTTGAATACCTTGCATTGCCCGTGGAAGAAGTTATTTCTATTGGCGGCGGTGCGAAAAGCCCGCTGTGGTTGCAGATCAAAGCGGATATTACAGGTAAGAAAGTGGTTACGTTAAAAAATAAAGAAACGGGCTGTTTGGGAACGGCAATCTATGCAGGCTACGGCTATGGTATGTATCAGGATATCGATAGCGCCGTACAAGATTTGGTAGAAAGAAAGAGTGAAACGAAACCCTCTGCCAAGAAATCGGTTGCAGATGCGGTGTATCAAAGATATATAGCCTTAGACGGGCTGTTCTTAAAAAGAGAAGGTTTGTAACAATAATGAAAAAACACCCGATTGCGTATGAAACGCAATCGGGTGTTTTATGTTAAGTTTTATTTTCTTAAACCGTCAAGGATTTTCACGCCCTCGGAAATAATCGTTTCCGCAACGCCTGCCTTGTAGTTAGAAGATCTTGCCTCGTAGCCGCCTTCGTCGTAAGAATCTTTCATCGGGAAGTACCCGCGAGAACCGTTGGTTAAGCAAGTAGGGCAAACCATTTTCCAGCCTGCCGCTTCCTTTAAGCCGAGTCCGATACCCGTGAAAGGCTCGCCGGGAATACCGATAAACGCCACATCGCCGATTTTTATTGCCGTTAAGTTCATCGGGAAGAATGCGGGTCCGTTTTCAAGGCGTACTTTTCTACCTGCGTCGGCAACCATGGTGGTGAGCATCATACCTTTATAAGGAAGTTCTCCGTCCCTGTTTTCCTGGTGCAGTTTAAAGATATAACGCGCTTCTTCCATCTCGTCGGGCGTGGGCATATTGGAAGCCACGCTTATAATTTCCTCTACGAATTGGATTTTATCAACGGGTAAAAATTCTACCTTTTCATAAACGGACATCAAAGCGCCTGCTACTACGTTACCCATATGACGAGAATGTGCATATCCGCGCGTAACGTCGTCAAAGTCGTTAAACATTCCGTTTAAGTCACCTCCGACGGGTTTTACGTTTACGTGATTGATATCGCCTTGTGCGCCGTTAAAGAATATGCACTTGGTGTTATCAACCGCTTTCTCGAAAATTCTTCTTGTGAAGCCGGGCCAATCCGCCGAAGATTTATTGCTGCCGATAACGTCGGGGTGGTTGCCGTAGTTTCCGATAACGATATTGTCGCCGCATTCTCTTTCAAAGCGAATAACGTTTACGCGCTCGTCCAACAAGCCGATGGATTTTACAATATCGGGATTATTCACACCGGGATTGGTTTTGGTTGTACCGTCTTTCATTAAATAACGGCGGTTAAAACCAATACGTTCGGCTTTGCTGACACCAATACCCATTCTGGCAGGCTTCAAATCCGCCATCGCAAAAACGATTGAGTCGGAGATTTTCTTCATAACGAAAGAATCGTATTCCCTGTCAATATCGTTCGTTAAAGCGTCTTCTCTGCCAAAACAAGGTGCAACGTGCGTATGCGTGGTGTGGATAAAAATTGCCTTTTTATCAAGCCCCGTTGCTTTTGATGCATATTCCCTCGCCGCTTCGTAATAAGTGGTGTCTGCGGCTTCGCTGTCGATGGAAATGAGAGCAACCGTTACGCCGTCTTTTTCGACGGCGACGGTGTTGATCTCTAAATCGTCAAGGTTGGCTTCGTTCAAGCGCTGATGAAAATATCCGCGCAGATTCACGCCGATCGGGGGAGTGATCGCAATTCTCGAAAACCCGACTTTGATATCAAAAGTACTCATTTACGTTCTCCTTATCCTTACGGATTAGTAGCCAACCTTTTCCCAACAATCGAACGGAGCTGCAAGCTCTTCGCTTACATAAACCTGCGTTTTCATAAGCTGCAACATAGAGCTGGGGATAAGCGGCGTAACAGGTCCGTGAAGAACCAAACGGCTCGTCATTCTCTGCCAAGAGGAGAACGTACCGTTCGTCAACAATGCGTGTACTTCGATTCTCTCTCTCGCATTCTTAACGTCAACAGGACCGATCGTAGCTGCCTTGGGGGGTACGTCTGCAATGTAGCCGGACTGACCGAATACACCGTGCAAGGAGTTTTGCGCAACGGTAAGAGGATGAAGATCCACAATACGCGCTTTCATATTCAACCATTCGTCGATTTGCGCTTTGGTGGGTTCAACTGCGGGATCGAAGCCTTCGGGGAAGAAGTCCTGTACGGGATCGATAAACGCCATATGACCCGTCCAACCGGGAGAGGAGCTGCAAATATCTGCGCCGCCTTCGCCGCATTCGGTAATCATATCGGAATAGTTTGCGATATTCTTGTTGGTGGGGTAATGTACGTTGGACAAAGGCATACGAAGCTTTTCGTCGATTTGGTATACTAAGTATTTGAGCATGGAGTGCGCAAAACCCGCTTTATACGTTTCGGGAGCAATGTTGCCGTCTTGGTCTGCCCATTCGTCCATTGCGAAGATGTGTACGTTTCTGCAATCTACTTTGAAGTAGTTGATAAGTTGTGCAAGAGGGATATACGTATCAGGCTCGGGGTTGCCGAGGATAAGCGTGATCTTTCTGTTGTTTTCCGAAGCTTCCTTGATACGGGAGAAAAGAGTAGCGATAAGAACGGGATGAGGGTTCATCATAACCTTGATGTTGAAATCGGGGTTAGCGTGTTTTTCCAAATCTGTTCCGCTGATCTTTCTCAGCTTTTCGCAAAGCGCTCTGTCCTTAAAGGGCACGTAGCTTGCGGGGGTAAAGTCGAAATCGGTTGCGGGGTCAAAAATTTTGTTCATTTTTATTCTCCTTTAAATATAGTTTTCTTAACGTTGAATTTGTCGTCAACTATGATTAAGTTGGCGAAATTTCCTTCTTCAATGTACCCTACGCGGGCAAGATTAAGCGCCCTTGCGGGGTTGTACGAGCCGAAGCGGAATGCGTCTACCACCGAGCAGCCCGTATGTACCATAAAGTTGCCGCAAGCGATATCCAAGGTCAAGCCAGACCCTGCAATTTCGCCTGCATTGTCGAAATGGATATCCGTCGCTTCCTCAAAGCCTGCGGGGACAGGTCCGTCGCAGACGAATTGATCGGAAATGAGGATTACTCTGTCGTCGCCCTTGATGCGGCGTACCAAGCGTTGCATATAGGGAACGACGTGTATGCCCATTCTGTCCGAGATAAGCTCGGCATAAATTTCCTTGTTGTAGTTTACAGCCTCGTCTACACAAACGCCGCGACACTCGGAATAGTGTTCAATCGTGCCCGTAGCGTTTGTGTGGTGCGTGGCGATTTTTAAGCCGTAGGGGATATATTTTTCCACCTGTTGCGGCGTTGCTTCGCTGTGTGCCACCGCAAAAACGATATTCGGAATCTCTTCTTTTACGTCCTGTACGAACTGTTCGATTCCTTCCCGTTCGGGGGCGAAACACCATACCTTGGCGCTGTTTTTCACTTTCTTTACAATATCTATATATTCTTCTCGAATAACGGCGTCTTTCCATACGTTCTTGTCCCGTTCGCATCCGAAGTTGGGGCTAAGGTAAGGACCTTCCATATAGAAGCCGACAAAGTTTTTAAAATCGCCGTTTTCGTACGCATTCAAAATATCGTCCGCAGCTTTGAGATAATTTTCTTTGTTAAGGTTGTTGTACAGGGCGGGTAGCACACCCGTTACGCCGTGTTGCAACATATATTCGGACGTGGCTTTCGGCTCTTCAAAAATCCATTTGTTGTCTGCCGCGTGGGTGTGGATATCGATAAGCCCCGGACCGACGTACAAGCCCTCTGCATCGATAATCTCGCAGTTTTCGGGCAGGGCAACGTCCTTAGATTTGCCGTATTTTTTTATCTTCTCGCCTTCGATTAAAATCGTTCCGTTAGGAATTAAGTAATCCCGCATAACGATAGTGGCGTTAACGATCGCTTTCATAAAAACACCTCGTTGATTGTTATAATAGCTATTACGTTATTATTATACATATTTTTTTTCTTTTAGTCAAGAATATTTCAACAACTTTTTTAAAAAAACAATTTTACTTTCCAAAAACAAATTTTTTATTTTCTTTTTGCAAAATTTTTCCATTGAAAACGTTTTTTCTTTTTGCTTGATATAAAAAATTATTGTTTGACGGTAACGGCTCTGTATCGCAACGGAGAAATGCCAAACTGTTTTTTGAGTACGCCAACGGGAATTTTTAAAAATATATACGCAAAAGTTTGACATTTTGTAATTGGTATGGTAAGATAAACGTATATCCCCCCAAGGGGGATATTTGAAAGGAGTGCAAATATGGAAAAACACAAGCATAGAAAAGCGGTTCTCAACCGTATGTCACGCGCCATTGGGCATATGAACGCTGTAAAAAGAATGTTGGAGGACGGGCGGGATTGCAGTGACGTTCTCATACAGTTGTCGGCGATTCGTTCGGAAATAACGAACGTAAGCAAAGTAATTTTGCAAGATCATATCGATCATTGTATCGTAGATGCAGTAAAAGAGAATGACGAGGCGGTGATTGCCAATTTAAAAAGTGCAATCGAGAGGTTGATATGAGTAAGTCCGTAAAAACAGGTATTATTCTTGCTATTTTGGCGGCGGGGTTATATGCGGTTAATTCGCCTTTGTCTAAATTGTTGCTTGGATATATGACGCCGACTTTAATGGCAGGTTTTTTATATATCGGCGCAGGGCTTGGAATGGCATTGATTGCTTTCGTTCGTAGGGTAAAGAAAACGGAAAAAACGGAGGCAAGGCTTACAAAAGCCGAATTGCCGTATACGGTTGCTATGGTATTGCTGGATATTGCCGCGCCCATTTGTCTTTTGTTCGGTTTGAAAGCGACCACCGCTGCGAATGCTTCCCTACTCAACAATTTTGAAATTGTTGCCACGGCAGTCATTGCCTTATTGGTATTCAAAGAAAAAATCGGTTTGCGATTATGGTGCGGAATACTGTTTGTCACGGTATCCTGTCTATTGCTGTCCTTTGAGGATATTGGCAGTTTGCAATTCTCATTTGGTTCGTTGTTCGTATTGCTCGCTTGTATTTGTTGGGGATTTGAAAATAATTGTACACGGAAAATATCGTCAAAAGACCCTTTGCAAATCGTCTTGTTAAAGGGAGTTTTTTCGGGCATGGGGTCCGTAGTTATCGGGTTTTGTATCGGTGAACGGATAACCGTGTTTTGGAGTGTGTTTGCCGTGCTTGGGGTTGGATTTGTAGCATACGGTTTGAGTATCTTTTTCTATGTATATGCGCAAAGACTATTAGGCGCGGCAAGGACGAGTGCGTATTATGCGGTTGCGCCGTTTATCGGTACGTTCTTATCGCTGTTGATTTTTCGTACGTTGCCGCAGTATATGTATTTTATAGCGCTTGCGTTAATGGTCGTTGGCGCTATATTGTGCGCCAATGACGAGCCGATTTTCAAGAAAAAAAGGGTAAAGGGGCAAGCTTACCGCGAGAATACAGCCGAAAAAGCGGAGGACGCTCGCGCGAACACCCGTTAAGGCGGGGTTCTCATCTTTCACCCGCGAGCGCGCAAAAAAAGCATACCGCTTGGTATGCCTTTTTTGTGGCTGGGGCGAAGTGATTCGAACACCCGAATGACGGAGTCAGAGTCCGTTGCCTTACCGCTTGGCGACGCCCCAATGTTGAATTATGCTTTTTCAAAGCTTACCTATTTTATCATACTTACTTTTTTTTTGCAACAATTTTCATTACGTTTCCGAAAAAAATAATAAAAAAATTTTTAACGGCGCAATTCCCAATCAGGTAAAGCAAAATTCTTGCAATTCTTCACGCTTTATGTTATACTCTTTACGTGAGCATATGCGGAGGAAGAAAATGGAAAAGACAAGAAAAAAGCTTAAATGGTGGGTGAAATTGTTGATCATTCTCGGTTCGGTGATCGTATTTTTAGGCGTTGTCATTCTCGGCGCAATCGCCGTATTCCGCCTTGGCGTGAACGATTATTACAAGGCTTCCGAAAAGGCATTCGTTATTCCCGGCTTAAAAGAGGACTTCGTTCCGCAGGGCTTCCATTACGACGAGGAAAAACAATGGTTTGTCGTTTCGGGTTATCATGCAAAGGATAAAGCTTCGCCCGTCTATATCGTGGATAAAAAGAGTGGGCAAACGCTTAAAAAAGTGAATCTTGCCACCGCGAAAGGCAAGGCGTTTACAGGACACGCAGGCGGGGTTGCGGTATACGGGGAGTATCTGTATATCGCAGGCGGCGGCAAACGTTGCGTATACGTGTTCTCGTATACGGAGTTGTCGGAAGCAAAAAACGGCGAGAGTATTTCCTGCAAAGGATCTGTTTCCGTGTCCGTGTCCGACGAGGATTACGTGGGTGTGTCGTTTGTGACGGTAAGCGGGGACAGAATGATCGTCGGGGAATTTTACGACGAGAAACCGTATCCCACGTTGCAATCTCATCATATCCAAACGGCGGCGGGGGATATGAACTATGCGATTGCATTGGAATACCAACTTTCCAAGACCGCAGAGTTTGGTATTTCTTCCGCGCCGACAAAAGCATATACTATGCGCGGCAAGGTGCAAGGTATTTGTCTTTCGGGCGGAAAAATGTATCTTTCCACCTCTTACGGTATTACCTTTTCACGCATTTACGAATATGACGAAAGCCGTATGGTAAGCGAGGGCGAAATGGAGATTTTGGGGCAGAAGCTTCCCTTGTATGCAATCGACTCTGCCTCGCTTGTAAAGGAATATAAAATTGCGCCTATGTCCGAAGAAATGGTAATGTTGGACGGTAAGCTGTACGTGATGTGCGAATCCGCTTCAAGCAAATATATATTCGGAAATTTGATCGGCGGGAAATGGTGTTATAAAACAGACCTTTCAAAAATGAAATAATGAACGGATATGTAGGTATAAAACGGCGCATACTTTCTTTATGGAAGCAAAAATAAAGAAAAAATGGTCGGAGGTAAGTAAGTACTACTTGTTGTTTATGCTCTTTTCCCTGCTTGGTTGGGTTTGGGAAACGGTGTA
>JAFTPR010000001.1 GCA_017463145.1 Clostridia bacterium
GGTAAAAGAAATACATATTAACGCAAACGATTCGGAGGCGAAGACATTACTCCGCAAGATAATCTTTAATTTCCCCATATATTATAATGGTGATAATGACGCTCACCAAATTTTGTGGGAACAGGATGGTAGTGTGGAGACTCTAGTTTTGCTATGTCGAAAATAAGCAATATTTAATGGTTTTTAATTCATTTTTTGTCGTTTTTGAGAATATATCTAAAATAAAGTAACGAGATAAACGTTTTTTAGACATAAAGCCAAAGAAATTAAGATTTTAATCTCGTATGTTTAGATATGTGAAAATTTTTGAAGGTCGTATGTTTAGATATGTGTCGAATTACGGATATATTTATAACATTAAGCAAGAGCTCGTTTGTTCGGGTTCTTGCTTTTTAAACGAAATGAAGCAATCTATTTAGAAAAAATGCAAATATTTACAAAAATTCTCAATAGAGTGTTGACTTTTACTAAATTTTGGGCTATAATAATAGCAAGAAAAAATGGGAGTCCTTTATGGAGATTAAACGGGATTTATATCTAAACAAATTAATTCAGCATAAGAAAAACGGTATGGTTAAAATCATTACCGGCGTAAGACGTTCGGGAAAGTCGTATTTGTTGTTTAGGTTATTTCGGGATTATTTATTTGAAAATGGTGTAAACGAAAATCATATTATTTCGCTTGCCTTAGATGATTTCGGGAATAAAAAGTTGCAAAATCCAGATGAATTATATAATTATGTAAAAAGTAGAATTTTGGACAAGGAAGATTATTATATCTTGCTTGACGAAATACAACTCGTTCCTGAATTTGAAAGCGTTATAAACGGATTTTTGCATATTCCTAATGCGGATATTTACGTTACGGGTAGTAATTCAAAGTTTTTATCAAGTGATATCATAACTGAGTTTCGTGGACGTGGAGATGAAATAAGAGTATACCCGTTGAACTTTTCGGAATTTTATTCCGTTTACGGTGGAGATTTTGATAAGGCGTGGCTTATGTACTGTAATTACGGTGGTATGCCGTTATGCCTTTCAATGGAAACGGTAGCGGATAAAGCGAAGTATTTAAAAAACTTATTCAAGACGACGTATTTGGCGGATATTATAAACCGCAACAATTTGCGTGGGAATGCGGAAATTAACGAATTAACGGACGTATTGGCGTCATCGATTGGTTCGCTTACCAATCCGTTAAAATTATCCAATACTTTTGCAAGTACGAAAAACGTAAAACTGTCCGCAAATACCATTTCCACGTATCTTGATTACTTGCAAGACGCTTTTTTGGTGGAAAAAGCGGTTCGGTATGATATAAAAGGAAAAAAATATATCAATACGCCTGCAAAATATTATTTTGTGGATTTGGGGTTGCGTAATGCTAGACTGTCTTTCCGTCAGCAAGAATATACGCATATTATGGAGAACGTAATCTATAATGAATTGCGATTGCGTGGGTATTCCGTTGACGTGGGCGTTGTAGAAAACGTTAAAAAAGAAGATGGGGTATTGGTAAGAAAGAAATTAGAAGTGGATTTTGTCGTGAATCTTGGAAATCGTAGATATTATATCCAATCGGCTTATAACATTCCTTCGGGAGAAAAAATGGCGCAAGAGCAAGCGTCCTTGCTGTCTATCAACGATGCGTTTAGAAAGATTATTATCGTAAATCAACCGATTATGAGTGGATATAACGAGCAAGGGATTTTATTGTTATCCTTGCAAGACTTTTTAATTGATCCTGAAAAAGTTTTGAACTTTTAGTCAATGTTTATGGGTGGAGAGAGTTATCATATCTAATCACACGCGCCGATTTGATTTTTCATATCAAAAACGACCTAACCATTACGGAAACAAGATATGAAAAACACTTTTACGACACACATAGAGACGCTCGTTTGCCTTGCGCGCAAGGCGTAAAAGAAAATACGTTGCTACGTGGAGGAGGCGTTTGTACATATTAAGCTTGCGATAATAACGGTGCGGGAGGCTTGCGCCTACTTTATCGCCGTGGCGAAAGCGTTGTAAAGAAAAGCAAGGTTTAATGGTATCATTAAAAAATTCCCCAAAATCGGGAATTTTTTTATTTTTTCACCTTTCAGTACTTGACGAAAAAATATGTGTTTGTTATAATAATTGTAATAAGTTTTTATGACAAACGTAAAAGGGAGTGATACAGATGAAAAAATATTGCGTATTGTACAACCCGAACGCGGGCAGGGGTAAGGGCAAAGAGGAAGCGGAGAAACTGCAAGAGGTTTTGGAAGAGATTGCGCTTGCGGATATGACGAAGATAGACAATTACACTTCGTTTTTCGCAGAGCTTGGCGAGGAGGACGAGGTAGTTGTTTGCGGCGGCGACGGAACGTTGAACCGTTTTGTCAACGAGGCAGGCGAAGCGAAACAGGGACGTAAACTTTTTTATTACGCTTGCGGAAGCGGTAACGATTTTATGCGTGAAGTCGGCGACGGGGGGAAGTCCGTAGCAATAGATGAATATATTAAAAAATTGCCTACGGTTGAAGTAAACGGTAAAACGTATTCCTTTATCAACGGCGTGGGGTACGGTATCGACGGGTATTGTTGCGAGATAGGGGATAAGCTCCGTGCGGAAACGGAAAAGCCTATCAACTACGCAGGGATTGCAATAAAGGGTTTGCTCTTCCATTATAAACCTACGGATGCAACAGTACTTGTGGACGGAAAGGAATATCACTTTAAAAAAGTATGGCTTGCGCCGACAATGAACGGCAGGTACTACGGTGGCGGTATGATTCCTTGCCCCGAACAAAAGCGCACGGACGATACCGTTTCCGTAATGCTTTTCCACGGTTCGGGGAAATTGAAATCGCTTATGATGTTCCCTTCCATTTTTAAAGGTGAACACGTAAAATACAAAAAGAATATCGCCGTATTATCGGGCAAGGAAATTACCGTAAAGTTCGACGAACCCCGTACGTTGCAAATCGACGGCGAAACGGTTTTGAACGTTACGGAATATACAGTTAGAAAATAACCGTTAAAGCGCAGGCAACTGCGCTTTTTGCTTGCAATTTGCTTTTCTTCGTGTTATAATGTTGCAAAGGAAATTCCAAGAAAAGAGGGCGTTATGCAAAAAAGAGGCAGGCAGGTACAAGTTGAAAAGGCTCGGCGGACGGAACGGGAAAATGCGCCCGTGTACACCGCTTTGTATAAAGTAAACAGGAGTGACGTATTGTTGGAGTTTTTGCTCCGCAAGTGCAACACTTCCCGCAACAACGTGAAATCGTTGCTTACCCGCAGACAAATACTTGTCAACGGTAGCGTTGTCACGCAATACGATTTTCCGCTTGCCAAGGACGACGAGGTGAAAGTTGCAAAAAATCCTGTCCGCGGTGGGAATACGCTCAAACGCGAAACGAAAAAACGGGAGAAAAAGGAACGCCTTGCCATTCGGATTTTGTACGAGGACGAGGACTTTTTGGCGATTGATAAGCCCGCGGGGTTGCTTTCCGTGGAGAGCGACAAGGAAACAGAGAGTGCATTTTCCTATGCGCTTGACTACCTTTCCGCCAAGAGTAAGACGGCAAGACCGTTCGTGTTGCACCGTATCGATAAGGAAACTTCGGGGGTTTTGGTATTTGCCAAAAATCCGAAAATTCATTCTATGTTAAAGTTGCATTGGAGCGAGCTTGTGTCCTTGCGGGAATATTACGCTGTTGCCGAAGGGGTGTTTGAAAAGAAGCAGGATACGCTTGTATGCTATCTTAAAGAGAATAAAAACAATCTGGTATATTGTACGCAAGACCCTTCGGGGCAAAAGGCGGTCACAAATTACGAGGTTGTGCGGGAGAATGAACGGCACGCCTTGCTTCGGGTAGAGATAGAAACGGGTAGAAAGAACCAGATTAGGGCGCAGTTGGAAAACCTCGGTCATCCGATCGTTGGCGACGACAAGTACGGTAAGCCGAAAGATCCGCTTCAAAGATTGGGCTTGCACGCCTCCAAGCTCGTGCTTTGCCACCCTGTAACAAAGGAACTTTTGACCTTTCAGGCAAGTATTCCGCCTGTATTTTATTCATTGTTTTAACCGTTCGACAAAGTTCGACAAAAGTAGTGAAATTCAGACAAAATCAGCTAAGATAAAAAGGTTGATTTTGTCTTTTTTCGTATGATATAATAGAATTACAAAGGTAATCGCGGTACCCAAGAAAAACAAGGAGATAATCAAGATGGAATACGAGAAGATTTTGGAAGAGATCGAGCTTGCGCTCAACGATTGTTTTGTTGCGGTGGTGGAAAGAGAAGAGGAGGCTTTTACACTCCGCTTTTTGGACGGAAAAAAATTCCGTCTGCGCGTAGAAGAAGTAAAAGAATAAACGTTGCGTTGCAGTTGACTTTCGTTTTGTTTTGTGCTATACTAGGCATATGGAAAAAATTGCAAGCTTTACAGTCAATCACGACAAACTGAAAAAGGGAATGTATATTTCCCGTATCGATAAAGATATTGTTACGTACGATATCCGTATGAAGCTACCCAACGGCGGGGAATATTTGGAAATGAACGGCGCGCATACGTTTGAGCATCTTTTCGCAACGTATGCTCGCAATAGCCGTTTTGGCGGCTCGGTCATTTACGTAGGGCCTATGGGCTGCGGAACGGGGTTTTATCTTCTGCTCCGCGACGACGTGACATATGTGGAAGCAATATCGCTTGTGCAAGAGAGTATGGCATTCATAGCGGCGTACGAGGGTGAAATACCGGGCAGTACAAAAAAAGAGTGCGGGAACTATCTTGCGCATGACCTTGCGGGCGCAAAAGCGCTTGGCAAAGAAATGGCGCTTGTCTTGTCCGATTGGTCTGTGGATAAATTGCAATACGAGGTATAAGCTATGAATGAAACAATGCAAACGATTTTTACGCGTAAAAGCGTGAAGAAATACAAGGCAACACCCGTCGAAAAGGCGTTGATTGAGCAAATTGTTGCGGCGGGACTTGCCGCTCCGTCGGGGTTGAATAAACAAGCGCCGATTGTGCTTGCTGTTACGAATAAAGCGCTCCGCGACGAGCTTTCCCGCTTGAATGCGGGTAAAGACCCTTTTCTTCGTCCCGACCCTTTTTACGGCGCGCCTTGTGTGCTCGTCGTGTTGGCGGATAAGTCTGTTCCCACGTACGTTTACGACGGCTCGCTTGTCATGGAAAATATGCTGTTGGCTGCACATTCGTTAGGGCTTGGCGCGTGTTGGATTCATAGGGCAAGGGAAACGTTTGAAATGCCCGAGGGAAAAGCGATACTGAAAAAACTCGGTATCGAGGGCGATTACGAGGGGATCGGCAACTGTATCGTGGGCTACCCCGATATGACTCCCGTCGAAAAGCCTCGTAAAGAAAACAGAGTATATTATATCGACTGATGAAAGTAGGTGTTTCGACGGCTTCGCTCTTTTTGCGAAAGAATAACGAAGAAGCGTTACCGCTTTTAAACGACCTCGGCGTAAATTGCGCCGAGGTGTTCCTTACGTCCTATTCCGAATACGGAGAACCGTTTGCTTCTCTCTTGAAGCAACGGCAGGGGAATATTGCCGTCAATTCCGTGCATATCCTCAATACGCAGTTTGAGCCGCAACTTTTTAACGAACACCCGCGGGCAAGAGCAGATGCTTTCGAGTGGTTGGGCAAGACTATGGATAGTGCCAACGCCTTAGGTGCGCCGTATTATACCTTTCACGGTATTGCGCGGGTAAAACGGGCTTCCCGTTCGGGCGAACGGGACAATTTCCCCGTCTTGTGCGAGAAGTTTCGTGATATCGCTGATTTTTGTGGAAAACGGAACGTGACTTTGTGCTTGGAAAACGTGGAATGGGCAAGCTACAACCGCCCCGGTTTTTTTGGCGAAATAGCGAAAGAGGTATGCAATATGCGGGGCGTATTGGATATTAAGCAAGCCCGCATTTCTGGCTATCCTTACGAGGCATATTTGACGGAAATGGGGGCAAGGTTGGCGTACGCGCATATTTCCGATATCGACGGAAACGGTAAAATATGCTTGCCGGGCAAGGGTACGTTCGATTTTGATGTCTTGATTAAACGCCTCAAAGATATCGGCTTTGACGGCGCGCTGTTGATTGAGGTATACACGGACGACTACGGTAAAGAAACGGAAATAAAGATTGCTTGCGACTACGTAAACGAGCTTCTTTATAAATATGGTGTTTTATCGTAATTTTTTTGGAAAATATTGCAAAAACTGTTGACAAAGGGTTTTTAATCTGTTATAATCTTATCAAGATTAAATCCTATTAATAATATAAGAGGTGAAAAATGTTAAAAGTATATCAATGCAAAGAATGTAACAAGACGGTAATTAGCAAGACGGAATTAAAGCTTGCGGGTTTTGAGGAATTGGTGGCAGGTAGTGTAGATGCGGCGAAAGAAAAGCATGTGCCTATCGTTACGAAGAAATGTAAGCAAGTGAAAGTGGACGTGGGGAGCGTAGCGCATCCTATGACGGCGGAACACTTAATCGAGTGGGTAGCGATTGAAACGGAGCAAGGCTATCAAGTGAAGTATCTTGCCGCGGAAACGTTGCCCGTGTGCGAATTTACGCTTGCGGGCGGGGATAAGCTCGTGGCGGTGTACGCATATTGCAACCTCCACGGATTGTGGAAAGCATAAATAAAAACGCTTTGACGAGGTGACGTGATGATAGAAAAGGAAGCTATGTATAAGCTTACGTACGGTTTATTTGTGTTGACGGCGAAAAACGGGGAAAAGCAAAATGGTTGTATTGTGAACACCGTTTCTATGATTACAGATGAGCCGAAGCGGATAACCGTGTACGTGAATAAGAGCAATTTTACCGAATCGCTTATTCGTGAAACGGGCGAGTTGAACGTGTCCGTTTTAACGGAAAAAACACCGTTTGAGGTATTTAAACAATTTGGTTTTTGTTCGGGCAGAGATACGGACAAATTTGCGGGCAAGCAATATCCGCAGACGGAAAACGGTCTGTATTATATTCCTGAGGTTTCCAACGCTGTCATTTCGGCAAAGGTAGTAGGCGCGCATGATTACGGTACGCACACGCTGTTTGTTGCGGAAGTTACGGAAGCGAAAACGCTTTCAACGGATAAGTCCGTGACGTACGAATACTATCAAAGCAGTATCAAGCCCAAGCCCCAAGCGCAACAAGGCGGGCAGGAAAAGTGGGTGTGTAAGGTCTGCGGATACGTGCACGAAGGTCCGCTTCCCGACGATTTTATTTGTCCTTGGTGCAAGCACCCCGCCTCCGATTTTGAAAAAATGCAATAAAGACAGATTTCGACAAAATAAGCGGAAATAAAAGGAAAAAATCGTGTAAAACCCTTGAAAAAGGCTTGACATCTCGTTGTTAAATTGTTATAATTACGGGGTAAACGATAAATGCAACGGCAAAGGTTGGTGAAAAAGGAATGTCCACGGTTAAAGTAGGAGAAAACGAGAACGTAGAAAGCGCGCTTCGTCGTTTTAAGAGAAAATGCTCCCGCGACGGTATTATCGGTGATCTTCGTAAAAAGGAATTTTACGAAAAGCCTTCCGTAAGAAGAAAGAAGAAGTCGGAAGCGGCAAGAAAAAGAAGCAGAAATTAACGAAAGAAAGTCCACGGTGTTGTGGGCTTTTTTCTTGCAAAAAATGTCGAAAAACAAAGAATACGCTGCGCAATACTATGTCAACCTTGCGTTTTGGCTTGGTTACGTACGCGAAGTACGCGCCCTGCGCCAAAGCCGCGGTTTTCGTGTCTTGCTTGCGTCTTGCTTTGTTTTTAGTTAAGAATACGCTGCGCAATACTATGTCAACCTTGCGTTTTGGCTTGGTTTATAAACGGAATAGATAGAGGTTAAAAAAATGAGAAGTACGGAAAGAACGTTAAAGGACGAAGCAAGGCTTGCCAAAGCGAGAATAAAGAGCGGTTTTTGGAAAGAATGTAAAGAGGATATGGACGAACGTTTGGAAAAAGCGCGGGAGCATGGCTTAAACGAAAGCAAAGTGGGGCGTTTTTTTGCGGACAAGGTTTCTCAAAAAATTGCAGGCAAGAAAGAGGATGAATTTTACCTCAAAGTAAAAGAAATTCTACTTTCCGAGGGCGAGGTGAGCGACGCGATCGGTCGGTTGACGGATAAGGCGTATTACGACACGCTTTCCTACGAGGAAAAACAGCGGTATACGCTTGCGCTAAGTGAAAAATACCTGCGCGCGCTCGAACGGTTTCGCAAGGAATGTGCGTTTGACGTGTTGGATAACGCTTAAAAAATTCAAAAGGGGCGTAACGGAATACGCCTCTTTTTGCTTGCAAAATATACGCCTTTCGTGCTATAATAGAAACTATGATACAGACGAATGAAATTTTGGAAAATTTGAATGAAGAACAGTTGAAACCCGTATTGCAAACGGAAGGTGCGGTGCTTGTACTTGCGGGCGCGGGAAGCGGAAAGACCCGTGTGCTTACGTCGCGTATTGCCTATCTCATAGAGGAAAAAGGCGTACCCGCTTCGGCAATCCTTGCCATCACCTTTACGAATAAGGCGGCGAACGAGATGAAAGAGCGGCTTTCCCGTATCGTAGACGTTTCCCGCTCGTGGGTGTGTACCATTCACAGTATGTGCGTGCGAATTTTGCGTACCTATGCCGAGGCGGCGGGCGTTACGCAAAACTTTTCCATTTACAGCGAAACGGAACGCAACAACATCATCAAAAAATCTTTCCAAGAATGTGATTTTGACGACGAAAAGCTGTTAAAATCGGTAAAATACCATATTGCCAACGCAAAAATGCTCGGTTTTGATCCCGACCGTTATGCAGAGGAATATGCGGGCGAACACGATATCGACGAAGTTGTGAAAGTATACCGCCGCTACCAAAAGCATTTGCGGGAAAATAATGCGCTCGATTTTGACGATTTACTCAACGAAACGAGGCTGTTGCTGCGCAAAAACGACGAGGCGAGAGAGTATCTCGGCGGGCGTTTCCGTTATATCCTCGTGGACGAGTTTCAAGACACCAATGCCGTGCAGTACGAGATCGTAAAGTTGCTTGCTTCCGTGCATAAAAACCTCTTTGCCGTGGGCGACGACGATCAGTCCATTTACGGTTGGCGAGGGGCAAAGATAGAAAATATCCTGCACTTTGAAAAGGATTTCAAAGGCGCAAAGGTGTTCAAGCTTGAACGCAATTACCGCTCGACGAAAAAGATATTGACCCTTGCAAACACGGTCATCAAAAACAATGCGCATAGAAAGGATAAAACGCTTTGGACGGAGAATGACGAGGGCGAGGAGGCAAAGGTGTACGAAGCGGAGGAGGAGAGCGGCGAGGCGCGTTATATCGCGCATACGATCGCAGGGTTGATTGCCAAGGGGTACAAATTCTCCGATTTTGCGGTGCTTATGCGGCTCAACGCCTTAACGCGTTCGTTCGAGCAAGAGTTCACGTCGGATGCAATTCCCTACAAAGTTTTTGGTGGATTTAAGTTCTTCGAGCGTAAAGAAATCAAGGATTTGTTGGCGTATTTGCGCCTTGTCAACAATCCGTTCGACAGCGAGGCGGCAACGAGGATTATCAATTTCCCTAAGCGCGGTATCGGCGCGAAAACGGTGGAAACGTTGCAAAACTACGCCTTTGAAAACGAGCTTTCCGTATACGACGCATTACTTGATTTGGACGAGCTTGGTTTTTCGAGCGGTACGCGCCAAAAGCTGGCGGAGTTCCGTGACCTCGTAAAAGAATGGATTATCGAAAGCCAAGATATGCCCGTAAACGAACTTGTGAAAAAGGTTGTCAACGATACCCGTATGCGGGAAGTGTACGCGGACGAGAGTGACGAGAGTATTAACAAGCGCGCAAATATCGAAGAATTTATCACGTCAGTAGACGATTACTGCCGTTTGAACGAGGGC
The DNA here is from genome assembly GCA_017463145.1 of Clostridia bacterium. Classification (GTDB taxonomy): domain Bacteria; phylum Bacillota; class Clostridia; order Christensenellales; family Borkfalkiaceae; genus Scatosoma. The sequence goes on from JAFTPR010000001.1 coordinate 9,916, forward strand.
GTTACGCTTACGGATTATCTCAATCAAGTGACGCTTTCCTCGGATACGGATGATATGGACGACGGAAACTACGTCACGCTCGCTACGGTACATTCCGTCAAGGGCTTGGAATTTAAATGCGTGTTCATTTGCGGTTTGGAGGAGAATATTCTTCCCGTATCGAGAGCAGTCGGCAACGACGACGATATGGAAGAGGAACGCCGATTGATGTACGTGGCGATTACAAGAGCGCGGGAACGGTTGTATATGACCCGCTCGAAAAGCCGCTATCTCTACGGCAAGCGCGAGCCGACGGCGCGCTCCCGCTTTTTAAAGGAACTTGCCGATAAAGTGGATATGCCCAAGGAGGCGCGTAGACCTTTCTACGGCGACTATGATAACTACGGGGACGAGGGATATAGTAGCTACGGTGGGAGCAGGTATGCGTCCAAGGGTAGTTATGGGGGCTACGGAAACGGATACGGCAACGGCGAAACGCGCGTGGTGCGTCCCGCAAATTATGGGTCTGTCTCGTACGGGAGCTATGGAAATTCGTCGTACGGAAAAACATACGGCGGACAGAACGTAAAAAAGGAAAGCGGATTTACTTACGGCGGCGTGAAGAGCAGTATTGCTGCAAAACCCGTAGGAACAAAGGATTTAAGCGGTTTTAAAGTCGGGGCAGAGGTCAAGCATCCCAAATTCGGCAAAGGCGTGATTGTCCACGTAAAAGGAATGGGCGTGAATACCATTATAGACGTGGCGTTTGAGGGATTCGGTATCAAACCGCTTTCGGCAAATCTTGCGCCGATTACCTTGATATAAGGGGGAAGTATGAGCAGGCAAAGAGAAATTACGGATATTTTGAACAAGTGGGCGTATGAATATTACGTGTTGGATACCCCCACCGTGTCCGATAAGGAATACGATACCCTGTACGACGAGCTTGTACGCCTCGAAAAGGAAACGGGCGTGGTGTTCGACGACAGCCCCACGCGGCGGGTGGGCGGCGAGCCGATTAAGGGCTTTGAAAAGCATACGCATATTGCGCGGCTGTTCAGTTTGGATAAGTGCGTTTCGGGAGATGAGCTTTCTGCGTTTTTGACCCGTGTGGAAAAAGCTCAAACGGAAACGAATATACAAACGGGCTACACCGTTGAATATAAATTTGACGGGCTGACCGTTTGCCTTACCTACGATAACGGGAAATTTGTCCGCGCAACGACGCGCGGCAACGGCGTAGTGGGCGAGGACGTGACGGCGCAGGTGCTCACAATTCCGTCCTTTCCGCTCGTCATCTCGTACACGGGTACGTTGGAGGTACGGGGAGAAGCGGTTATTCGGTTGTCTGTTTTGGAAGAGTATAACAAAAAAGCGGCAGAACCGCTCAAAAACGCGCGCAACGCCGTAGCGGGCGCAATACGCAATCTCGATCCGCAGATCACCAAACAGCGCAAGCCCGAAATCCTGTTCTACGACGTCAACTATATGTCCGAAGGCGAGGAACTTTCGCAGGTGGAGGCGCACGAGTTCCTCGTGAAAGAGGGGTTTAAAGTATTCCCGTATTTCAAAGTCTGCAAAACGGCAAACGAGGTGCTTGCCGCCGTTAAAGAAATTGAAACGCAACGCCACGAAATCGACGTACTGACGGACGGCGCGGTAATCAAAGCAGATAATGCCACGCTTCGCGGGGAAATGGGCTTTACGGACAAATTCCCCCGTTGGGCGATTGCCTATAAATTTGAGGCGGAGGAAGTGACCACGCTTTTAAAAGACGTGATTTGGCAAGTAGGCAGAACGGGTAAATTGACCCCGCTTGCCCTGTTAGAGCCGGTTGAGCTGGGCGGTGCTACCGTTTCGAGGGCAACTTTGAACAATTACGGCGATATTGGGCGAAAAAAAGTCAAGATAGGCGCAAGAGTGTTGGTGCGCCGTTCCAATGAGGTCATTCCCGAAATTTTGGGCGCAACGGAATACGGGGAAGATTGCGCGGATATCGAAAAGCCCGTCGTTTGCCCCTATTGCGGGAGCGCGGTTTTGGAGGAGGGCGCGCATTTGTTTTGTCCGAATAAGGACTGTACGCCGCGTGTGGTGGCGAAGCTTGATCATTACGCGAGTAAAAACGCAATGGATATAGACGGTTTTTCCGAAAGTACGGCGCAGCTTTTGGTTGAGAAAAAGGGCGTGAGAAGCTTTTCCGATTTATACCAGGTAACGGCGGATACGCTTGCTTCTTTGGAGGGTTTTAAGGAAAAAAAGATCAACAATTTGCTTGCGGCAATCGAAAAGAGCAAGACACCTACCCTTGACGCGTTTTTGTTTGCAATCGGTATTGACGGGGTGGGCAGGGTTGCGGCGAAAGACCTTGCAAGGAAGTTTGGCAGTATCGAAGCGTTGCAAAAAGCAACGGTCGGGGAATTGGTGGCGTTGGAAAACGTAGGGGAGATTACGGCAAACGATATCGTTGCGTTTTTTGCGGACGGAGAAAATACCGCGGAGATACAAAACTTGTTGGCGGCGGGCGTTGCGCCCGTTTGGTCGGAGAAGAAAAAAGAGGGCGTGTTTTCAGGACAATCGGTGGTGTTAACGGGTAGTCTTTCGGGGTATAAAAGAAGCGAAGCGCAAAAACTGATTGAGGCGCGCGGCGGCGTATGTCAATCGTCGGTGACGGCGAAAACGACGCTCGTTATTGCGGGCGAGGAAGCGGGCAGCAAGCTCGAAAAAGCGAAGAAACTCGGCATCAAAATTATCGACGAAACGGAGTTTACAAATATGCTCCATTAAAAGAACCGCGACTAAAAAAGTCGCGGTTTTTCTCATTTTTCTTGTTCGTGCAGAGCAACTAATTTGTGAATATAAGCAAGCATATGCGCTTGATAATCCTTGGGTAATTTTCGGAAATCGGCTAACAGCGTTGCCTCTTTCTCGTTGTACCGTTGTACGGGCGTTCTTTGCTCGTCCGTGTATTCGTCCGTCCTGCCCATTAAATAATCAATAGAACAGTTAAAATAATTCGCAAGAGCGACAAGCGTTGTGCCCGTAGGACTGCGCGTTCCTGCTTCTAATTGCGATATACATTGCGGACTGACGTCACATTTTTGCGCGACGTCTTTTTGTTTTACGTCTTTTTCCAAACGTAAATCTTTTAAGATATCTCTAAATTTATTTTCTTCCATTTTTTCCACCTTACAAAAATTTTATCACAAATGAGTATTTTTTGCTTGACAATAAGCAAATGAATAGATATAATATTAAACAACAAATGAGGATTGTTTACAGGAAAACAACAAAAGCGTAAATTTTGGAACGAAATCAACGCGCAAGGAGGGACTATGCACGATAAAAAAAGTGAAAAGCCCATACAGATACAAGCCATTGTCCGCTTCCCGAATGTACAAAAAACAGGAGTAGACGGTTTGAAAAAACGTAAAACTTAGCAAGAGGTAAACAATGATTACGTTATTTTTAATCTTTTTGTATTCAGCATTCGTGGTATCGAGCAGGGCGGACGACGAGGCAGAAGCCGAAGCGCAAAAAAAATCAAAAGGAGAGGAATAGTTTCCCGACTTGCGTAAAATTTTGAAAAGCCTGATAAAATCGTTGACTTTCATAGATAAATTGCAGGTAATAAAAAGGTCGAGTAAACTATGCGTTGAAAATAATCAAGGTGTAACCGCGCATATTAAATGGGTAGATGAAAGGCATATCCGACTAACAATCGTAGGGAGAAAAACTCCCGACCTTTTATTTTTTGTAGGCGTTGCACTTGATATATAATTCACCCCAATAAATATTTTACGTTTTTTTATAAAAAAACAGTAATAGTGCTTGAAAATTACGAAAATATTTGCTATAATAAGGTACGTGGCATTATAGAGAAGAATATACGTGAGAGGATTGCATATGTTAAGTATGACGGGCTACGGCAAGGGTGCGTATGCGGAAAACGGCATTGAATTGACTTGCGAGATAAAAACGGTAAACAACCGCTATTTGGACGTTTCCATCAAAGCGCCCCGCGTGTTTGCGGCGTACGAGGAAACGGCGCGCGGGATTGTACGGGAAAAATTGACGAGAGGACACGCCGACGTGTTCGTATCCCTCAAAGACAAGCGGGAAAAACCTACGGCGTTTACCGTCGATACAGCGCTTGCCGCTTCGTACGTTCAGGCGGCGAAAACGCTGAAAGAAGCGTTCCCCGATATTCCCGACGACGTAACGCTTACGTCCGTTTTGCGCTATCCCGACGTTTTGAAAAGTGAGGATACGCAAACGCTCGACGAGGAACTTGTGGTTGCTTTGAAAACCGCTTTAAATGCCGCGCTCGATAATTTGAACGCTATGCGCCTTGTTGAAGGGGAGAAACTTAAAGCGGATATGCTTTCGAGAATGGACACGATTGCAGGGCTTGTGGAAGAGGTTGCAACGCGCGCGCCGATTGTCGCAAGCGAATACAGGGAAAAGCTGTTTGCGCGAGTAAAAGAGTACGTCAACGGCGCGCAGATAGAGGAGAGCCGTTTGCTTACGGAAGTGGCGGTGTTTACGGATAAGAGCAATATCGACGAGGAATTGACAAGACTCCGTTCGCACATAGAGCAATTCAGAAGCATTTGCAAGGAAACGGTGGTAGGAAGAAAGTTGGATTTTTTGGTGCAGGAATTTAACCGCGAGGCGAATACGACGTGTTCCAAGAGCAACGACGTGACGGTGACGAGGTTGGGTCTTGCGCTCAAAAACGAGATAGAAAAAATACGCGAGCAGGTACAAAACATTGAATAAGCAGAAAAAAGGCGTACTCGTGGTCGTTTCCGGTCCGTCGGGAGTCGGGAAAGGCACGATTGTAAAAACGCTCGTTAAAAGACGGGAGGATATCGTGGAGTCCGTTTCTTGCACGACGCGCGCGCCGCGTGAGGGCGAGGTACACGGTAAAGCGTATTACTTCTTGACGAGAACGGAGTTTGAACAACGGATTGCGGAAAACGATTTTTTGGAATATGACGAGCATTTCGGGAATTTGTACGGTACGCCGAAATCGTTCGTGCAAAAAACGTTGGAAGAAAAGTCCGTCATTTTGGAGATTGACGTCGTAGGCGCGCTGAATGCCAAAAAAGCGTTTGAAAAATGCGTGCTTGTTATGATTGCGCCCCCTTCGCTTGCGGAACTGAAACGCCGTTTGCAGGGCAGAGGTACGGAAACGGACGAAGAGATAGAAAAGCGCCTCTCGCGAATTGAATACGAGCTTTCGCAAAAGGACAAATACGATTATACGATCGTCAACGACGATTTGGAACAGGCAATAAAAGAGCTTGAAGATATTATCGACAGGCATAAAAATACATTGTAAATAAGCAAAAAGGAGAAAAGAAATATGATTAACGAACCTTCTGTTGACGTAATGATCAGAAAACTCGGAACGGAGGAAGAACCGATCAGCCGCTATGCGCTTTGCACGATTGCCGCAAAACGCGCCCGCCAAATTATCGAAACGGAAAGAAACGCCGGCGTGACCGATTCGACGGGTAAGGATAAAGAACTGCTTTCCGCTTGTAAAGACATAGCGGAAGGAAAAGTCGTCGTAGCAAAAGACTGACGCAACAAGTATTGCCTCGCCTGCGCGAGGCAATTTTTCACGGAGAAGGAGGAAGGGAATTGATAGCGGAAGTTATCGTGGATATCGCGGCAAGCGAAACGGACAGAATATTCGACTACCTTTGCGAGGATACGCTCCCCGTAGGCAGTCGCGTTCGCGCGCCTTTCGGCGGTAAAACGGTGACGGGATTTATTATCGGCAAAAAGGAATATTCCGATTGTCCGACGGAAAAGCTGAAAAAGGTGTTTCCTACTCCTGACGAACTGCCCGCTTTAAACGAGGAGTGTTTGGCTTTGGCGGAAAAGCTTGCCGCGCGTTACCGCGTACCCAAGGCGTTGACGCTCCGTTTGTTTTTGCCTGCGGAGATGCGTACGGGCAAGGTGCGGGAGCTTGTACGGAGTTTTGCGCAACTTTGCGTGCCTTTGGAAGATGTCAAGCTTGCTAAAAATGCCAAAAATCAACTTGCTTGCGCGCAGTATCTGGCGCAAAACGGCAAGACGGATTGCGCAAGGCTCAACGAGTATTTTCAAGGCGGCGTTTCTGGGTTGGAAAAGAAAGGCTACGTCAAAATCACGAAAGAACAGGTCTTTCGCGATCCGTATAAAACGTTGCCCTTTGAAAACGAACTGCGTACGCTCACGCCCGATCAGACGGCGGCGGTGGAAACGATTGAGCGCGATACGCGCACGGTGCAGCTTTTACACGGCGTGACGGGCAGCGGTAAGACGGAAATCTATTTAACGTTGATTGCCAAACAGCTCCAAGCGGGTAAAAGCTCGATATTCCTCGTGCCCGAAATTTCTTTGACGCCGCAAATGCTTTCGCAGCTTCGCGCGCGGTTTGGGAAAAGTTGCGCCATTTTGCATAGCGGGCTTTCCGCAGGCGAACGGTTTGACGAGTGGTGGCGGTTGCGCACGGGCGAAGCGAAAATCGCTATCGGTGCAAGAAGCGCCATTTTTGCGCCTTTGGAAAACATAGGGGTAATCGTAATCGACGAGGAACACGATTCGAGCTATGCAAGCGAAAGCGCGCCGAGATATACGACGTTTGACGTGGCGTTGCTTCGCGCTAAGCGGAACGGGTGCAAACTTGTGTTGGGCAGCGCAACGCCGTCCGTAGAAACGTATAAACGCGCCAAGGACGGAGAGTTTTCGCTTATTCGCTTAAATAAGCGTATCAATAAAAAACCAATGCCGGAAATTCTGCTTGCGGATATGCGCAGAGAGGTGCGGCGGGGAAACAATTCCGCCTTTTCAGGCGCGTTGAAAGAGGAGCTTGAACGCTGTCTTTCCGCGGATAAGCAGGCAATCCTATTTTTAAACAGACGGGGGTATTCGCAAACGGTCATCTGTAAGGAATGCGGGTACGTTGCAAAATGCGAGGCGTGCGACGTATCGCTGACCTATCACCGCGACGAGGATTGCTTAAAATGCCACTATTGCGGACAAAAATACGGTATGCTTTCCGCTTGCCCCGATTGCGGCGGCAAAAAGCTGACGTATGCGGGGACGGGTACGCAACGTATTGTGGCGGATTTGCAAAAACTGTATCCCGAAGCCCGTATTCTCCGTATGGACAACGATACGACGAGCGGCAAAGAGGGGCATTACAAAATACTCAAAGCATTTGCCGAACATAAGGCGGATATCCTTGTGGGTACGCAAATGATTGCCAAGGGGCACGACTTCCCCGCCGTGACGTTGGTGGGTATCCTCGACGCGGATATGAGCTTGCATTTCAACGATTTCAGAAGCCGTGAACGCACGTTTCAGCTCATTACGCAGGTGGCGGGCAGAAGCGGGCGCGCAGAGGAAAAAGGCAAAGTGGTTTTGCAGACGTTTGATCCCGAAAACGACGTGTTGCGCTTTGCAATGGACTACGATTACGAGGGTTTTTACGACAATGAAATATCCCTTCGCGCGGCAATGGCGTTTCCGCCGTTTTCAAAGATTGTGCGGGTGCTTATTACGGGCGAGGACGATAAAAAGACGTTGGAAGCGTTGCGGGAGGTGTACGTGGGCTTGGAACAGCTCTATACGCAAAATCCCGAAAAATTCCTGTTTTTCAATAAAATGCGCGCACCGATTAAGCGCATACAGAACAAGTTCCGCTATCAAGTGCTGATGCGGCTTGCGGAAAGGGATTTGTTGCCTTATATTTACGGTATTTGCGCGGATGCAAAAACGCGCGAGGTGCTTATCGCGGTGGAAGAAAACCCGACGAATTTAAGCTAAACGAGAGAGAAAGGAGAAAGAGAATGGCTATACGGAACGTAGTACAACTCGGTGACGAGGTGTTAAGACAAAAATGTTTGCCTGTCGAGCATTTCGACGAGGGGCTTTGGCGGCTTTTGGACGATATGAAAGACACGGTGAAAAAGGAAGAGGGCGCAGGGCTTGCCGCGCCGCAGGTGGGCGTTTTGAAAAGAGCTGTCGTCGTGGACGTCGAGGACGGGTATTTTGAGTTTATCAATCCCGTGATTTTGGCGCAAAAGGGCGAACAGAACGGTTGGGAGGGCTGTCTTTCCGTACGCGGCAAAAGCGGCGTTGTTTCCCGTCCTATGAAAGTGAAGCTTGCCTATCAGGACAGAAACGGGGAGAAACATATGTTGCAGGCAAAAGGGTTTTTCGCCCGCGCGATTTGTCACGAGCTGGATCATCTTGACGGCATACTCTATATCGACAAGGCTACGCAAATAGAACGCAATTAAGGAAGTATTATGAAAATCGTGTATGCGGGTACGCCCGATTTTGCGGTCGCGCCCTTGAAAAGCTTAATAGAAAACGGTTTTGAGGTGGTCGGTGTCATTACGCAACGGGATAAACCGCAGGGCAGGAAAGGCATTTTAACGCCCCCGCCCGTCAAAACGTACGCGCTGGAACAGGGTATCCCCGTATTACAACCCGAGAAAATTCGGGAGGCACTCGGCGAAGTGAAAGCGCTCGGCGGGGATATGCTCATTACTTGCGCGTATGGGCAAATCCTCACGCAGGAATGTTTGGACTGCTTTGAGCGGGGCGTGTGGAATATTCACGCGGGGCTGTTGCCGCAGTATCGTGGGGCTTCGCCTATCCAAAGTTGTATTCTTGCAGGCGAAACGGAAACGGGCGTTTGCGTAATGAAAACGGAATTGGGCTTAGACAGCGGCGATATTCTGCTCACGCAAAAAACACAGATTAGCGAAACGGAAACGTACGGCGAACTTTCCGCTCGACTTTCCGTTATCGGCGCAGAGCTTATCGTAAAGGCGGTAAACGCCTTGTGTTCGGGCGATTATACGCTTTCCCCACAAAGCGCAGAAAACGTTTGCACCGTTAGAAAAATCAATAAGGAACACGCAAAAATAGATTTCTCCAAATCCGTAAAGGAAATTGTGGATTTGGTGCGGGCAATGAACCCCGCGCCCGTGGCGTATACGACGCTTGACGGAATGAAATTAAACGTGTACCGCGCGGAAAAATCGGACGAAACGCCGAGCGGCGTCGTGGGCGAAGTGCTCAACGACATTCCCAAAAAAGGCTTGCTTGTACGTTGCGGCGACGGTGTTGTGAAACTTGTAGAGGTGCAGGCGGCGGGCGGTAAGCGTATGAGCGGCGGCGATTTCCTCAACGGCAGAAAAGCAAGGAAAGGGCAGGTGTTTGAATGTTAAGCAATCCCGTTTACGACCCCTTTTTGATATTGACGAAGATTTATTCGGACGGCGCGCACGTAAAACAAGCGATTGCCGATACGTACATTGAGGAGCAATACCGCGCCCGTACCGTCAAAATTGTGTACGGCGTATTGGAAAACGACGGGTATTTCGAGTTCTGTATTCGCCATTACGCGCCCAAAGCGCCTAAGCTCGTCGTCAGGACCATTCTCAAAATTTCGCTGTATATGCTCCTTTATATGGAGAAAAAACGGTATATGGTGACGGATTGCGCCGTTACGCTTTGCAAGAAGCTGGGAAAGTCGGGGGTGAGCGGGTTTGTAAACGCTTTTTTGCGTCGGTTTGATAAAGTTGCCGTAGACGGCGCGTTGCCCGCAGGGGATCAAGGCGTTTGTATACGAATTTCTTATCCCGAATATGCCTATGCAAAGCTGAAAAAGGAATATGGTGACAGGGCGGAGCGCATAGCCTCCGCAAAGAGTGCGGGCGTTTGCGTGCGTTTTGAAAGGGAAGCGGAAAACTATCTGCATAAACCGCATAGGGAAACACCGTTTGAGAATACGTACGTGTTTGAGAATTTCGTCCGTGACGAAGGATTTGATAAAGGCGCGTACACCTTTCAATCGGTGGGCAGTATCGCTATCTGCGAGGCGGTTGCGCCCTGTGAAAATTTGCTCGATTGTTGCGCCGCGCCGGGCGGAAAGTCCGTTTTGCTTGCAAAAAAATGCAAGTGTGTGACCGCATTTGAGCTACACGAACACCGTGTGGAGCTAATCCGCCAATACAAGGAACGTATGGGCGCGCATAACGTGACGGAGTTGCAAAAGGACAGCTCGGTATTCGACCCCGATTACGAGGAAAAATTCGACGCCGTGCTTTGCGACGCGCCCTGTTCGGGGTTTGGTACAATCAGCGAAAATCCCGATATCAAACTGTTTAGAAAGGCGGAGGATTTTGCAGGGCTTGCTAAGGCGCAGGCGGATATTTTAAATACCGTTTGCCGTTACGTAAAAAAGGGCGGGGCGTTGTATTATTCCACCTGTTCTCTGTTTGAAAGCGAAAACGACTTTGTTGTATCGAAATTTTTAAAAGCACATAAGGAGTTTGCGACAGAACCGCTCGAAAGTCCGCTTGCGCACGATAAGAAACGTTTTGGTTTGCAATTTTTGCCCGATACGGCGTACGGCGCGGGATTCTACGTTTGTAAAATGGTGAAGCAATGAAAAAGATATTGCAGGATTTATCTCTTGCGGAGATAGAAACGCTCGTAGTGGAAAAGGGTGAAAAGAAATTTCGGGGCAAACAGCTGTTCGAGGGTTTAACGCAAGGTAAGGCGATTACGGAGATTACCTCGCTTTCCAAGGATTTCAAAGCCAAGCTTTTGGAGGAATATGAGGATAGACCCGTCACAATAAAGGAAACGTTTTATTCCTCGGACGGTACGGAAAAGTACCTTTTCGAGCTTGCAGACGGAAACTTGGTCGAGGGCGTGTTGATGAAGTATAAATACGGCTATACGCAATGTATCTCAACGCAGGTTGGGTGCAGAATGGGTTGTAAGTTTTGCGCCTCGACGCTCAACGGCTTGATTCGGAATATGACGGCAGGCGAAATACTATCGCAAATTCTCGTGGTAAACGCGCTCCATAAAAAGGATATCGAAGGGCAGGTTACGAATGCCCGCGCCGTGACGAACGTCGTGATGATGGGCAGCGGCGAGCCGCTCGATAATTACGACGAAACGGTGCGTTTTTTACGTTTGGTAACGGCGGCGGAGGGTATCTGCATCAGCGCGAGAAACATTTCTCTTTCCACGTGCGGGATTGTGCCGAAAATGTACAAGTTCGCTGAGGAGGGAATACCTCTGAATATGACCGTTTCCCTGCATGCTACGGACGATTGCATGCGGGAGAGGACAATGCCGATTGCCAAAGCGTATAAAATCGGTGAAATCTTGAAAGCGTGCGAATATTACTTTCAAAAAACGGGTAGAAGGTATTATTTTGAATATACGCTTATCGAGGGGGAAAATTGCGACGAGGAACACGCCGAGGCGCTTATAAGGCTTCTCAAAGGCAAGCCCTGTCACGTCAATTTGATACGGCTCAACGAGGTGAAAGAGCGTTCCTTAAAGGCGACGGGCGATAAGGAAGCGTACCGTTTTTTGGGCAGATTGGAAAAGGGCGGCATATCCGCTACCTTGCGCCGTCAGATCGGCGCGGATATCGGCGGAGCGTGCGGACAGCTTCGCGCAAGTTATCTGCAAGGAGAAAAGCAATGAAAAACGAGGTGCTGTCGCTTATCGCAAGCTTTGTTGCGATGGTATTCGTGGTGGTATCCTATTTCGTGAAGAAAAAGAGCCTGTATCTTTTGTTTCAAGCACTTTGTATTATGTTTTTAATTGTATCCTACTTCTTTTCCGTGCAGTTTTTTGCAATGATCGGGCTGGGGATTGGGCTTGTGCGCGCGCTTGCGTATTTCGCATACGAACAGAAAGACAAAAATGCGCCGCTTTGGGTGGCGCTTGCGCTTGCGGCGGCAACGACGGCTTCGTACGTGATTGTGAATTTCTTTGTGCTCAAAACGGCGCAACCGCTCGATATCCTTTGTCTTTTGGCATTGGTGATGTATGCGTTTATCTTCCGTATACGCAATTTGAAGATTGTGCGCTTTACAATGCTTGTGCCCACCGTGCTGTCTATTTTGTTTAATACGTTGACGGGCGCGGCGTTCTTTGCAAGTCTTACGTATATTTTCGAGCTGACGGCAGACGTCGTATCTATTTACAAGTATCATATAAGAGGGAATGATGTTCACGTAAAAGGAGATTGTAATTATGACGAGCGTGAAAAGTAGCAAGCAGATTGTTTTTACAGAAGGAAAATTATTTCCCCAAATCCTCTTGTTTGTGTTACCGATTGTGGCGACGAACCTGTTGCAGACGTTTTACAACGCTGCGGATATGATGGTCGTCAGTTTGTCCGACGAGGTAAACGCCGTCGGGGCGATTGGTATGACAGGCTCGTACGTTTCGTTGATCGTAAATATCTTTATCGGATTTTCCGTCGGGGCGAACGTAGTCGTGGCAAAGCATATCGGCGCCAAGGACGATGCGCGCGTACAAAGAGCGGTACACACCTCGCTCATTCTTGCGCTGCTGTTCGGGGTTCTCGGCGGGGGGATAGGCATTGCGCTTGCCCGCCCGATCCTTAAAAGTATGGGCGCGACGGGCAATTTGCTCGAACTTGCCGTCACGTATACCTATATCTATTTTTCGGGCATACCCTTTTTGGCGTTGACCAATTATTTGAGCGCAATCTTCCGCGCCAAAGGGGACAGCAAAACGCCGCTTATCGTTTTGGCGATTGCAGGGCTTTTGAACGTTGCGGGGAACTTCTTCTTCGTGCTCGTTTTGCGCCTGTCCGTGGAGGGCGTTGCGCTGGCTACGGCGCTTGCCAACGTATTCGCCTTTATCGTGCTATTGATACGGTTGATAAAAAGTAAGGACGCTACGGCGTTCTCCTTCCGTAAATTAAAGATAGACGGTAAGGAGATGAAACGGATTGTTCTCGTTGGATTTCCCGCGGCGATACAAGGGGCGCTCTTTTCCGTATCCAATATCTTGATACAATCTTCCATCGTCACCGTCAATAACAACGTTTGCCCGCCGGGGCTTACCTATCAGCCTGTCGTCAACGGCAGCGCTGCTGCTGCCAATTTAGAAGCGTTTACTTATACGGCTATGGACGCCGTATACCAAGGCGCAGTCACCTTTACGAGTCAAAATATGGGCGGGAAAAAGCCTGAACGCGTGAAGCCGATACAGTATTGCTGTTATGCGTTGGCAGGCGGAATTGGGCTTGTTTTGGGGCTTGTGATATTGCTTTTGAAAACGCCGTTGCTCAGTCTGTACGGTATCGTACCAGGCGAAGCGGGAAGCGTGGAGGCAATCGCTATGGGCGCGGCGACGACGCGTATTTGGTTTTTCGGAACGACGTATTTTATTTGCGGGTTGATGAACGTAGGAACGGGCGTTTTAAGAGGGCTTGGGAAATCGGGCTTGTCTACGTTGATTGCTTTAATCGGGTCTTGCCTTTTGCGTGTGGTATGGCTTTGGACGGTATTCCCGCTCTATCCTACATTTGAAACCATTTTGCTGTGCTATCCGATTACGTGGATATTGACACTTCTCACTTTCCATATAGTAATACACGTATTGTTAAAAGGTATATTGAAAAAGAAAAAATTGGAACGAGATAGAGATAAGAAACAAGAGTTATGATAGCGAATACGCCCCAAAGCAGCAGACTTTGGGGCGTATGGCTTACGATAGGCAAAAAGCCGACGCGCATGTAGCGTGTCGGCTTTACGGTTTTTTAGCTTACAGAGTGCTCAGTCCGCCTTCTTCATCGTTCTGATACATCTCGCGCATACGTAGCCGTTCGTTTCTTTGCCGTTTTCTACGTAAGAAATTTTTTGAACGTTTACTTTGAAAGTTCTTCTCGTTTTACGGTTGGAGTGGCTTACGTTGTTACCCGACGCTTGACCTTTACCGCAAATATTGCATACTCTGGACATATTGACACCTCCGTTTGGGATAATTTTACCGTAGTTGGTTTCCGCTTTTTTGCTTTAAAAAATAACTTTCCGCAAAACAAGCAATAATAATATAGCATTTTTGATTGGAAAAATCAATTAAAAATGAGGTCAAAAAGACAAAAAATAAAAAATATTCGATTTTTTTTGAAAAAGTACTTGCCAAAAGCAGGGAAATAGTGTAAAATGGAGGAGTAAACGGAGAAGAATGTATGTCAGTTAATACGAACAATGCTTACGGTAAAATTTCCATATCCGATCTTTCGATAGCAAAGGTCGCTTCGTATACCGCGCTCGAATCGTACGGGATCGTGGAGATGGTTTCGCGCCGTCTTACCGATACGTTTGCCAACCTTTTGAAAAAGGACGTCGGCGGTAAGGGTGTGAAAGTAACTACCTCCGGGAACAGGATTTATATTGATTTGTACGTCATTATAAAATACGGCGTTTCTATCAACGCCGTGGCAGAATCGCTCAAAGAGGCGATTAAATACAAAGTCGAGGGGTTTACGGGTATGATTGTGGATACGGTCAACGTAAACGTTATCGGCGTCAAACTTTGACTTTTTTCGGCGCAATGTTTCTATTGCGCTTTTTTGCGTAAAGACTTCTATATACCTTATATATAATACCAAGGGGTTTTTGCGACCGCCTATTTTCGGTTTGCGCGTATATGAGCGTGGATAAGGAAGCCGAAAGATTTTAGGCGCAGTATTTACAATGATTAAAGGAGCATTTTTAATGCATAAAACGATAAACAGTACGGAATTCCGTAAGATGATTCTTGTCGGCGCGAAACAGCTGGAAATCAACCGCGCCAAAGTGGACGCGTTGAACGTATTCCCCGTTCCCGATGGTGATACGGGTACAAATATGTCGCTGACTATGCAGTCGGCTGTAAAAGAACTTACCGCTTGTCAATCGAGCGCTTTTTCGGAAGTTTGCACTAGCATTTCCCGCGGCGCGTTAAAGGGCGCAAGAGGTAATTCGGGGGTTATTCTTTCCCAAATTTTAAAGGGTATCTGTTCCGTTTTGGGTAAGTGCGAAAAGGAAGTAGATACCAAGACGTTCGCAAAGGCAATGGAAGCGGGTACAAAGGTGGCGTACGGCGCGGTGTCCGTACCCAAAGAAGGCACGATTTTGACCGTTATCCGTATGATGAGCGAGGTTGCGCCCAAGATTGCAAACAAGAAAAAGAACTTTGAAGATTTCTTCAAGGACGTAATAGAAGAGGGTGAAAAGGCGCTTGCGCTTACGCCGCAGCTTTTGCCTGTTTTGAAAAAAGCGGGCGTTGTAGACTCGGGCGGCGTTGGGCTTATGACAATCTTCAAGGGATTTGCCTCCGAGCTTACGGGCGAAGAGATTGCCGAAACGGTGACGGAAGCGGATACTTCCGCAAACGAATCGGAATTCGGGGATAATTCTAGCATTATCAATATGGATTTGGGCGATATTCAATACGCCTATTGTACGGAATTTTTCATTATCAATATGAAAAAGAGTACTACGCTTTCTGCGATTGATAGATTGCGCGAACGGCTTATGTCTATTGGCGACAGCGTTATTTGTATCGGGGATTTGGAGCTTGTAAAGGTGCACGTGCACACCAATCAACCGGGCAAAGCGTTGACGTATGCGCTCGAACTTGGCGAACTTGACCGCCCGAAGATTGAGAATATGTTGGAGCAGAACCGTCAGCTCAAAGCTAAGCTCGAAGCGGAAAAGAAAGAAATGGGCATGCTTGCCATTTGTACCGGTTCGGGGCTTTCGGATATCTTCAAGGATTTGTCCGTAGACCGTATTATCGAGGGCGGGCAGACAATGAATCCGAGCGCAAGCGATATTGCAGACGCGGCGCAAAAGATCAATGCGGAGCATATTTTCGTGTTCCCCAATAACAAGAACATCATTCTTGCCGCCGAACAGGCAAAAAATCTCGTGGAGAACAAAACAATCCACGTAATTCCCACGAAGAACGTACCGCAAGGCTTTGCGGCGGCGCTCGAATTTAACCCCGAAGCAAGCGCAGAGGAAAATAAGACGAATATGATTCACGCGCTCGACAACGTGAAAGCGGGTCAAGTGACGTATGCGGTAAGAAGCACGACGCTCAACGGGTTCTCTATCAAAGAGGGCGATATTATCGGCTTGGACGATAAGAAGATTTTGGCGAAATCCCATTCCGTAGAAGAAACAGTGATGAAGCTGATCGGGCGTATGAAAGAGGATTTCCACCAAATGATTACGCTGTACTACGGCGAAGAGGTGAAAGAAAACGAAGCGGAAGAGCTTTGCGCGGCAATCGCAGAGAAATATCCCGATTGCGACGTAGACTTCCATAACGGCGGTCAATCGGTATACTATTATATCCTTTCTTTGGAATAATTGTATAATTATGCAAGATTATTAAAATACTAACGGCGGAAAAAATTGAATTTTTCCGCCGTTAACCATAGGAGAAGTAAATAGGGCTATGAAGCTTTCGGCATTGCGTTCGATTGGCGAAAAACGCGAAAAAGATTTTAATAAGTTGGGTATTTTCGAGGCAGAGGATCTTGTGCGGTTTTATCCGCGCGCCTATCTCGATCTTACCGAGCGTTCTTCGCTGAAATACGCGTATCATAACGATATTGTGCTGATTGCGTGCGAAGTGACGAGGCTTGCGCCCGTCAATTTTTCCAGCCCCCGTAAGGTGGTGCGGGCGTTTTGTTCGCAGGACGGTTTTCCTTTTACCGCCGTTTGGTTCAATCAACCCTACGTCGCCCAAAAGCTCAAAGCGGGGGAATACTTGTTTTACGGGCGCGTACAGAACAAGTTTGGGCAGATATCCATTGTCAATCCCACGTTTGAGCCGCTCGATAAAAATTACCGTTTAAAGGGTATCGTGCCTGTCTATCCCTTAAAGGGAAAGCTTAGCCAAAAGATTGTCCGTGATGCGGTGAAAGAGGCGCTTGGCAAGGTGGATATCGACAGCGTTATTCCGTACCCGATTGTGAAAAAGTACGACCTTCCGCCTTTGGCGAAAAGTTTTTACGAAGCGCATAACCCCACTTCGCTTACGCAAAAGGACGCTGCTTCCGAGCGTATAGCGCTCGAAGAATATTTTACGCTGATTTCTGCTTTTAAAATTATTAAGGGCGGTAAGGAAGAGGCGCGGATTCGCCGATATGCCGTCACCGCCGCCGAAGTGAAGGCGTTTGCGCAAAGGTTCGGGTTTGCGTTCACGGACGGGCAAAAGAAAGCGGTTAATGAAATTTATACAAATATAAACGCGCCGCAGCGTATGAACAGACTCGTGCAAGGGGACGTGGGCAGCGGCAAAACCGCCGTTGCATTATGCGGAATCTTTATGGCGGTAAAAAGCGGCTACACCGCCGCCTATCTTTCCCCTACGGAAGTGCTTGCCGCGCAAAACTACGGGGTTTTGAAAAAGTATTTTCCCGAATACCGTATAGGATATCTTGCGGGCGGTATGACGGCGAAAGAAAAGCGGGAGATGAAAACACGGCTTAAAAACGGGGAAATCGATATCCTTTGCGGTACGCACGCCATTTTGCAAGGCGACGTTGAAATTCCCTCGCTTGCGTTTATCGTCTGCGACGAACAGCACCGTTTTGGTGTGGCACAACGCAACGCGCTTGCGGAGAAGGGCGAGGGGGTGGATATGCTGGTTATGAGCGCCACGCCCATTCCCCGTACGCTTTCGCTTATCTTTTACGGGGATTTGGACGTGACGACGATTACGGACAAGCCCAAGGCGCGCCAAGAAATTTCGACGGGGATTATTCCGCAAAGTAAGTATGACGACATGCTTGATTATGTACAAAGGGAAACGGCGGCGGGTAAGCAAGCGTATTTCGTTTGCGCAAAGATTGAGGATGACGAGGAAGGCTCGATTATCAGTGTGACGGAGCTGTACGAGGAGCTGAAAGGTCGGTTGCCTACCGTTCGTTTTGCGCTGTTGCACGGGCGTATGAAAGATAAGGAAAAGGCGGAGATTATGGCGGCGTTTAAAAATCGGGAATACGACTGCCTTGTTTCCACGACGGTTATCGAGGTGGGCGTAGACGTGCCCAACGCTACCATTATGATTATCTACAATGCCGAGCGGTTTGGGCTTTCGCAACTGCACCAGCTTCGCGGGCGCGTGGGCAGAGGTAGCGAAAAGAGCTATTGTTTCCTGTTAATCGGCTCTGACGGAGATACGGCAAAAGAGCGGTTGACGGCGTTTAAAAACGAAACGGACGGTTTCAAGATAGCGGAAAAAGACCTCGAAATGCGGGGCGGCGGTGACTTTTTCGGTACGCGCCAATCGGGTAAAATGCTCGGGGATATCAAAAATTTGCACTATCCCACGCAAGTCATTTTTGCAGCGAAAAAGCTTTCGGACGAGGTGTTCGAGGGGCGGTTTGATACGGAAGAGTTGCGGGAGCGCGCGTTAAAAAAATACGAAAGTTTGAAAGACGTGGTGATGAATTAGCGTACGTTTCGTAAAAGTTTGGGTAAAAAAATCAAAATAATTTTGTCCAAGCTATTGACGGCAGGAAAAATTTGTAGTATAATAGAAATGCAAGATGCTATACGGGAGGTTTTTATTATGGCGGTTAAAACGGATAAAGTGGATGTAAGCGGTATCGTTTACGGCAAGGACGGGTTGATTACCGTTATCACGCAGGATTATGAAAGCGGAGAGGTTTTGCTTATTGCAAAAATGAACGCTGAGGCAATCGAAAAAACCTTCGATACGAGTTGCGTACATTATTTCAATGAGAAAACGGGCGCGGTTGAGAAATTCGGCGCAATGAACGGGAACACGCAAAAACCCAAAACGGCATATTTGGACGGTACGGGCAAAACGTTGTTGTTAAAGGTTTGCCAAACGGGCAATGCGGACGCAGAGAATAAAACGTTTTCTACTTTTTCTAAGCAGATTAAGGGCGAATATAAAGATATCGGCGGGGAAATGCTCGGTCGGTTGCAACGTATCGTCGAGGAATATAAGAAGAATCCCGAGGATGGCGCGTATACGAGCTTCCTGTTTGCGCGCGGCGTGGATAGGATCGCCAAAAAGGTCGGCGAAGAAGCGGTCGAGTTTGTTATCGCTTCCAAAAACGAGGAAAAGACGGGCGTGATCAATGAAGCGGGCGATTTGTTGTACCACGTAATGGTCTTGTTGAGCGCAAAGGGCGTAAAACTTTCCGAGGTTTGCGCAGAGCTTTGCAAGCGGAACAGATAATCTACATAAAACATAAACGCAAAAGTGGAAAAAGCAAACGGCTTTTTCCGCTTTTTTGTTGTGAAAAAGGAACTCTACTAAGGGTAGAATTTTAAATTCTTGTTTTGGTAGAGGACGGGGCGAGAAAGGTAGACTTGGCAAAAGAGATTGAACGTTGCGGTTTTGGGAAAAATATGCTATAATACAATGGCTTGATAAAGAAAGAGCAAGCGGATAATGTCGTTGCATATTTTATCAAAAAAGCCAAAAAACGATAAAAACCGATAAAATACGCCTGCTTCCTTGTGATAGGATTATTTGTGCTGTAAATGGAGCAAATAAAACAAGGGGTAGGAGTATGGCAAGAAAGATCGTCGTTACGTCGGGTAAGGGCGGCGTTGGAAAAACTACGGTGGCGGCATATCTTTCCGCCTGTCTTGCAAGGAAAGGCGAACGCGTAGTGCTTTGCGACGCAGACCTCGGTTTGAATAACGTGGACGTGGCTACGGGAGTGGAAAACCTCGTTACTTACGACCTCGTAGATGCTATTGAGGGCAGGTGCAGGGCGAAGCAAGCGCTTGTCCGTCATCCCGACTACGTAAATTTATACGTGCTTACAAGTAGCCATTCCGCGCCCGAGCGGTATGTTTCGCCGCAGGCGATTAAAGTGGTTTTGGAGGCGCTTGCGCCGCAGTTTGATTATATTATAATCGATTGTCCCGCAGGAATAGACGAGGGCTTTCACAGAGCCATTGCTACGGCGGACGAGGCTATCGTTGTCACTACGCCGCAGGTTTCCGCGATTCGTGACGCCGATAAAGTAATCACGTTGCTCAAAAGCTACCGTTTAAAGAGCGTTTCCCTCGTTGTAAACAAGGCGCGCGGGGATTTGGTTCTCGTCAAAGAAAGTCTATCCCCCGAAGAGATTGTTGCGCTTTTGAAAACGCCGCTTCTCGGCGTGATACCCGAAGAATATACGATTTACGGCGGCGCGTTTACTTCGCCGCACCCCGCCTTTAAAATGCTTGCGACAAGCCTTATCACGGGCAAGAAAAAGGTGTACGACGCCACCCGCAAATACAGCGGTTTTTTCGGGGGCTTGCGCCGAATACTCAAAAGGGGGTTGTAGGCTGTGCGAACGGATCAATTTACGCGGATAAACAACGTGATACAAGCAGATAAATCGGTGATGAGCGACGCTTGCAAAGCGCTTGTGTTAAAGGATATTGCCGATAAACTCGGCGAGTATTTCGACTTGATCGGTCTGCCCCGTATGGAACTGACCTGTAAAAACGGAACGTACTTTGTTTCGCTTGCGTTTGAGGCGGAGCGAATCAAGAAATTTAACGTATTAAAATAACACTACAAAAGGAGAGAAGAAATGGAAAGAAAATTCGATATCGTCACGGATTCGGCTTGCGATATGCCCGAGGAGTACTATAAGGAGCATAACGTAACGTGCGTAAAGCTCGGCTTTACTATGAACAACGTCAACTATGAGGGTGAGGGCGGCGAGCATATCACGGAAAAGGAGTTTTATGCCAAATTGCGCGAGGGCGCTATGCCTACGACCTATCAGGTCACGGGGGAGATGGCGCGTGGACGTATCGAGGCAAGCCTTAAAAACGGCAAGGACGTTTTGGTTGTGGCGTTTTCTTCGGGGCTTTCGGGTACGGCGGGTAGTTTTGTCGTTGCCAGCCGCGATCTTGCCAAGGAATATCCCGAAAGAAAAATTCGTATCGTAGACAGTCTTTGCGCTTCTATGGGTCAGGGCTTGCTTCTCGATTACGTCGTTAAAAAAGCGGATACGGGCGCAAGTTTAGACGAAACGGCGGATTATGCCGAGGGGTTGAAACTGCATATCCGTCATTATTTCACGGTGGACAATCTGTTCCATTTGCACCGTGGCGGGCGTGTTTCCAAAACGACGGCGATTGTCGGCTCGGTGCTGAAAATTAAACCCGTTATGCACGTGGACAACGCGGGAAAACTTGTGGCGATTGGGAAAGTAATCGGCAGAAAAAAATCCTTGCATGCCATTGTGAATAAGATATTTGAGGACGCCGAAATGGACGAAAACGACCCTATCTTTATCAGCCACGGCGATTGTATGGAGGACGTCGAATACGTCAAATCGCTTATCTTGGCGAAAAGACCGAATACAAACATTTTGGTCAATTACGTCGGCTCGGTTATCGGAACACATTCGGGTTGCGGTACGTTGGCAATTTTCAATAAGGGAAAGGCGCGGCTTTGACAGCCGCGTTTTTGCTTGCTAAAACAAACGCGGTATGCTATAATAAACAAGAGGTGAAAGTATGAGTGAGTTTGAATACGTACCCTTTCATATTTACAGCGAAGACGATTACAAGCCGTTGCCTTGCGCGGTGTTCATACGTTCGGTGATGGAAAAGGTACAATGGAAACGTTTTCCCGACAGGATTGAGATTACCGTTCCCGCCGTGTTCTTTTCGGGGGGAACAGAGCCGTTTACAATCACGTTTAAGCCCGTGGGTGAAACGTCTGCGGAATATTCCGACGGCGGAAAAGCGATAGCAGAGCTGGAAAAGCGGGTCGGGGACATTGCGCCTTATCAAAAATGGTTAAAGGAGTTTGCCGAGCGCGAGGGTAGGATTCATTTTGTCGGCGGGCGTATTCTGACAATGAAAGTTTGGGCGCTTTCAAGCGGGTATGCCGTAGAAAGCGGAATTTTCGATATGCTTGCGTATGCAAGTATCGTGGCGAATTTGGATATGTATCCGCTTACGTACGAGGAAGCGTTGTATGCAAGGAGGGCGGACGTATGAGCCAAAAACCGTTGTTGGACTTGTGTGAACGGGTTATGAACAATTTTGTGCGAGCAAAGGGCGACCATTGGGGATTGCATATCGCTTTGGGTATGTTTTTCGACGGCGAGGGTATGTCGTACCGCTTGGAGGAAGTTGCGCCCAAAACGTTGCGGCTTTCCACGGGCGGTTCGTTCTCCGAATGGCTTGCGTACGCCACGCTCGATTACACCGAATATAAAGAAGAAATCGAAGCGGTGGCAAAGCGGTTCGGTGCGGAGTGGAACGAAGAAAAAGGCGAGCTGTTTATACAGTTTAAACGGAACGAGTTGAGTATCGGCGAGGCGTATTTCCGCTTGGCGCAAGCAATGGGCGTTATCGGTAATTTCCGCTACTATATCCATTTCCCCGGAAAAGCATAAAAAAGCCCCTGCGTTTTGCAATAAAACGCAGGGGAATTGCTTTTTAAGGTTGTATTTCTTGTACGGTGAGCGTATCCTTGTCTACGGTAAAGCGGATATTGAAACCGCCGAACGAGATACCGTACAGACGATTCGGCTCGTCTTTGTAGGCGGGTCGGGGATCGTCTGCCAAACATTCTTGCAAGCCTGCCCGTTTTTCGGGCGGGATTTCGCTTAAAAGCGGTTCGGGGAACACGACGGTCAGCTTATGCGTTTCGCCTTGCTCGGAATATCCGCCCGAAGCTTGGGGAATACAGTCTGCCAAAGGCAGATAGGGTTTAACGTCGAATACCGGCGTACCGTCGAGTAAATCTGCGCCCGATACGATAAGGATAGTCCCGTATTCTTGCGTGCGGCGTATTGCTTCCAACTTTACGCAGGAAAGCCCTATATGATTGGGACGAAAAGGGGAACGGCTGGCAAACACGCCCACGCGCGTATTTCCGCCAAGACGTGGCGGGCGAACGGTGGCGCTCCAACCTTTTTCCCGCGTCAGTGAAAAATCGAAAAGAAGCCAAAGGTGTGAAAACCCCTCTATTCCTCGAAACATATCTGCATTTCGGTATTCTGGGCAGAAGATGATTTCCGCTTGCAAAGAGGGCGCGCGCCCGCTTTGACGGGGGATTCCGAATTTTTCTTTAAAGTCCGTACGGATATATCCGATCGGTTCAATTTCCGTTTTTTTCATACGTACTCCTCATTTGGTCTATTATATAGCAAGTTTCTTGGTTTGTCAAGGAAAAAAGTAAAAAAAATCGTTGGAATAGGCGCAAAAAATCTTGCTATATTCTTGGCTTTATATTATAATATATAATATAAACCGAGGTGAAATGTATGAAACTGACGGAAATCTTCGCAAAACATACGTACTCGCTTTCCTTTGAGGTATTCCCGCCTAAAACGGATAGCGTATATGCGGACGTACAAACGGCGACGGAACAGATCGCGCGGCTTCGTCCTGCCTTTATGAGCGTGACCTACGGCGCGGGCGGCGGTACAAGCAAATATACGCTCCGTATCGCCGAGGGGATTAAGAAGTCTTGCGGGGTGGAATCGCTTGCGCATCTTACTTGCGTGTCTTCTACGAAAGAAACGGTGAAAGAACGTATCGCCGATTTCAAGGCGGCGGGGATAGAAAACGTGATGGCGCTCCGCGGCGATATCCCACAGGATAGGATAAACGAGGATCGGTCGGCTTGGGCGTACCGTCACGCCGTAGAGCTTGTGCGGGAGTTGAAAGCAAGCGGCGATTTTTGTATCGGCGGGGCTTGCTATCCCGAGGTACACCCCGAAAGCAACAATCAAAAGGAAGATATTCGGTATCTCAAAGAAAAGGTGGATGCAGGTTGCGCGTTTTTAACGACGCAAATGTTTTTCGATAATAACCTTTTGTATAATTACCTTTACAAAATCCGTGAGGCGGGTATTACCGTTCCCGTGATTGCGGGCATTATGCCGATTACGAGCGCTAAGCAGGTGGAAAGGGCGCTCAAACTTTCAGGTTCGTTTATGCCCCGTCGGTTTTTGAGCCTTGTCGACACGTTCGGCAACGACCCCTCCGCAATGAAGCAGGCGGGGATTGCGTACGCTACCGATCAAATCATAGACCTGTACGCAAACGGGATTGCAAACGTGCACGTGTATTCTATGAATAAGCCCGACGTAGCGGAAAGCATACAAAGCAATCTTTCTGCGATTATAGGCAAAAATGCATAACGGCGTATACGTAAAAATGTATGCGGATATCCCCGTCGATACTGCCGAAGCGTTGCGCTATGCGAGGCAAAAAGAGCAAGACGAAAGGATTGCGTTGCTTTTTAATGCGTGCGTGGAGGAAGCGGCATGTTCGCTTGGCGTTTGCTACGCCGTCCTTACCGCAGACGAAGCGGGAACACTTCTTGGTGAGGCGGTAAAAAAACGCCTTGGCGGGGCTACGTACGCGCTCGTGTTTGCGGCGACGGCGGGTTTGGGGATAGACAGGCTTATCGCAAGATATGCCGTGACCGCGCCGTCTAAGGCTTTGTTGTTGCAAGGATTGGGCGCAGAGCGTATCGAAAGCCTTTGCAATACGTTTTGCGAGGAGATAAAAGCGGCGTGCTTGCAGCGTGGGTATGCCGTTACGCCGCGGTTCAGCCCGGGGTACGGTAATATTCCCGTGGAAAAGCAACGGGAGATATTTTCGTTGCTCTGCCCTGAAAAACGAATTGGACTTACGCTGAATGACAGCTTGATGATGACCCCCGCCAAATCGGTGACGGCGATCTTCGGTATAGGAAAACAGTATGGACTTTAAAGCGTTTTTACAACAAAATACCGTATTGTTGGACGGCGGAACGGGTACGCTGTTGCAGTCGGCAGGGCTACCCTTGGGGGAATTGCCCGAGCGTTGGAGCGTTTCGCATCCTCAAACGCTTGTAGATATTCACCGAGAATATTACGACGCGGGCAGCAACGTCGTGTGTACCAATACGTTTGGCGCAAATACGCTTAAATATACGGAAGCGGAGCTGGAAACGTTGATTGCCGCGGCGGTGGAAAACGCCCGCCTTGCGCAGACGCGTTCTTCGGGTAAGCAAGAAAAATTCATAGCCCTCGATATCGGACCTACGGGTAAGTTGTTGAAACCGTACGGGGATTTGGGGTTTGAAGAAGCGGTTGCGATTTTTGCGCAAACGGTGCGTATCGGCGTGCAATGCGGGGTAGACCTCGTATATATCGAAACAATGAGCGACTCGCTCGAAACGAAAGCGGCGGTGCTTGCCGTCAAGGAAAATTGCGGCCTGCCTTTGCTCGTTTCCAATGCCTACGGCGGGGACGGGAAGCTGATGACGGGCGCAACGCCCGCGGCAATGGCGGCAATGCTGGAAGGTTTGGGCGTGGATGCGCTCGGCGCGAATTGTTCGGTCGGACCGAAACAGCTTGCGCCCGTTGTAGAGGAATTGCTTGCAAGAGCTTCCTTGCCCGTACTCGTCAAGCCCAATGCAGGGTTGCCGAAAGCGGACGGTGGGTACGATATCGACGAACGGGAGTTTGCTAAAACGGTGGCGGGATTTGTCAAACGGGGCGCAAGGCTCGTGGGCGGTTGTTGCGGCACGACACCTGCGTATATCCGCGCCGTTGCCGACGAGATACGTACGCTCTCGCCCGTGCGCACGCAAAAAAAGACGTTCACTTGCGTATCTTCGTATACGCATGCTGTCGATTTCGATATGCCCGTGATGATTGGCGAGCGTATCAACCCCACGGGGAAAAAGGCGTTCAAGCAAGCGTTGTTGACGGGTGATACGGAATATGCTTTGCGGGAAGCGCTTGCGCAACAGGAAAAGGGCGCGGCGGTATTGGACGTAAACGTGGGTTTGCCCGGTATCAACGAATCGGAAACGCTGAAAGCGTACGTGGAAGCGATACAAGCCGTAACGGATTTGCCCTTGCAAATAGACACCGTTGATTGCAAGGCGTTGGAGGGCGCGCTTCGGGTATATAACGGCAAGCCCCTTGTCAATTCCGTCAACGGCAAAAAGGAAAGCCTTACAAGCGTGTTGCCGCTTGTGAAAAAATACGGCGGGGCGGTGGTGGCTCTGACGTTGGACGAAAACGGGATTCCCGAAACCGCCGAGGGTAGATATGAAATTGCCGAACGGATTGTAAACGAGGCGGCGAAATACGGTATTGGCAAAAAGGACATCCTCGTCGATACGTTGACGACCTCGGTTGCAACGGACGGGAACGCGGCGAACGTAACCTTGCAAGCGTTGCGGCTTGTCAAGGAGCGGTTGGGCGTAAAGACCGTTCTCGGCGTATCGAACGTTTCGTTCGGTTTGCCGCAACGGGAGGACGTGACGGCTACGTTTTTGACCTGCGCTTTGGAAAACGGACTTTCCGCGGCGATTGCAAATCCGCTTTCGCTTGCCGTGCAAAAAAGCTTTTTATCCTATCTTGCTCTTAAAGGCTGGGATAGGCATTGCGCCGAATATATCCGTTTTGCGACGGACGAAAAGGCAACGGGGGAAGAAGCCGAAACGCTTTGCGCGGCGATAGAAAAGGGCTTGAAAGAACGGGCAAAAGCGCTTTGCGAGAAAGCGCTTGAAACGCAAGACCCGCTGGATATCGTCAATAAACAAATCGTACCCGCCCTCGATAACGTAGGGAAAGCGTACGAGGAAAAACGGGCGTACCTGCCGCAACTTTTGACAAGCGCGGAGAGCGCGAAAGCGGCTTTTACGTGCATACAGGCGCATATGCAAAAACAAGGCGGCGTCGGAGAGAAAAAAGGAAAATTCGTAATTGCCACGGTAGAGGGCGATATTCACGATATCGGTAAAAATATCGTAAAGACCCTGCTTGAAAATTACGGATTTGACGTGACGGATTTGGGTAAAGACGTACCGTGCGAACGTATTGTGGAAGCGGTGGTTGCAACGGGGGCGCAGCTTGCAGGGCTTTCCGCTTTGATGACGACTACGCTGCCCTCTATGCAAAAAGCAGTTGCGCTTCTCAAAGAAAAAGCGCCGTGGTGTAAAGTCGTGGTGGGCGGCGCGGTTTTGAACGAGGAATACGCACGGATTATCGGCGCGGATAAATACTGCAAGGACGCTATGGAAACGGTGCGTTTTGCGGAAAAAATATGCAAAAAAAGATAAATATGCAAAAAATATACATTTATGCGCAATATACACAAAATATTCAAAAAGTCTTGTAAAATATAGCAAAAAAGCGATTGACAAGAAGAAGAAATGTGTGTATAATGAACGTATAAAATGAATATATATGCAAAAGTAAGGAGATAACGTTATGGAAAAGAAAGACATCAAAAAAGTAGTGCTTGCCTATTCGGGCGGGTTGGATACCTCAATCATTATTCCTTGGTTGAAGGAAAACTACAACAACTGCGAAGTCATTGCGGTAAGCGGCAACGTGGGGCAGGCGGACGAGCTGGACGGTTTGGAAGAAAAGGCTCTTAAAACGGGCGCGTCCAAGTTGTACGTTGAAGATTTGACGGATGAGTTCGTGGACGAATACGTTGTGCCTACTATGATGGCGGGCGCAAAATACGAGGAGTACCTGCTCGGTACGTCCTTTGCCCGTCCCGTTATTGCAAAGCGTATCGTTGAGATTGCCAAGAAAGAGGGCGCGGACGCAATCTGCCACGGCTGTACGGGTAAGGGCAACGATCAGGTACGTTTCGAGTTGACGATTAAAGCGTTTGCGCCGGAAATGACGATTATTGCGCCTTGGAGAGAATGGTCGATTAAGTCCCGTGAAGAGGAAATCGATTATGCGGAAGCGCATAACGTGCCCTTGAAAATTAACCGTGAAACGAATTACTCGAAGGACAAGAACCTTTGGCATTTGAGCCACGAGGGTTTGGATTTGGAGGATGCGGGCAACGAACCGCAGTATGAAAAAGAGGGATTCCTCGAAATGGGCGTTTCGCCTTTGCAAGCTCCCGACGAACCTACGTATATTACGCTCGAATTTGAAAAGGGCAGACCTGTTGCGTACAACGGCAAGAAAATGAGCGCAAAAGAAATTATTCTTGCGCTCAACGAAGTGGGCGGCAAGAACGGTATCGGGCTTTTGGATATCGTGGAAAACCGTCTTGTGGGTATGAAGTGTCGCGGCGTATACGAAACGCCGGGCGGGGAAATTTTGTATGCGGCGCACGCGTACTTGGAAACGCTTTGCCTCGATAAATATACGGCGCATAAAAAGCAAGAGCTTTCCGTTTGCTTTGCGGAACTTGTGTACAACGGGCAATGGTTTACGCCCCTTCGTGAAGCGCTTTCGGCGTTTGTGGATAAAACGCAGGAAACGGTGACGGGTAAAGTAAGATTGAAGCTGTATAAGGGTAATATTATCAAAGCGGGCGCATGGAGCGACTATTCGCTGTACTCGGAAGAGATTGCAACGTTCGGCGAGGATCACGTGTACAACCAAGCGGACGCAACGGGCTTTATCAACCTGTTCGGTTTGCCTATCAAAGTGCAGGCGGAAGTCAACCAAAAGAACAATAAATAAACCGTTCTTCGGTTTTACCCTCAAATACTAACGGAGATGAATTTGCCTACTGCGTTTTTTGCCGCAGTAGGCAAACTGTGTTAATAAATATGGACAAAATGTGGGCGGGGCGCTTCCAAAAAGCGCTGGATAAAAAGGCGGATGAGTTCAATTCTTCCCTGCGTTTCGATTGCAGAATGTACGCGCAGGATATCCAAGGCTCGAAAGCGCACGCGGCAATGCTTTGCAAGCAGGGCATTTTAACGGAAGTGGAATTGCAAGCAATCCATACGGGATTGGACGGAATTTTGCAGGATATCGAAAAGGGCGTATTGACGTTTACGGACGGCGCGGAAGATATTCATATGTTCGTGGAAGCGGAGCTGACGAAGCGTATCGGCGACGCGGGCAAAAAGTTGCATACGGCAAGAAGCAGAAACGACCAAGTGGCTGTGGATATCCGTTTGTATCTGCGCGACGAGGCGGAGGTCGTAATCTCGCTTATCAAAGAAGCGATTGAAGCGATTGTTATGCAAGCGGAAACGAACGCTGACGTGATTGCGCCTGGATACACGCATTTACAGCGCGCGCAGCCGATTTCGTTTGGGCATCATTTGATGGCGTATGCGGAAATGCTTGTAAGGGATATTGGGCGTTTGCAGGACTGCGTGAAACGTATGAACGTGTCGCCGCTCGGCTCTTGCGCTTTGGCGGGTACGACGTATCATACGGACAGGGCGTACACCGCAAGCTTGCTCGGCTTCGACGGCGTGACGGCAAACAGTATCGACGGGGTATCGGACAGAGATTTTTGCTTGGAGCTTATGAGCGCGTTTTCTATCTTGATGATGCACCTTTCCCGCCTTTCGGAGGAAATTATTCTTTGGGCGAGCTGGGAGTTTAAGTTTATCGAGCTGGACGACGCGTACACGACGGGCTCGTCTATTATGCCTCAAAAGAAAAACCCCGATATGGCGGAGCTTATCCGTGGCAAAACAGGGCGCGTTTACGGCGATTTGATAGCGCTGTTGACAACGCTCAAAGGCTTGCCGCTTGCCTATAACAAGGATATGCAAGAGGATAAGGAAGCGGTATTCGACAGTATCGATACGGTGAAGATGTGTTTGGAGGTGCTTGCGCCGATGCTTGCCACAATGAAAGTGCTTGCAAAGAACACGTATGCGGCGGCAGGAAAAGGATTTATCAACGCCACCGATTTGGCGGATTACCTTGCCAAAAAGGGCAGACCGTTCCGCGCGGCATATAAGACGGTTGGGCAAATTGTGGCGTACTGTATCGAAAAAGGCTGTGTGTTGGACGAATTGGCGTTGGAGGAATATAAGAAATTCGACGAGGTATTTGAAGCGGATTTGTACACGGAAATTTCCTTGCAAACGTGCGTAGAAAAGCGTACCAGCGAGGGCGGCGCGTCCTTTGCTTCCGTAAAGAAGCAGGCAGCGGCAATGAAAGAGGTTTTAAAATCGTTATGAAAAAGGTATTTATAGACGGTAGCGCAGGCACGACGGGGCTTCGTATTTTCGACAGATTGAAATACAGAGAGGACGTAGAGCTGATAACGCTGACGGAAGAAAAACGCAAGGATATAGCGGCAAGAAAAGAAGCAATCAATCAAGCGGATATCGTATTTTTATGTTTGCCCGACGACGCGGCGAGAGAAGCGGTTTCTCTTGTGAAAAACGAAAATACGGTGATTATCGACGCTTCCACGGCGCATAGAACGCTCGACGGTTGGGCGTACGGATTTCCCGAGCTTGGCGAAGCGTTTGCAAAAAAGATAGCTTCCTCTAAGCGTATTGCTGTGCCGGGGTGTCACGCAAGCGGATTTATCGCGCTCGTGTATCCGCTGATCGAGGCGGGCATGCTCGATAAAGACGCGCTTGTAAGCTGTCATTCGCTCACGGGGTATTCGGGCGGCGGTAAGTCTATGATAAAAGAGTATAACGACCCCGAACGGGGCGAGAAGTATCGCGCGCCTTTCCAATACGCTACGGCGCAACAGCATAAGCATTTGAAAGAGATGAAAGCGATTACGGGCTTGGAAAACGAGCCGCTGTTTTCTCCGATTGTAGCCGATTTTTACAGCGGTATGCTCGTCACCGTGCCTATTTTCAAAAAACAGCTCAAAAAGGGTGGTATCGAAGAAATCAAGGCGTTGTATGCGGAAAAGTATCAAAGCGAGTTCGTTTGCTATGAGGATATTCGTTCTTACGAACAGGCGCACGGTATCAAGCAAGGATTTGTATCCGCAACGCTTATGGACGATTACGACACAATGAAAATCTTTGTGGACGGCAATGAAGAGCGTATGGTGCTGATGGCTGCGTACGACAACCTCGGCAAGGGCGCAAGCGGCGCGGCGGTCGAGTGTATGAATATTGTTATGGGCTCAGAAAAGAACAAGGGTTTAATCGTGACGGGCAAGGACAAGTTCGAGGCGTACCAAAGCGGAAAAATGGTCAGACATTATTAAAGAAAAGAGAAGGATAAAAGGATGTTGAAACAGATACAAGGCGGCGTATGCGCCGCAAAGGGATTTAAGGCAAACGGTGTGCATTGCGGTATTCGCAAGAACAAGACGAAGCGGGATTTGGCGCTTATATACAGCGAAGTCCCCGCAAATGCGGCGGCGGTGTATACGACGAACCTTGTCAAGGGTGCGCCGCTTACCGTAACGAAAAACAATATCGCAAACGGCAAGGCGCAAGCGGTGATTTGCAACAGCGGCAACGCCAACACCTGCAATGCGAACGGCATTGAAATTGCAGAGCAGATGTGTTCGTTGGTGGCGCAAAAGCTTGGGATTGCCGCAACGGACGTTGTGGTGGCTTCGACGGGGGTTATCGGTCAGCCGCTCGATATTATGCCGATAAAAGAGGGTATTCCTGCGCTCGTAGCGGGGCTTGGCGATAACAGCGAGCTTGCTTGCGAGGGGATTATGACGACGGACACCTTTGTAAAAGAGATTGCATTCGAGTTCGAGGCAGACGGAAAGAAATGCCGTATCGGCGGTATTGCCAAAGGCAGCGGCATGATCCACCCGAATATGGCGACAATGCTTGTGTTCATTACCACCGATTGCAATATATCTTCGGTAATGTTGCAAGAAGCGTTGTCCGAGGATATCAAAACGTCTTTTAATATGGTCAGCGTAGACGGCGATACGTCCACCAACGATATGGTATCCGTGCTTGCCAACGGCGAAGCGGGCAATGCGGAAATCGTTACCAAGGGCGAGGCGTTCGAGGCGTTCAAGGAAGCGCTTGCGGGCGTAACGCAGTATCTTTGCAAAAAGATAGCGGCGGACGGCGAGGGCGCAACGAAAGTGCTCGAATGTAAGGTCACGGGCGGTAAGGACGAGGAAACAGCGAAAACGGTTGCAAAGTCCGTTATCTGTTCTTCTCTGTTTAAGGCGGCAATGTTCGGCGCGGATGCGAATTGGGGCAGAGTGCTTTGCGCAATCGGGTATTCGGGCGCAGACGTAGACGTAAACAAGGTTTGCGTGGTTTTCCGTTCGGGTAAGGGCACGGTTTCCGTTTGCGAGAACGGCGCAGGCGTTCCGTTCTCCGAGGAGAAAGCCAAGGAGATACTTTTGGAAAGCGAGATAGAAATCTTGATTGCTTTGGGCGACGGCGACGGCAAAGCGACGGCTTGGGGCTGCGATTTGACGTATGATTATGTAAAAATCAACGGCGATTACAGAACCTAAACGGCGTATATACGTCTTTTAAAATCGTGCAATGCATTGCTTTGCCATGCGTTGCGGAAAAATTAAATACAATCGGAGATATACAATGGAACTTACAAAGGCGCAGAGAGCGGAAATTCTTATTCAGGCGCTTCCGTACATTCAACAATATACCAATAAAATTATCGTCGTGAAATACGGCGGTAACGCCATGATTAACGACGAGTTGAAAGAAGCCGTTATGGGCGATATCGTATTGCTTTCGCTGATCGGTATCAAGGTCGTGCTCGTACACGGCGGCGGTCCTGAAATTACCGAAATGCTGAACAAAGTAGGCAAAAAATCGGAGTTTGTGAACGGATTGCGCGTGACGGACAAAGAGAGCGTTGATATCGTGCAAATGGTATTGGCGGGCAAGGTAAATAAAAATCTCGTCAACCTGTTGCAACGCGCAGGCGGCAAGGCGATTGGGCTTTGCGGTATCGACGGGGATATGATTAAGGCGAAAAAGGCAGACGAAAAGCTCGGTTTTGTCGGAGAGATTACGGACGTAAACGTTGCGCCCATTTTGGACGTACTCGAAAAGGGGTATATTCCCGTTGTTTCGACGATCGGATACGACGAGGACGGCAACGTATACAATATCAATGCGGACACGGTTGCCGCAAGGCTTGCAGGCGAGTTGAATGCGGAAAGCCTTATTTCCATGACGGATATCGTCGGGTTGCTCCGCGATAAGGACGATCCCTCCACGCTCATTCCCAAGGTATACGTGTCCGACGCGGCGAAGCTTATCAACGACGGCGTAATCGGCGGGGGTATGATTCCCAAAGTAAATTGCTGTATCGAGGCGATTCGTCGGGGTGTAAATAAAGTGTTTATTATCGACGGGCGTATCCCGCACTCCATTTTGATAGAGGTTTTGACGGACGAGGGCGTTGGCACAATGTTCGTTTCGGGAAATCACATAGAAAGGAATTGAGTATGGACATCAAACAAATCGACAAAGAATATATCGCAAATACCTACGCGCGGTTTGATTTGCAACTTGTGAAAGGAAAGGGATCGTTTGTTTACGACGAGAACGGCAAGGAATATATCGATCTTGGCACAGGTATTGCCGTCAATGCGTTCGGCGTGGGCGATAGCGCTTGGAAAGAAGCGGTTATCAATCAGCTCGATAAGATACAGCACACGTCCAATCTCTATTACAGCGAACCTTGCGCTTTGCTTGCGCAAACGCTTTGTAAGCGTACGGGTATGAAAAAGGTGTTTTTCTCCAATTCGGGCGCAGAGGCGAACGAGTGTGCAATCAAGGCAGGCAGAAAGTACGGCGAAACAAAGAAAGGCAAGGACTATTATACGATCGTGACCTTGAAAAACAGCTTTCACGGCAGAACGATTACCACTCTTTCGGCGACGGGGCAGGACGTGTTTCACGAGCATTTTACGCCTATGACAGGCGGGTTTGTCTTTGCGCAAGCGAATGATATTGACGACGTGAAAACGCTTGTGAAAAATAACAAGTGTTGCGCCGTGATGATAGAGCTTGTACAGGGCGAGGGCGGTGTCACCGCTTTGGATAAAACGTACGTGCAAGAGCTGGAAAAGTTCACGAAAGAGGAGGATTTGCTCCTGATTGTGGACGAGGTGCAAACGGGCAACGGCAGAACGGGTTCGTTGTATGCGTATATGGAATACGGCATCACGCCCGACGTAGTGACCACGGCAAAGGGTTTGGGCGGCGGTTTGCCGATTGGAGCAACAATGCTCGGCGATAAAGCGGCAAGCTTGTTTACGCCTGGGCTGAACGGTTCGACGTTCGGCGGCAACCCCGTTTGCGCGGCGGGTGCATTGAGCGTTATAGAGCGTATCGACGAACGCTTGCTTGCGGAAGTGAAAGAAAAAAGCGCGTACATTTTTAACGAGCTGAAAGGCGCGAAGGGCGTAAAGAGCGTTTCGGGTTTGGGGCTTATGATTGGGATAGAATGTGAAAAGGATGCAGGGGAAATTATTGCCCGCTGTCAAAAGCGCGGCGTTCTCGTCATTAAGGCAAAACATAAGCTTCGCCTGTTGCCTGCCTTAAATATCCCTATGGACGTGTTAAAGAAAGCAATTGAAATAATAAAGGAAGAGTGTGAAAGATGATGCATTTATTAAAACTTCAAGACCTTACGGCAAACCAAATCAATGAAATTTTAAACCTTGCCGATCAACTCAAATTTGAGAAAAAGAACGGTATTCAACACCATTTGCTTGCGGGCAAAACGCTTGGTATGATTTTTTCCAAATCGTCCACCCGCACCCGTGTTTCTTTCGAGGTGGGTATGTACGACCTCGGCGGTAGCGCGTTGTTTTTAAGCTCACGCGACTTGCAGATCGGCAGAGGCGAACCCGTGCAAGACACCGCCCGCGTATTATCGAGATATCTCGACGGTATTATGATCCGTACGTTCGAGCAAAAGGAAGTGGAGGATTTGGCAACATACGGGTCTATTCCCATTATCAACGGTTTGACGGACTATTGCCATCCCTGTCAAGTGCTTGCCGATCTTATGACCATTCGGGAATATAAGGGTGGATTTGCGGGCAATAAGCTTTGCTATATCGGCGACGGCAACAATATGACGAATTCCTTGATTGTTGGCGGTATCAAAATGGGTATGGAGGTTTCCGTAGCTTGTCCCAAGGGATACGAGCCGGACGCCGCGCTTATGCAATGGGCGAGTGAAAATGGGAAATTCACCTGCACGGATAACGTGTTGGAAGCGGCGAAAGGCGCGGACGTATTGTACACGGACGTATGGGCTTCTATGGGTCAGGAAGCGGAAGCGGAAGAAAGAAAACGTATTTTCAAAGGTTACCAAATCAATGCCGACGTAATGCAGGTCGCAAACAAAAAAGCAATGGTATTGCATTGTTTGCCCGCGCACCGCGAGGAGGAAATTACGGCGGAGGTATTCGAGGCGCACGCCAACGAGATCTTCGACGAGGCAGAAAACAGATTGCACGCGCAAAAAGCCGTGCTTGTAAAGTGTTTGGGCGAATAAGGACATCACGTGTTCACACTACGAATCTTTTACGCTGTACAAAGGTTATATCGCGGAAATAGAGGAGCGTGAAAAGGATTTCTTCGTTTTGTTCGGTAGATACAGCGATATTTTCCCGTGCATACAAACACGTTAAAGAGCGGGGACAACAAAGAAAAATATGGTAGAATAAAGGAGAGCATTGTATGCAATATACGATATCAAACGGCAACTTGACGGTTACGGCAGATACTTTGGGCGCAGAAATAATCAGCGTGAAAAAGAACGGTAAAGAATGGGTTTGGCAAAACCAAGACGGAAATTGGGACGGGCACGGTCCGTTGTTGTTTCCTGTTTGCGGGCATTTTGGATTGACGGTGGACGGTGTTTTCTACGATCTTCCTGCGCACGGTTTTTCCCGCAAGTCGCAATATACGCTTGTGGATAAGGGCGAAGATTTCCTTATTTTCGAGCTTCGCGCAAACGAGCAAACGAAAGCCGTGTACCCTTTCGATTTTGTCGTGACGGTAGGCTATGCGCTCACGGGCGATACGCTCACCATTCGTTTTGAGGTAGAAAACCCTGCGGAAAAAACGCTGTATTTTGCGTGCGGTGGGCACGAATCGTTCAACCTCGACAAGAATATAGGGAATTACGAACTGCGTTTTGAAAAGACGGAACACCTCGTCCATTTGTATCATAACGACGACGGCTATCTTGACGGCAAAACGCTTGATTACGGCGTTTGCGATACGTTTGTATTGCCCGAGGATTTCTTGCAGGAGGGCAGAACGCTCATATTCAAAGATATCAACTCCCGCAAGCTCACGTTTGCTAAAAAAGGCGGTGAGGCGCTCGTGGAAGTTGCGTTCGACGGATTTAAAAATCTGCTTTTGTGGCGTGAGCTGGATTCGCCGTTCCTCTGTATCGAGCCTTGGTCGAATTTGCCCGACTACGAGAACGCGCCCGACGTAGAGTTCTCCACGAAAGAGGGCGTGTTTGCGGTTGCTCCGAAAGATAAAAAATCTTTGGTTAGAACGATTAAATATTTATGATAAAACTTGGAAAATACAAGCACTTTAAAGGGAACGAATATGAGGTTCTCTCGCTTGCGAAACATTCGGAAACGGGCGAGGAATACGTCGTTTACCGCGCGTTGTACGGCGCGGGGGAGATTTGGGTACGCCCTGCCCGTATGTGGGAGGAAACGGTAGAAAAAGACGGCAAAACGTATCGTCGTTTTACGTATATGGAGGATTGAAATATGAAAGGTTTGAAAAAATTGTGTGTACTGTTGCTCGCCGTAATGACGGTGTTGTTTGCGGTTGTCGGGTGTAACGCTCCAAACGATTTGGAGGCGGGCAAGCAACATTTAGAAGAAAATGCTTATAAGGTTACGGAGTCTAAGTTAGAGATATCTCAGATGCATTGCACCGCCACCGTACTTACAGGTATTATGACGGATCGGTATGAACGCGATCGGGTTATCTCAAAAATAGTGGCTGTACATTTCGACGCCTATTCGGATGCAACGGAATTCTATAAGGAGTATGCCGAGGATTATAAATCGGAATTGTTCTCGGATTATCTTAGGTGGGACGTTGAAATCAAGAAAAAGGATAATTGGGTCGTTTACGGTAAAGATTACACTGTCGACAATTTTTTTGCTCTTGACGTGGATTGTACAGGTTGTTTGGGTTGTCTGTAATCAAAGCTGATAGAAGGGATAAGTGCTTGCGCGCAACGGCGGATTGCGTATAGGGAGGATCGAAGTGAAACGTTTGAAAAAATTGTGCGTGCTGTTGCTCGTCTTGCTGACGGCGTTATTTACGCTCGTTGGGTGCGGTGTGCCGAGTAATTCGGTGGCAGCAAAGGAAAAGCTGAATAAAAACTCTTTTACGATTACGGAAACGTACAGATATATCGTAGAGATGGACAATTGCCCTGTCGTAGTGATGAAAGGAACGAGAATGAACGGCTCGGAAACGGAAAAAGAGATCGTAGTGGTATATTTCGGGTACAACACAGACGCAAAGAAGTTCTATAAGGAATATGCTGAAAAATACATTTTCGATTTTTTCCCGGGACACGGCAAATGGGCGGTGGAGATAAAGCGCAAGGATAATTGGGTTGTTTACGGCGAGGAAGAGGATATCGACGACTTCTTTGCGATAACGCCCGGCTGTCCAGGATAAGAAAGCAAACACGGTTGCGAAACGCCTCGCAACCGTGTTTTATGTTACAATTTGTTTTTCGGGCAGACCTTGATGCATATCCCGCAAACGCTGCCTCTGCCGATATCCTGAAAATGTTCTTTCATATAACGGGAGCATTTTTCGGGGTCGAAGTTCCTTTCGTTTTCTTGCGGTAATTCCCCGAAAATTGCGCCTGCGGGGCAGGCGTTTTTGCAAAGCGTACAGCTTCCGCAACCGTTTTTGATAACGGGTAGCTCGTTTTCCACGGGCATATCGGTCAGCACCGTTGCCAAACGCACTTTACTACCGTAGGAAGTGGACAGGAATAACCCGCTTTTTCCTACGAATCCCAAACCCGACAATACAGCCGCCGTCTTGTGAGGCAGTACGCCTTGGTAGGGATTGTTTTTTCCGAGGCTTTGACTTGCGGCGATAGGCATGGCGGCAAAACCTGCCTTTTCTATTTCCCTGCTTATGCGGAAAGCAATCGTGTCAAGGAGCGTGTTCGCCGTGCGGTAGTGCTGAAAATACATAAAGCTCGGCGCAGTATCTATTGTTTTCAGCGTTGCATCCGAAAGCTTTACGCCGATAGATACGGCATAGGCAAAGCCCGCTACGGTTTTGCGTAATTTGCAAAATCCGACGATATCCGCCCCAAGCGTTTCCGCCAATGTTTTTAAACGCTTTTGCATAATGCCTCCTATACGAAAAACAGCAAGGAAGCGGCGGTCAATAAAATCAGGAAACCGAAATTAAACGCTGAAAAGAGCAACAGATAGCTCTTGGTCTTGCCTTGGTTTTTCGAGGTGTATTCACGGAACGTAATCAAGCTTGCAAGCGAGGAAATGAGCGTACCTACGCCGCCGATATTCACGCCGATCAACAGCCGTGCGTAATCGGTCGTAAACTGTGATAACAGAATTGCCGAGGGTACGTTGCTGATGACTTGGCAGGACAGCGCGGAAACGAGTAGCGCGTCCTTTTGCATAAGCGTATGAAATAAACGTTGTACGGCGGGTATTCTCGCCATATTTCCCGAGAACACAAAGAACGCCACAAACGTAAACAACAGCCCGTAATCGACGTCTTTGAGCGCCTTTCTGTCCAAGAACAACAACGCAAGCGGAATGGCAATCAGCCCAATTTGATATGGGATTACGCGAAATACGATTACGATAGAAAGGAGAAAAAGTACGCAATAGATAGCCGTGCGGAGTTTTGGCAACTTCGTTTGTTCTCCCTCGATTTCAAGCGGTTCTTTTTTGACAAACAGGCAACACGCCGTTATGAGCGCAATGGCAAGCAAAAACGGCGGGAGCATTATTTGCATAAACTCGCCTGTTGGGATATTGAATTTGGTATACAGATACAAATTTTGCGGGTTGCCAAAGGGGGTGAGCATACCGCCGAGGTTGGCGGCAATATTTTGCATAATGAACGTAAACGCCATATATTTTTGCTTGCCCGTCGAGGACAGTACGAAATATCCCAGAGGCAAAAAGGTCAAAAGCGCCATATCGTTGGCAATCAGCATAGACCCGATAAAGGTTACGTATACAAGGGCAAGGATGCTCGCTCTCGTCGTCTTGAATACTTTCACGATCTGCTTTGCCAATACGTAGAAAAAGTTGATGTTGCGGAACGCGCAAACCACCGCCAATACGCAGAACAGACAGGTGAGCGTTTTAAAATCGAAATAGGAAAGATATTTCTTATCGGGAGGCACGATAAACATTGTAATAACCGCTGCCAAAACGGCAATGCATAAAACGGCGTTCTTTTTTAAAAACGCTGTTATTTTTTTTGTAAATTCTCCGTGGTGGTGCGTATATCCGTGCCCTTTTACTGCGCTTTGCATAGTTTTTCCTTTCCGTTTATTCCTTAATACCCGTAGTATTATAGCACTAACGGCAAAAAAAAGCTATTCATTTTATCATGTTTCTTTG
The DNA here is from genome assembly GCA_017463145.1 of Clostridia bacterium. Taxonomy (GTDB): domain Bacteria; phylum Bacillota; class Clostridia; order Christensenellales; family Borkfalkiaceae; genus Scatosoma. Next base: position 49,068 of record JAFTPR010000001.1, read on the forward strand.
CTTTTGTTGTGAGAATTGTTGAGAAATTCCAATAAAAGCAAACGCACATTGCAAATTGTTGACATTTTCATGACAGAGTATATAATAGAATACGGAAATAAAAAGGAGAGGAAACAGCTATGGCGAAGGTGAAGAGCGAGAAGAAGCGTATTACGCTGTTAATATGGCTTTGTTGGCTCGTGTATATGTGCTCGTATTTGGGTAAAGTAAACTATTCGGCGAATATTACGCAGATAGAAGCGTTTTACGGTATTTCGCACGCCAGCGCGGGCATGGTAGGTACGTTTTTCTTTTTTGCGTATGGCGCAGGGCAAATATTCAACGGAGTATTCTGTAAAAAATATAATATAAAATGGATGATATTCGGGGCGTTGACGGTTTGCGGCGTTTGCAATTTGCTTGTGGGGCTTGCGCCCAATTTTGCTATCGTCAAATACGTATGGCTGCTCAACGGGCTAGCTATGTCTGTGCTTTGGCCTACGCTCATACGTTTGCTCAGCGAAACCTTGCCTCGTGAAAGTATGGCGCGCGCAAGCGTGGTTTTGGGTACGACGGTTGCTACGGGTACGTTGATTATCTACGGTTTAAGCGCGTTGTTTGCCGAGTTGCAGGTGTTCAAGCTTGCCTTTTTCCTGCCTGCCGTCGTTTTGCCTGCGGTGGGTGTGATATGGCTTTGCGCTTTTTCCCCGTTGACAAAAATCAAAGCTGTGCCCGTTGAAACGGAGAAACGGGAAGAAACCGCGCCGCAAGAGAAAGGAAAAATGCCCCGAGATTTGTTGCGGAGTATTTGTATTTTGGCGGTATTTGCCGTGGCGACGAACCTTGTCAAAGACGGATTGACGACGTGGGTGCCCTCCATTTTGAAAGAAAACTACGGTATGCCCGATTCCTTTTCAATACTTCTTACGCTGTTGTTGCCTATGGTGGCGGTGTTTGGGAATTTCTTTGCGGTACAGTTGCATAAAAAGGTTTCCGACTTCGTGTTGCAATGCGGTACGGTATTCTTGTTGGCGGGCGTATTGGTCGGCGGCGTTATCGGTCTGTTGTCCACGAAGCTTGTTATCGTTACGCTCATTGGATTTGCGTTGGTCAATTTCCTTGTGTCTTCCTCCAACTCTACGATTACGAGTATTTTTCCGCTGTTTATGAAAGGCAAAGTAAATTCGGGGTTGATTGCGGGCGTACTCAACGGGTGTTGCTACGTGGGAAGTACGATAAGCTCTTATGGTTTGGGCGCGCTTGCAGATAGCTTCGGCTGGAATACGGTATTCTATGTTTTGCTTGCCGTTTGTTGCGCGGTGGTGTTGACGGCGGCTGTTTATTGGTTGATAGGGTTTTTGAAAAGGAAAAAGGAAAAATAACCGTTGGAAACGGTAATACGCGGCTACAAGGTTGTTGTAGCCGCATTTTTTTGTAATCGAAAAAACTGTTCCAAAAAGACAGAAAAATGCATAGATGTTTTTTTGTTATCTCTGTTGACTTTTTAAAACAGGTGTGCTATACTATCCCCGAAAAGTACGGAAGGGATTCCGCAAGACAGCTAAATACGATTGTTCGACAGGAGGAATTACATATGTCGAAACATAGTACAGAGGCGGCAGAATTGCCTCGAAAAAAGGAAAGTCACCCGCACAACCGTATTCCCGACGTAGAGTGGCTATTTGGCTACGGGGAAACGGAGAAGAAACACAGGGACGGATTTTTGCGTAAGTTGTTACGCAGGGATTGGTGGAAGCTTGTCTATACCACGCTTATCTATCTTTTGCAAGCTTCTCCGGCATTTTTGATGCCGCTCATCACCAGCGACGTAATCGACGTTGTTACGTATCGCCCTGACGGATATCTTATGCGCATTTTGATTGACGGGATTATTCTGTTTGTCATTATCGCGCAGAACGTTCCCACGACGGCTTGGCGCTCGTCCATTATCAATAAGTGGATACGCTCCACCTCAGCGGAGATAAAAAGCGGCGTAATACGTAAACTTTCCCGTCTTTCCATTACCTATCACAAGGAAATAGAGGAAGGTAAGCTGCAATCGAAGTTCCTTAGGGATATCGAGAGCGTCGAAGCGTACTACCGCGTGGTGTTGGCTTCCTTTGTGCCGTGCCTTGTGGGCGCGGTGGTATCGACGGTTATTGCCGTTTTAAAAAGTCCTATTGTCACGTTATTTTTCATTGTAATCGTGCCGCTCAACGTGTTTGTGACGTTGGTGTTCCGTAAGCGTATCCGCCAGGAAAACCGCTTTTTCAGGCAGGAAAACGAAAAGCTTTCCTCCAAGCTGACCACAACGTTGCAAATGCTTACGCTTACAAAAGCGCACGGTTTGATTGCCGTAGAGGAACTTGCCGTTGCTAAGCGTATCGATTCCGTTACGCAGGCGGGATTAAAAGTGGATAAGACAACCGCGTGGTTCGGTTCGTTTATGTGGGTCGTCAGTCAACTGCTGTCAGCCGGGTGCTTGTTCTTTTGCGTGTTCCTCACAATCAAAGGTGTCATTTCGATTGGCGAAGTGGTGCTGTTTCAAAGCCTGTTTTCCACGATTAACGGTAACGTGTCCGCATTGATTGGGTTGTATCCTACGTTGATGGCGGGGCAGGAAGCGGTGCGTTCCCTTTCGGAGATCGTGTGCGCAGACGAGTTAGAACGGGACGATGCTACGCGCCGAACGGGCAAGATAAAGGGCAAAGTTGATTTCGATTCTGTTTCCTATCGCTATCCCGGAGAAACAAAAGAGGTGGTAAAGGACTTCAACCTGCACGTGGCTAAGGGTGAAAGGATTGCCATCGTCGGCGCGTCGGGGTCGGGAAAAAGTACGATTATGAATCTCATTATCGGATTGCTTTCTCCCACGTCGGGACAGATTAGAATAGACAACCAACCGCTTGAAGAGTTGTCTTTGCAGGAATATCGCCATTACATATCCGTCGTACCGCAAAACAGTATACTCTTTTCGGGTACGATCCGTGAAAATATCACGTACGGATTGGAAAGATACAGCGAAAGGGATTTATTGAAAGCGGTAGAGGACGCGGATATCAACGAGTTCTTGCCCTCGTTGCCCAATGGGCTTGATTCGCAGGTGGGCGAACACGGGGATAAACTTTCGGGTGGACAAAAACAGCGTGTATCCATTGCACGGGCGCTTTTGAGAGATCCCAAAATTCTCATACTCGACGAGGCGACCTCCGCTCTTGATAACCTTGCCGAGTATCACGTACAAAAGGCGATTGATACACTTGTGAAAGAACGTACAACGTTTATCGTCGCGCATAGACTTTCAACAATACGCAACGCCGATAGGATTGTCGTTATGGAAGAGGGACGTATGGTGGAAATGGGTACGTATGAGGAGTTGATTGCCCTCGGCGGAAAATTCAGCGAGCTGGATCGGCTCAACCAAATCAATCAGCAGTAAAGCAAAAGCGCCGCTTGTAAGCGGCGCTTTTTCGCGATTAAAACCTTTTTGTCTTTCTGTAAGATATATGCGTTCCCATTGTTTTACCGTTTGTTTATGTCAATCTGCCTCAGAACGACTATTCGTATTCCATTATAGCCGCTTCTTTTTTTTACTTTTATATTTACAGTAAGTCGTTGAAAAGTTCGAGGTTGGAAAGCTCTGCTTTCAATTCACCTGCCTGTATCTTTTTCACGACCTCCACGATACGGTCGTTAATCGGCGTGGCAACGTCGCATTTTTTGCCCCAAGCGGTGATGACGCCGTTGATGGCTTCTATCTCGCAGGGTTTGCCTTTTTTGAGGTCTTGCAACATAGACGGTTCGATATTGCGGTGCTTTTTCATGGCAATAGGGATAAGCATGGTTGCAATGAAACGTTTACATGCCGATTTGTAGTAGAACAGTTTTGTGATATTTTTTCCTTGTACGGGCGCAAAGGTCGCGCCTGCGGCGTGTCCGACGTCGATGCATTCTTTCATGCAACGGATTGCCACGTTGCGGGCTTTTTTGTTTCCCGAAACTGCGCCGAACGTACCGCCGATAACAGTACCAAGCCCCGAAAAAGTGGCATTGATCAGTAGCTTCGACCACCTCGCGCCGAGAAGATTCTGCTCCTCGTGGACAGGGCACATCAGTTCCAAAAGCGCCTTGACGGTTTTAAACTGTTCGTCTGAAATGCCTTCCATTTTGCCCATATGGAAGGAGAGGGAATCTACCTCGCTTGTAAGTATGCAAACGCCTGGCTCTTTCAACGTCGCGCCCCATTCCACAACGCAACCCATTGTACGGTTCGCGCCGACGATTTCGGCTATCTCGGGTTCGGGTAAGCCGTTTTGTAAGGTGACAATCACGCCGTCGTCTTGTAAGAAATCTTTGAGCATTGTCACCACTTCGCGGTTTTGAAGCTGTTTTGTTAAAAGTAAGATGACGTCGTATTTTCCGCTCATTTGATCGGGCGTGATCGCCTTTACGGGAACGGTCATTTCCACCGTGCCCGTGATACGCGCGCCACGCTCGTTGAGCGCCTGTACGTGCGCCGCATTGCGGTTGATAAGCTCTATTTCTCTGCCGTTTTTGGTAATGTATGCGCCGAGTACCGTTCCAAGCGACCCTGCGCCGTAAATAGCATATTTTTTCATAATAAACACCTCTTGTTAAGATTAAAAAAGTATAGCACAAAATGCGCAAAAATGCAAGCCTTTGCGAAAATAAATCAGATATTTAAATTTTTATTGGTTGTTTGTAACTATAATTCTACTATACTTTTTGCAGAAAGTATAGCTATTTACAGCCATATTTTTCTTGTGTGAGGCACATCGAAGTTTAAAAAAACATATAATGCAGGGACAATATATGTGGAGGTGTGGGTATGGAACATAACGAATATCCGAATTTTGCGGCGCTGTTTTGGCGCCGACCCGACGCGCATGCAAAGGTTCTGGGGAGTGGAGAATATCCCGAAATCGCAGGTACGGTCCGCTTTTACCGTACTCGTTACGGTACGTTTGTAATTACGGAAATGAAGGGTTTGCCTACCGATAGCGGGAGTTGTAAGGGGGAGATTTTCGGGTTTCACGTACACGGCGGCGGGGCGTGTAGCGGCAATGAAAACGATCCGTTTGCAAACGCAGGGCAACATTACAATCCGTTGGAGTGCCCGCACCCGTATCACGCGGGGGATTTACCGCCGCTCTTTGGCGCGGACGGGTATGCGTATGCGGCGTTTTTAACCAACCGTTTCACGGTGAAAGAGATTGTTGGCAAAACGGTGGTTATTCATTCTCAACCCGACGATTTCACTTCCCAGCCTGCGGGCAATTCGGGCAGAAAAATCGCTTGCGGAGAAATTTTCGGCAAATAAAGTACGCCCCGAAGCAAAATCTTTTTGCTTCGGGGCGTACTTTTTAACATAATGAGGGGGATTAGGTAATCTTGGAAATCATATTTGCGCCGTAAGCCCACATATCCGCGTAATAGACTTTTGCAACGGCGGTAGCGGGGTCTAAAAGGTCAACAGGTACGCAGGCGTTTTTCACTTGCCCATAAATAGAATTGTACAGTGTAGAAACGTCGTTGGAGGTTGCGGTGCTTTCAGCCGTCCCATTGGATGTGTAGCCGTAGCTCTCGATTGTGTTGTTGCTTGTGTGCAATTTTGCGAACGTATAGTAGCTGACGGTGCAAGCGGCAAACTTTTCAAAATCGAAATTCTTCGCGGTAAGAGCCGTTTTAACGGCAGCGGTATCAGATGTGGCTGCTTGGAAATTGTAGCTATATGCAATTTGTGTAGAGTAATCGAATTGCGCAACCGATATACTGTACATGCTACTGTTTTCTGTCGTTGCAACGATAGTCGTTTTAATCGGCTTTTCTTCCGTGTAATCGTATTCAAAGTATATCTGAATAGGGTTAACCATTTCAAGCTCGTTTACCGTTTGGTGCATTTCAAGGGTAACGTGTACGCCGTTGTCTACAACCGTTTTTTGGGCATAAAAGCTGATGTCTGCGTTTTCGACAACCAGCGTATCTTTGTAAATGGTATCGTCGGCAAAGTTATAGCTTTCGGTGGCAAGATATTTGGTAAAATATAAAGCAATTCCCGAGCCGCGCAAAACGGACAAGCGTTCGTTTGCATACTCCACCGTATAGTTGGGGGTTGAAAATGCCATAGATTGTATGCTCGTATTGCTGTTAAGATTCATCATATCTTCCATTTCCGAAACAGATTCCGTAATGATTGCGTTTGACGAAACCGAGGGCGGCGGGGTTTGCGAACTGCTTGCGCCGCTATTGCTTTCATTGCACGCAGTCATAAACGAGAAAGTAAGGATGAAAAGCAATATAGACGTGAAAGGTTTGGTAAAAGATTTCATTTGGTTGTCACTCCTTATTTTTTTGATTATTTTATCATATAAATACGCACTTGTCAATACTTTTATGAAAAAATTTTCCAATTTCGCGTTTCGCTCCTCGCGCGAACCCCCGATAATGCGGGGTTTCTTCTTACCCTCGTTCCCCTCCAAACAAAAAAAGACGGACTGTATCCGTCTTTTTTGTTTGGCGCAGGAAGAGGGATTCGAACCCCCGTGGGCTTTCACCCAAACGGTTTTCAAGACCGCCTCGTTATGACCGCTTCGATATTCCTGCATAGGTTGTTTGTTGTTTTTTTACGGCTGTCGCCGTCCAAACGGTTTGACGCTCGCGTGGCTCGCTATTCCGTCGGACTTCGTCCTCCTTACACGACACGCTCGTTATGACCGCTTCGATATTCCTGCATAGGTTGTTTAAAGTTAAGCATATGTATTATACGCCAATTTAGAGGAAATGTCAATGAAAAATGCCGTTGAAACGTTCAAAATAAAAAAATATTATAATTACTCCCGTAATATATGTGCAAAAATTTGATTTTTGTGTTATAATGGTGCTGTAAAAGGAGTATGCTATGCGTTTTTTGGGTAATAAGGCGAGAATGCTTGAAAATATAGCTTCGGTGCTTACGGATAAAAATATCGAGGGGGCAGTTTTTTGCGACTTGTTCGCAGGTTCGGGAGCGGTTGGCGATTATTTTAAAGATCGTTTTTCCGTTATTTCCAACGATTGCTTGTACAGTTTGAGTGTTATCAACCGAGCGAAGCTGGAAAATGCGCGCGCGCCCGAGTTTGCGGCGTTTCGCAGAAAATACAAAGTCGATCCGTTTACTTATTTCAACAATAAAACGTATGAATTCAATCTGCAATATTTTGTTACGGGCAACTATTCACCTCGTGGCGGCAGAAGATATTTCACGGAAGAAAACGCCATAAAAATAGACGGTATCCGTCTGGATATCGAGGGCTTATATCAAAAGCAGCTTTTAAGCGAGCAAGAACGTATATTCCTGATTGCTTCGCTTTTGGAAAGCGTGATGGGTATTTCCAATACCACGGGTACGTACGAAGCCTTTTTAAAAAATTGGGACAAGCGGGCTTGCAAGCCGTTAGAGCTTGCGCCGATTACCGTCAACGAGGTGGAGGGCTTACAACAAAACGCCGTGTACAACACGGATAGTAATGAGTTGATTCGCCGTATCGAGGGGGATATTTTATATATCGATCCCCCGTACACCGTCACCGATTACAGTTCCGCTTATCACGTTTTGGAGAGCATTGCAAAGTACGATTACCCGGTTGTTTCAGGTATTACGGGACGTAGAAAGGAGAATGGCAAAAAGTCTAAATATACCCGCAGAGAACAGGCGCTCAAAAACTTTGAGGACTTGTTCCGTCAGGCGAATTTTAAACACGTATTGATCAGTTATAGCACGCAGGGATTGGTGTCGGTTGCGGAATTGAAAGCGCTTGCTTCGCGCTTTGCCGTAAACGGCGAGGTCGATATTTACGAGTTTCCGTTCCGAGAATACAAAAATATCCGTTCGAGTAAAAAGGGCGACGATTTAAAAGAGCTTGTCATTTACTTTGAAAAGGACAGAGAAATACTGCGTTCACCGCTTAATTATACGGGTAGTAAGTACGGTATTTTTCACGAAATAACCAAGGTATTTCCCAAGCATATTTCTACGTTTGTGGACGCTATGGCGGGCGCGTTTAACGTGGGTGTGAATGTGGTTGCGGACAAGGTCGTATACAATGAATTTTTGCCGCATACGTACGATATTATCGAGTTTTTGTTGCAAGATAACAAACAAGCCGTAATCGATAAGGTGGAAGAGATTGTGCAAGCGTACGGCATGCAAAAGGGAAATAAAGAGGCGTATATGCGTTTGCGGGCGGATTACAACGCCACGAAAGACGTATACAAGCTGTTCGTTTTGCATATGTACTGCTTCCAAAACCAAATGCGATTCAACGGCAAATTAGAGTTTAATACGCCTGTAGGGAATTGTTCGTACAATGAAACGCTGACCGAACGTATTTTGAAATTTGCGCCCAAGACGGCGTGCTTCGAGTTGAAAAAAGGCTCATATGCGGATATAGATCTTAAAACGTTGGATAAAGATACGGTGTTTTATTTCGACCCGCCGTACTTTATTACAAGTGCGACGTATAACGATGGGAAACGAGGGTTTATCGGTTGGAACGCAGAGGAGGAAACGCGGCTTTTGGAATACTTATCGTTGTTGAATGATAAGGGCTTCAAGTTTATTTTATCAAACGTGTTGCAACACAACGACGCAAGCAATCATCTGCTGAAAGAATGGATAAAAACGCATAACTTTTATTGTAAAGATATTGGACAGGTTGGCGCAAAAAATGCGCGTAACGAAGTACTGATTACAAATTTTGATTGGAGAGATAATTAATGGCGCAAACACTTGTTGTTCAAGAAAGATTTGTTCAGGCGCTGGGTAAAGAGTGCAATGCGAAAATTTTAAGAAGCCGCGGTTATCAATCGCCTGCGGCGTTTTTGCAAGCGATAATCGACAAGCTAAACAATGAGTTTGCGTTTTTGAACATAAGCGGTTTCAGATATTGTCAAAACAAGGCGGAACGCGAAGGGTACGGACAGTACGGCGGTTTTGTGTACGGTACGGATTTGCCGTACGAGAAAGTAACGGTGTATTTCACGCCGATTGAGTCCAAACAAGGCAACGTAATCATTGAGCAGAGTTTAATGCCTACCATTTGCAAACAAATGGAAAAAGATATTGCCTTTTTATCGGATGAACGGTATAAAAATATCGTTTTGCTTACGTCGAAAATCAACGAGGAAAATAAAGTACCCGTCACGTACAACAAAATGCAAATGGACGTGAATAGCTTAAATACGTTGCATTTCGACGTAATTCCGTTTTTCCCGATTAAAAATCTTTCAACGGACACGCGGTTTTGTTCCTTAACGGAATATTTGGATATGTCCGAGTATCTGCAAAAGAAAGCGAAAAACAACGCGCAAACGCAATATTTACGCGTCGAGGACGGCGTTTTGTATGGCGATTGTTTAACGAGTCAAATGCAAGGGGAGTTTCAAAAATCCTTTTGTTTCCGTTTCCTTACCGCAATGTTTGCGGGCGGCAGCAGCTATAAATACAGTATAGCGGGCATAACGGAACGTATGCAAAAGCTGGACAATCAGTTTGAGAATCTCAAAAAATTTATAGCGTATGCCAATGCAACGCCGATTATGAATTTTGCGCTCGGCTCGTTCGAGGACGATACGGTAGAAAGCGACGAAGAGGTACAGGATATCTCGGATATGCACCGCCCGCCCGAAAAGGCGACAAGTAGTAGCGGACGTAAACGTTTCAAAACGCAGAAGCGAATTAAGGACGCCGTTTTGGAAGCGGCAGACTTCTACTGCGATTGCGACGATAAAAGACATTTTTATTTCGAGTCCTCGGATTATACCCGTTACGTGGAAGGACATCATATCGTGCCAATGAATAGGCAAGAAGAACTTTGGCGCGACGAGGGTATAAATATCGATATTACAAGCAATCTCGTGCCGCTTTGTCCCAACTGTCATACCCAAATACATAGGGGGAGCAGACAAGCGAGAATAGAGGTGCTCAGCGAGATATTCACACGGAATAAAGCGCGGTTGCATCTTTTTAAATCGGACTTGACTTTGGTGCTTTTGGCTTCGTATTACAATATCGGTCTTTCGGATGAGGAGGAAGAATATTGGCTGAAAAAGTCGCAAAAGAGGGTGGAAGACAAAGCGAATAAAAAGCTTTAAACGCATACCTGCCCCCTTTAAACGTAAAAAACAGAGAAAATAGCCCCGCTTTTGCCAAACGGCAAAAGCGGGGCGTGTTCTATTATTGAATGTCAAGCTCGGGCGGTACGTCTATCTCGTCGGAAACGTATTTCCCGTTCTTTTTACGCTGTCGTACACACTCTGAAAGCAGGTATTCTATTTGTCCGTTGACCGAACGAAAATCGTCCTCTGCCCACGAAGCAATCGCTTCGTACAGCTTGGGGGATAACCGCAAGGGGACTTGTTTTTTTTGGTTGTCGTTCATTGTTTTGTACCTGCCTTTTCATTCGGTTTTTTTTGCGTTCCCAAGGAATGCATTACGGCGTACGCCGTAAAAGCTTTATCAGTATAAAGAACCTGCGTTGACTATGGGCTGCGCGTCGTGGTTGCCGCAAAGCACCACCAAAAGATTGGATACCATCGCCGCTTTTCTCTCCTCGTCAAGATTGACAAGTCCACCCTCGTTTAAGCGTTCGAGCGCCATCTCTACCATGCCGACTGCACCGTCTACAATCATCTTTCTAGCGTCGATAATGGCAGAGGCTTGTTGACGTTGCAGCATTACCGCGGCAATTTCGGGCGCATACGCAAGGTAGGTGATTCGTGCTTCGATAATTTCGATACCCGCCTCGTCCACGCGTTTTTGTATCTCGTCGCGGATGCGCGCCGCCACTACTTCGCTCGAACCGCGCAGGCTGCCGTCATCTTCAATTCCGTCACCCGTTGTGTCTACGCCGGGCGCTACGTCGTAGGGGTAGATTCGCACAACGTTTCTCAATGCGCTGTCGCATTGCAAGGAAAGGTATTCTTTGTAGTTGTCTACGTTGAACACCGCTTTCGCCGTATCAACGACCCGCCACATAACCGCAATGCCGATTTCCACGGGGTTGCCGAGGCAATCGTTTACCTTTTGACGGTTGTTGTTCAGCGTCATAATCTTCAAGGAAATCTTCTTTGACGGAATTTCAAAAGAAATATTCAAATCGTTATCCGCGCCCATTTGCGAATGTTTTCCAACGTCGCCGCTTTGGTTGAGCTTCGTTTGCGCCGCAGGGTTTACCGCTACGCAGAAAGGATTGATTGCATAGAAGCCCTCGCCTTTGATCGTGCCTATGTATTTGCCGAACAAGGTAAGCGTAAGCGCTTCTTGCGGTTTGAGTACCCGCAAACCTGTAAGGGGAATCCAACCAACGGACATGACGAGTATCGAAACGACGAGTATCGTCACCCAAACGGGCGTACTTACGCCGTTCGTATCCAGCACCGCCGCAACAACTATGCCTGCAACGGACAACAGTTCTACAAGTATGCCTAATAACAACGTACGCATACCGTTTTGTTTGTTTGTTAATACAATTTCTTCCATAACCGTACCTCCATATGGATTTGATATTAAAATGATATCACAATTCCGTCCGTTTGTCAAGAGGTTTTAGGAAAAAAGTTTAAAATTTTTTTAAATAAGCGTTTCGTATTCGTCGTACAGTTTTTCAAGAAGCATTCGTATTTCTTCAAGACGGTTGCATTTTTCCGTCAACAGATTGAAATTGCCCGTAACCGTAGGGTCGGCAAGATCGGTGTTGAGGGAAGTTTCTTCCGTCTCCAAAGCGGCTATCTCGTCCTCAATCTTCTTTATACGCGCACGCTTGCGCGCGTCGTTTGCACGTTCTTCTTTGCTTCTGTAATAGCTGTTTTTTTGTTCGCTGTTTTGCGAAATAGACGGGGCAGGTATAGTTTGAACGGACTTTTGCGCATTTTTAAACACGGAAAAATCGTCGTAGTTTCCTTTAAATTCCGTCACTTGTCCATTTTCAATTTCAAGCACCTTGTTTGCCAATGCGTTTATAAAGTATCTGTCGTGCGAAACAAACAGTACCGTCCCGTCAAATTCTTTTAAGGCGGCTTCAAGGCTTTCTCTTGCGGGTAGATCGAGGTGATTGGTCGGTTCGTCTAAAATCAGTACGTTGCCGTTTTCACATTCAAACACGGCAAGGGCGAGCTTTGCCCGTTCACCGCCGGAAAGCATACGCACCTTTTTATCCATATCTTCCGCAACAAGCCCCGCTTGGGCAAGGATATTGCGTATTTTGGTTTGATCTGACATCACGTGACGCCCCCAAAGCTCGTACAGTACGGTATTTTCGGGGTCGAGATTGGCGTTTTCCTGATCGTAACAGGCGGTTTTGACAAATCTGCCGAAACGGATGGCGGGGTTTTTATTTTTGAGCAGCTCTTTCAAAAGCGTGGATTTCCCCGTACCATTGTCGCCGACGATTGCGCATTTTTCCCCGCGGATAAGTGAAAAGGAAGCGTTTGTAAATAGCGTTTTTTCTCCCGCCTGTAAGGTGAGAGCGGAAACTTCCAATACGTTTTCGTACGGTTTTTCCGCATACGAAAAATGAAAGCGAGGGGGCAGGGGCGGAATGAACGGCTTTTCAATAAGCTCCATTTTCTCCAACGCTTTCATGCGCGATTGCGCCATTTTCGTCGTGGAGGCGCGCACGAGGTTCTTATCGACGTATTCCTGCATATGCGCCCGTTCCTCTTGTTGTTTTTCGTATTCCTTTAAAAGGCGCGCGGTCTTTTCCGCTTTCAAAATTTTGTATTTGGAATAGTTGCCCTTGAATACGCAAAGTTTTTTGTTTTCGATTTCGTAGATGTGCGAAACAAGCTTGTCCAAAAAATACCGATCGTGCGAAACGGTGAGTATTGCGCCCTTGTAGGCGGCAAGGTATTCCTCCAACCAAAACAGCGTTTTTAAATCGAGGTGGTTGGTCGGCTCGTCGAGAATTAAAAGCTCGGGGTCTTCCAAAAGCAGACGGCAAAGCTTTAAGCGGGTCTTTTCCCCGCCCGACATGGTGGATATTCTTTGGTTATAAAAATCGGCAAATCCCATACCGTTGAGCACCGTACGGATACGTATCTCAAAATTGTAGCTGTCCCGCGCGGAAATGCGTTTGTTTAAGGTTTCGTATTTTGCGGAAAGCGCTCTGTATTCTTGGGAGTTTTCCTGTGTTTTCGAGATTTGTTCTTCAATGCGGCGGAGATTTTCGATATCTTTGCTGTCCTGCGCAAAAACTTCTCGCATTTCCTCGAATACGGTGTTTTCGGAATCGTACCCGCCGTTTTGCGGCAGATATCCGATACGGATACCGTTCTTGCGGTAGATATTGCCCGCCTCTGCTTCCAATTCGCCTAAAAGTAAACGGATAAGGGTGGTCTTGCCCTCGCCGTTTGCGCCGATAAGTCCCACGCGATCCGTTTCGTTCAACGCAAAACAGACGGACTCCAAAAGCGAGCCGCCGCAAAATCCAAAGGATACATTTTCAGCGGAAATCAGCATAAAAAACCTCCGTATCCGCAAAATAGCGTTATGATGAAAAAAGAAAAGATGTTGCTCCGCATCCGCAAAGCGGAAGCGCAAATGGCGTACGCTTCGCCGCGGCAAGCTGCGCGTCTTACCCGAAAAATCGTTCGTTGGAAAACGACTGTTTTCGACAAATAGCGGCAGGGGGTATGCGTTGAATTAAAAATCCCAAGTAGGTATGTACGCTTTCGAGGCGGACGTGTGCTCTTGCAAAAACAGTCTGTCGATTTGTAATGAAAAAGCGGTTTGCACGACGGTGTCGTATTCGCGTTTCGTAACGGGGCGGGCAAGTTCGGGAAAGTCGTCTGTTTTTCCAAAGGGTGTGAATTGGCTCATCAAACTCAAATACGTCGTGTCGGAAAGCGTGCGCTTAAACCATTTGAGTATCGATTTGGAATCGGAAACGCCGAGAGGCATAACGAGATGTCGTACGATTGTGCCCGAAAGCATTTTTCCCTCTGGCGTCATTTTTAGCGGTTTTTTCGCCATAAAGGTGATTGCCTCGCTCGCTACGTCGAAATAGTCCTCCTTGCCCAAGTACCGCTTGGAAAGGGCGGGGGAATAAAATTTCATATCGGGCAGGTAGATATCGATATATTTGTCTATGGCTTGCAACGTTTCCGTCTTCTCGTAGCCGCCCGTATTATACACAACGGGGATACTCGGCTTGTACAGTTCAAACGCCTCAATAAGATAGGGCGTGAGATGTGTAGGCGTGACGAGGGAGATGTTGTCTGCACCGAGGTCTTCCAGCTCCTTGAAAATATCCGCAAGCTCTTTTGGGGTGATAGCTTTTCCGCGTATCCCTCTTGAAACCTCGTAGTTTTGGCAAAACGGGCATTTGAGATTGCAACCCGAAAAAAAGATTGTTCCGCTTCCCTTAGCAAAGGAGATACACGGCTCTTCAAACGGGTGCAGATAATATTTTGCGATTTTTAAAGCGGAAACGCCGCACGCGCCTGCGCCCTTGCTTCTGTCTGCGCCGCATTCAATCGGGCAAAGCTTGCAGTTTTTTAAATCAAACTTTCCATCCATAAATAACATTATAGCACGAAGTAAAATTTTTTGCAAGCTATAATCGGTTGACAAAGCAGGGAAAAAGAGATATAATATATCTCGTACGAAATAAACGAGCAAAAGAGGAAAGCAGTATGAAAAAGTTTTTTACAAGCGAAAGCGTAACGGAAGGACATCCCGATAAGGTATGCGACAATATCTCCGACGGGATTTTGGACGCGATTCTTGCCCAAGACCCGCTTGCCCGCGCGGCAATCGAGTGCGCGGCGGCGTTCGATACGCTTTTGATTATGGGTGAAGTCACCACGACGGCGCAGATCGATTATGAGGCGATGGCGCGGAATATCATCAAAGAAATCGGTTACGATTTCGGTTCTTTTGCGTACGATAAATGCAAAATTATGGTGGCGGTACATAGCCAATCTCCCGATATTGCTATGGGGGTAAACGCCTCGCTTGAAAACAAATCGGGAACGGAAGCGGACGAGGCAGCAACGCTCGGCGCAGGCGATCAGGGCATGATGTTCGGTTATGCGTGCCGAGAAACAAAGGAGCTTATGCCTTTAACGCTTTCTCTTTCTCATAGGCTTGCTAAGCGTTTGACGGACGTGCGTAAGGCAGGGACGCTTGCCTATCTCCGTCCCGACGGTAAAACGCAAGTGACCGTCGAATACGAGGACGGCGTGGCAAAGCGTGTGGATACCGTGGTTGTTTCCACGCAACACGACGCAGAGGTTTCGCAGGAACAAATCCGCGCGGATATGAAAAAATACGTAATCGACGAGATTATTCCCGCTGCGCTGATGGACGAAAACACAAAGCTGTTTATCAATCCGACCGGTCGGTTTGAAATCGGCGGACCAGAAGGGGACAGCGGACTGACGGGCAGAAAAATTATCGTTGATACCTATGGCGGCAGATGCGCGCACGGCGGCGGCGCGTTTTCGGGGAAAGACCCTACGAAAGTGGATAGAAGCGCGGCATATTTCTGCCGTTATATCGCCAAAAATATGGTTGCGGCAGGGCTTGCAGATGAGTTGGAGATTCAAGTTGCTTATGCAATCGGCGTAGCGAATCCCGTTTCGGTATTCGTTGATTCTCACGGTACGGGTAAGCTCGACGACGAAACGCTTGCGGGAATCGTCAAAAAAGAATTTGATCTTCGGCCGTATTCCATTATCAAAACGCTCGAACTTCGTAACCCCGTCTTTAAAAAGACGGCGGCGTACGGGCATTTCGGTTATAAAGGCTTTGCTTGGGAACGCCTTGACAAAGTGGACGATTTGAAAAAATATCTTTAAGAGAGCGTACCGTGTACGCAATGAAATAAGAAAGACGGTTGTTTGTTTTTTGAATTGATAACAAAAGCATAGCACACTACATTTTGCTGAAAGTGAAACGTAGTGTGCTTTTCTTGTCCGAAAAATGAAGCTGTAATAAAGTATATTTTTAGCTTTTTTGTCAAAAGTTTCGTGTCTTTAAGAGCAAGGAAAAGACTATTTTGTATCGCAAAATAATCCGTTTATTGGTTTAAGTTGTCGCGCTCTATTCAAAGCGCGACACTTCCCGTTTTTTATAGCAGAACAATTCCGTTTTGTTTGCAGATACGCTTTGTGTCGTCGTCCCAAAGGGAAACTTGCACCTCGCCGATATGCGCTTTTCCGAGCAGTAGCATAGAAAGGCGGGATTGTCCGATACCGCCGCCGACGGTTAAGGGAAGTTCGCCGTTTAACAGCGCGCGGTGGAACGGAAGCGTTTTTCGTTCCGTAGCACCCGCTTTACGCAGTTGGTTTTCCATTGCCTGTTCGTCTACCCGTATGCCCATAGAGGAGATTTCTATTGCGCATTGCAAAACGTCGCTCCAAAACAGGATATCGCCGTTGAGCGACCAATCGTCGTAGTCGGGCGCGCGCGCGTCGTGCGGCTTGCCTGAACGGAGCTTGTCGCCAATCCCCGAAATAAACACCGTTTTGTGTATTTGGGTAAAGAGATTTTCCCGTTCTTTCGCTGTTTTGTCGGGGTATAAATCTTCTAATTCCTGCGCTGAAATAAACGTGACCGTACGGGTAAGCTCGACGTTGATTTGCGGATAGCGGCATTTGAGAAAATCGAGCGTGTCGCAGATTGCGCCTACAATGCCCTGCACAATCTTTTTCAGGTATTGCATTGTTCGCGTTTCTCTTGTGATGATCTTTTCCCAATCCCATTGATCCGTATATACGGAGTGGAGATTATCCATCTGCTCATCACGGCGAATGGCGTTCATATCCGTATACAATCCCTCGCCTGCGGAAAAACCGTACACGGCAAGCGCCATACGCTTCCATTTCGCAAGAGAATGTACCACTACGGCGTCTTTGCCCGTTTCCTTTATATCAAAGCGAACAGCGCGTTCCACGCCGCTCAAATCGTCGTTCAAACCTGTATCAGGATCGACGAACAGGGGCGCGGATACCCGCTTTAAATGAAGCGCCAAACAAAGCCGCTCTTCAAACGTTCTTTTTAAGAGTCCTATTGCAGTCTGCGTTTCGTATAAGGTCAGGCTGGAAACGTAGTTTTTGGGGACGGTCGTTTTGCTCATTGCCGTATCCTCCGTGTTTTTGGTATAGTATATCATATGCAAGCGGTAAAGTCAAGCAAAAAACAAATTGTAAATGTTCTTATTATCGAAAAAACGAATAAATAAAATGATAAAAATGCGGTTGTAAAGGGACGAAAAAGGGGTATATAAAAAAGAAAGCGTGTTTTTAAGGGATTTTTTCTTGCAAACGGAGTGAAAACGCTTTGAATTTCGGCGGAAATATTGTACAATATATAATGACGGCAAAGTGACCGTCCGTAGGGGCGGAACGCTAAAAATAAAATTATCGGAGTTTTTTTCATGGGACTGATCAAATACTTGATGGGCAGCGACGGCCGCAACAGCCTGCGCAAGCTGAACAAAATGGCGGACAAAGTGGAGGCGTTAGAGCCGAAATATCGGGAGATGGACGACGAAACGCTCAAAGCGCAAACGGACGTCTTTAAGGAACGGCTTGAAAAAGGCGAAACGCTCGACGACATTCTCTACGACGCATTTGCGGTGCTTAGAGAAGCGGCAAGCAGAGTACTCGGTATGCGCCATTTCCGCGTACAGATTATCGGCGGTATCTGTTTGCATCAAGGACGTATTGCGGAAATGCGTACGGGTGAAGGTAAAACGCTTGTATCGACGCTTCCCGCTTATTTGAACGCGCTTTCGGGCAAGAGCGTACACGTTGTCACCGTCAACGATTACCTTGCCAAGCGTGACGCAGAGTGGATGGGCAAAGTCCATAAATTTATGGGCTTGACGGTCGGCGTTGTTGTACCGGGTATGGAGGACGACGAAAAACGCGAAGCGTATAAATGCGATATTGTCTACGGCACGAATAACGAGCTTGGTTTCGACTACTTGCGTGACAATCTCAAAACGGACATTTCCAAAATGGTACAGCGCGATTTGACGTTTGCGATTGTGGACGAGGTGGACTCCATTCTCGTAGACGAAGCGAGAACGCCGCTCATCATTTCGGGCAAAGGCGAGAAATCCTCCGATTTGTACGTACAGGTGGATAAGCTTGTCCGTACGTTTACGGGCGGTTTTGACGACGAATTGAAAGAGGCGGAGGATGCGGCTTACGAAGCACTCCGTGCGGAAAAGAAAAAGAAGAAAAAGAAGGTCGTGGACGACGAGGACGAGGAAGAAGTCGATTATACGAAGATGACCCTCGAAGAACAAGCGAACTACGAAGCGGAGCAGGCAGAAAAGCGGGCGGCGGCGTTGGCGGCTGCGCCCGAGGGCAAAAAGTCGCTTGCTATGCAACGGGATTGGGATTATATCATCAACCGCAAGGAAAAGACGGTAGAGCTTACGGACAGCGGCGCAAGAAAGGCGGAGCGGTTTTTCCGTATCGACAACATTGCGGAAATTGAACACGCCGATTTGAACCACCATATTCAGCAGGCGCTCAAAGCGCACAAGCTGTTCCATTTGGGCGCAGAATATATCCTCAAAGATACGGATAAGGGCACGGAGGTTATGATCGTTGACGAATTTACGGGCCGTGTTTTGGACGGGCGTAGATATTCGGACGGTTTACATCAGGCGATCGAAGCGAAAGAGGGAGTAGAAGTCAGAAGCGAAAATAAGACGTATGCCACGGTCACTTTCCAAAACTATTTCCGTTTGTATTCTAAGCTGTCTGGCATGACGGGTACGGCAAAAACGGAAGAAGCGGAGTTTAGAACCATTTATTCGCTTGACGTTGTTGAAATTCCCACCAACCGCCCGATTAAACGTGTGGACTTGCCCGACAAAGTGTACAAAACCAACGACGGCAAAAAGAGAGCGATTGTCAACGAGATTATAGAACGTCACGAGAGCGGTCAACCGATCCTCGTGGGTACGTCCTCCGTTGAAAAATCGGAAGAAATTTCGCGTTTGCTTAGAAGAAACGGCGTAAAGCACAACATTCTCAATGCCAAAAATCACGAACGCGAAGCAGAAATCGTTGCACAAGCGGGTCGTTTTGGCGCAGTCACCATTTCTACGAATATGGCGGGGCGCGGTACGGATATTCTGCTTGGCGGCAACCCCGAATATTTGGCGAAAAAGCGTCTGAGAGAAGAGGGCTATGCGCGCGAGGATATCGAGCTTGCAATGAGCTTGTATATCACGGATATCTCCGAGGATATCGCGGCGATACGCGAACGCTATAAAAAGGTATACGAATATTACAAAAAGGAAACGGACGAAGAAAAGCAAAAAGTTATCGGCGTAGGCGGACTTTGCATTATCGGTACGGAACGGCACGAATCCCGCCGTATCGACAACCAGCTCCGTGGACGTGCAGGTCGTCAAGGGGATATCGGTATGTCCGTATTCTTTCTCTCGCTTGAAGACGAGCTTGTGCTCCGTTTTGGCGGCGAAAGAATGAAAATGCTGTACAACCACTTTGGCATTGACGAGGATACGTGCTTGGAATCCAAACTTCTTTCGCGCGGTATTGAGAATGCGCAAAAGACGATTGAGGGCAGAAACTTCGGTATCCGTAAAAACGTCCTGCAATACGACGACGTAATGAACAAGCAACGTCTTGTTATGTACGAACAGCGTATGGACGTGCTTCGCGGCAAGGACGTACACGAGCAAGTGCTCAAATATATTCCCGATTACGTTGCCGAAACGTTGGCTTCTGCGGTGAATACGGACGATATGCCCGAGCTTTGGAACGAGGCGGAACTCAACGCCGCGCTCGAAGCGAAGGTCTTGCCCGAGGGTACGAACTACGTCACCCGCGAACGCTTAATGAAGTGGGATTACGAGCTTGCGCTGAAAAAGATTTCCAACAAGGTCACGAAAGAGTACGAAAAGCGTATCGAAGAACTGAAAGAAGCGGGTATTGATTTCTCTTCCGTCGAAAGAAGAGTGTTGCTTATGACGGTGGATAGAAATTGGATTGACCATATCGACGCAATGGATCAGCTCCGTAAGGGAATCAGTCTGCGCGCGTACGGTCAAGTCGATCCGGTTATCTCGTACAAGAACGAGGGACACGCTATGTTCGAGGAAATGGCGGAGCGTATCCAACGCACGACGATCAGCATTTTGTTGAAAGTCAAGGTAGAAGTTCGTCCTGCGCCTATGGCAGCGCCCGCGCCTACGCAACAAGCGCCGCAAAGATCGCGCGCGTTCCGTCGGCAAATGCCCGCGCCGATTACGGATATGACGTCGTACAAGGAAGCGGCGGCAAAAGCGCAACAAACGCAAAATAACGAGGAAAACAAATAAGTATATGTTCAAAGCAGACGATTACAGATTAAAAATTCAAGGTATGCGCGAGGTGCTCAAAGAAGCGGAATACGCTTTGGATATCGAGCATCTCCGTCCCCGTCTTGACGAGCTGGAAAAGGAACAGCAAGACCCCGAAGTTTGGCAGGATTTGGAGCGTTCGACCAAAATCGGCAAGGAGATATCGGGTATCCGCGGCAAGCTCAACGCCTACGAAAAGGGCGCGACGGCGCTTTCGGACGCGGAGGACGTGATCGACTTGATCGAGGAAACGGAGGACGAGAGCCTGATTGCCGAGTTGGACGAAATGCTGTCCGTGGCAGAAAAGGATATCGAGGATATGCGTATCCGCGCAATACTCAAAGGACCGTACGATAATCATAACGCTATGCTCACACTCCACGCGGGCGCAGGCGGTACGGAGGCTTGCGATTGGTGTCAAATGCTCTACCGTATGTATTGCAGATATTGCGAGAAGATGGGCTTTAAGGTATATGAGCTTGATCGGCAAGCGGGCGACGGCGCAGGGTTTAAAAGCGTCGATTTCCGCGTCGAGGGTGAAAACGCGTACGGGTATTTAAAAGCGGAAATGGGCGTACACCGTCTTGTCCGTATTTCCCCGTTCGACGCAAACAAGCGCAGACAGACCTCCTTTTGTTCGTTGGAGGTAATGCCAGAGGTCGAGGACGACAACGAGGTGGAAATCAACGACGACGATATCCGTATCGATATCTACCATTCGGGCGGCGCAGGCGGGCAGAACGTCAACAAAGTTGCTTCTGCCGTGCGTATCACGCATTTCCCCACGGGGATTGTGGTGCAATGCCAAAACGAGCGTTCGCAGCTTCAAAACAAGGCAATGTGTTTCAATATGCTTCGTTCCAAGCTGTTGGAAAAGAAGATTGAACAGCGCCAAGCGGAAGCGCAGG
Source organism: Clostridia bacterium (assembly GCA_017463145.1). Classification (GTDB taxonomy): domain Bacteria; phylum Bacillota; class Clostridia; order Christensenellales; family Borkfalkiaceae; genus Scatosoma. The sequence continues at coordinate 70,345 of JAFTPR010000001.1, forward strand.
CAATGAAAGGCGACGTGAAGAAGATTGAGTGGGGAGCGCAAATCCGTTCCTACGTGTTCTGTCCGTACACCCTTGCAAAGGATACCCGTACGGGCTACGAAAAGGGCGATATCCAAGCGGTAATGGACGGAGATATCCACGGATTTATTATTGATTATTTAAAGAAATTTTAACGGAAGAGGGGTAGGCAATACCCCCCTTTTAAACCAAGAGCAGTATGTATAATCCTATTATCGACAAAACAAAAGAAAATCCCGTTATTCTCGGTATCGAATCCTCGTGCGACGAAACGGCTGCGGCGGTGGTGTGTGGAAGAAAGGTTCTTTCCGACGAGATCGCTTCGTCTGCGGATATTCAGGCGTTGTACGGTGGAGTCGTTCCCGAAATTGCTTCCCGCGCGCACACGGACGCGATTGCGCAAGTGGTGGAACGTGCGGTCAAAAATGCAGGGATAGACTATGCGGATATCGACGCAATAGCGGTCACGTACGGCGCGGGGCTGTTGGGCGCGCTCCTTGTGGGCGTGTCCTTTGCCAAAGCGTTTGCGTACGCCTTGGGAAAGCCGCTGATTGCCGTCAACCATATACGGGGGCATTTATCCGCCTCCTATCTTGCATGCCCTACTTTAAAACCGCCGTTTGTCACGTTGCTTGCAAGCGGTGGACATACCGCAGTTTTGTACACCAAGACGGAAGCGGAGTTTGAAATCCTCGGCGGTACGTTGGACGACGCCGTTGGCGAGGCGTTTGATAAGGTTGCAAGGGTGTTGGGCTTGAAATATCCCGGCGGTCCGCATATCCAAAAATGCGCGGAAGCCGGCAAACCCGTTATCCCTATGCCGAAAATGCTCAAAGGCGCGGGCGGATATAATTTTTCGTACAGCGGGTTAAAAACGGCGGTTATCAATTACTGCCATACAAAGGAACAACGTGGCGAGACGTATTCCAAAGCGGACGTAGCTTGCTCGTTTCAATGCGCCGCCGTCGATATCCTTGTGGAGAAAACGGTGGAAGGCGCAAAGGAAAAAGGCGTGGATACGGTCACGGCGGGCGGCGGCGTGGTTGCCAACGCTTACTTGCGGGAGCAGCTTCAAAAGGCTTGTGACAGGAACGGATTAAAGCTTGTTTTGCCCGAAAAGCGGTATTGTACGGACAACGCTTCTATGATCGCTATGGAAGGCGCGGTACAGTATATGCTTGGCAATTTTGCCGATATGCGGCTGAATGCAAAGGCGTCTATCCCGCTTGCAACAACGCTGAAAACGTAATAGGAGAGCTATGGAACATTTTTTTGAAATACTCTTGCACGCTTTAAAGGATACGCTTCCACTTTTGCCGTGGATACTGTTTATGTATATCCTGATTGAGCTGTTGGAGAGTAAGACAAATTTAAAAAACGCCAACAAATTCGGCGGCAGTTTCGGACCTGTTGTCGGCGCGGCGACGGGGCTTATCCCCCAATGCGGTTTTTCCGTTATGGCTGCGAAACTGTTTGAACAGAAATATATCACGCTCGGCACGCTTCTTGCCATCTTTTTTGCAACCAGCGACGAGGCGTTTATCATTTTGCTTTCCTCGGGCGAGGGCGCGGTGTGGGTGCTTCCCACGCTCGTTTTGAAAATTGTTTGCGGAATTGCGGTTGGGTATGCCACGGACGGCGTGTTGAAGCTGTTAGGACGGGGGCAGGTATGTGTTCAAATGCCCGAAACGGACGCAAATGCACCGCTTACTGTGCATGAGATATTCATCAAAGAATATCTTGCGGAACGGGACGTGGACGTGGTTTGCTCCTGCGGGCGGGACCATAGCGACAGTTCGCCGTTTAAAAAGTATTTTTTCTATCCGTTACTTCATACGCTCAAAGTGGCGGCGTTTATATTGCTCGTCAATTTTGTATTTACGGCAATCGTGCATACGGTGGGGGAGGACGCATTTATTGCGTTTATGCATAGGGGGCGTTTCGTTCAGCCTTTTATCGCTTGCGCAATCGGTCTTATTCCCAACTGCGCTTCAAGCGTTGTGGTTACGGAAGCCTTTTTAAACGGCGGTATTACGTTCGGCTCGTTCGTGGCAGGGCTTTGCGCCAATGCGGGTATGGGGTTTGTGGTGATCCTCCGCAACGTGCGCAAATGGAAACGGAACGTTGCGCTCATTGCGCTTTGCTATTTTGTGTCCGTTTTGATTGGGGTGCTTCTCAATATTTTTCCGCTTGTGGCGTAAAAATGTTTGAAAACGAAACGATTTGCGTTATATATAATAGAAGGCTTTATCATACAACAATGCAATAAAACAGAAAGGAAAGGTTAAGAAAAATGGAACAAGTAAAGGTTCTCGGTTATGCTGACAACAATGTAAATCTTGCGCTTTCGGGGGATATCGATTTGAGCAACGCTAAGGAATTTTACGAGGCGGTAGCTGCGGCGTACGGTGCGCAGAAAGGCAATATCCGTTTCGATTGCGCCGCTTTGAATTTTATCGACAGTACCGCGCTGGGTACGTTTGTAAAAATTCTGAAAACGGTAAAAACGGACGGGTACGGTATGTCGCTGTTTGGCTTGCAACCCAAAATCAAGAAGTTGTTTTTGATTTGTTCGTTGGATAGCATTATGGATATTGCGTGAGGGGAAACAAATGGAAAATTTTTCGGTTGAATTGCCCTTAACGGGTGAATATCTCACAACGGTACGTTTGACCACGGGCGGAATTTGCGCCCTTGCGGGGTTTGACGTGGATGCGGCTGAGGATTACAAGGTTTGCGTAACGGAAAGCTTGCTTATTTTGAAACGCAACGGTTTTTTGCGCGCAAAAATAGACTTTACGGTAGACGAAGCGTTGGCATGCGAGGTGTACGGTATGCAGTTGGAGGGAGAACGGGAGGAAACGTTTGAGGAGGAAATTTCCGTGGCGTTGCTTTCTGCGCTCCTCGGGGACGTAAAATTTGAAAAAAACGCGCAAGGCGTAGTGGAGAAAATATCCTTTGAAGGCTGAGCTATGGCGGACGAGAAAATAAGCGAGCTGTTTAAACAGTACAAAAACACGGGGGATATTGCACTCCGTAATACAATCGCCGAGAAGTATCTCTACATAGCCGACATTCTTGCTAAAAAATTTGTTGGACGTGGCGTGGAGTACGACGATTTGAGGCAGGTTGCTTCGCTTGCGTTGCTCCGTGGAATCGATCGGTTTGACCCCGACCTTGGAATGCAGTTTACAACCTTTATCACGCCCACCATTACGGGGGAAATAAAGAACTATTTCCGAGATAAATCGAGGATTGTCAAAGTGCCGCGCAGACTAGGTGAATTGAGCGCTGCCGTGAAACGTTTTTCGAGCGAATACGAGGCGAAAAACGGGGTAAAACCGCGCGTACGGCAAATTGCCGAGGGATTGGGCGTTTCGGAAGAAGACGTGGTAAAAGCGTTGGAAATAGGCGGCATAGCTTCTCTCGATTCCTTTGCTGTCGATGGCGAGGGGGAAACGGAACAGTCGTTGTATTCGTTGCTTTCGGACGGCGAGGACAAGTATGAGGTGTTTGAGCTGAAAGAAACGCTTCGGGCGGCTATGCGTGACTTTACGGATACGGAAAAGAAAGTGATTGCATACAGATATATAGAGGAGCTTTCGCAAAGTGAAACGGCGAAGCGGTTGGGTGTTTCTCAAATGTTCGTTTCCCGTATGGAACGGAAGCTCTTGGCTAAATTAAAGGAAACACTTAAAGACAGTTTATAAGGAGGGGGAACGGTATGCTGTTCGAGGTCAAGGACAAAGAAACAATGCAACGGGAAATCGAACGGTTTTGCCGTTTTCTTGCACAAAACCAAGTCCCGGACGAGCGGGTGTTCGACAGTCGGCTTGTCGTGAGCGAGTTGGTAGGGAACGTCCTTTGCCACGCGCAAAGCACGGCAAGGTTTCACGGTGAGGTTAAGGACGGATTTGTTGAGGTTTGCGTACATTCGGATAAATTGTTTGTTCCGCCAAAAACGTCGAGATGCGCAGGCGTGTACGAGGAACACGGCAGAGGTCTGTTTCTCGTGGATAGCGTGTGCGCTGAACGCACGGTGACGGATGAGGGCGCAATACGGGTACGTATACGCATTGGAGAATAAAAATAACGGAAGCGGACTTCTGCGTGAAGTCCGCTTCCGTTTTATAGAAAAAGAAATCGCCGACCGCATTGGTCGGCGATTTTCAATCCAAGAGATGTTTTTAGAATTTAATAGCGAACTGATAAATCTTCGCAAGCAAGCCATCGGGAATTCTATCTCTGTATTGACCAAGATAAATGAATATCTTGCGGAAGAATTCCTTGTTGTCGCCGCCTACTACGTATTCGGGAATTTCGGGCATAACGCCTTTGAATTTCAAAATAAACAACTCGGTAAATTGCGATCTTTCGTTGTTGTCAAGCGTAGCGATAAACGGGTCAAAGCTCTTGGTGTTGTAGAAATCGTAGCCTGCGGGCTGTACGGGCATTTCTTGTTGTTCTTCCTGCGTGAACGTAGGCGTAACTTCTTCCGCTACTTCTACGCCTTCAACAGGACCGCCTTCGTATGTAACCGCTTCTGCATATTCTTCAACGGTATATTCAACCGTTTCTTCTTCCTCAACCTCTTCCTCTTCAACGGGAACGGCTTTCTTGCCTTTTTGTGCGCAACAAAGAATGATTTGAAGCAAGGATACCGCAACTGCCGCAATTGCAAGAATAAGGAATGTTTTTTCGGACGCTTTGCTCATAATGGCAAGTACGCAAACGAATGCGCCGAGAACGATTTGGATAATGTAACGTACCATATCAAGCGCAAGACCTTTCTTCGTTTGCAAACGAATGCTTGCGATAAACAGGTTTAATACAAGGAACGCCGTAAGCGCTGCCGCTACCAACTTGAAGCTGATTGCGGAAACTTTGAGCGCATCTACGCCCGCAACGAAATCGTTCTTGCATTTGATAAACGTAAGTAAAATAGCTGCTGCGAATACGGCAGAGAGGATAAACTGAACAAGGTTCATAACCGCTTTCTTGCCGACTTTCGCAAATGCGAGTACAAGATAGAGAATTGCGCCAAACGCCGCAATGCCGAGGCAGATGATATCAAGCACGCCACCTTTGCCTTTGTACGCCGTTACTGCATACGTGCAAGCTGCATATGCGCCGAAGCCTGCGGTAAAGAAGTAAGCAGCCGTTCTCAAACAGCACGTCTTGCCGCTGAAAATGCCGATAATTGCAAAAATCAAGGCAACGACAAGAGCTGCGAGGAACGCATACAAAACAAGCCCTGCAAGCAAACTTACGGTGTCGCCAGCAATCGTGTAAGAGGGCAACGCGCCAAAAATTTTCGCCGTACTGCCTTTACCGAACAAATCTTTAATCGCATTCAATAAAGAACCGTTTTCTGCGGCGAAGCCCTTGACGATTTTGATGGGTAAGAAGAAGATTGCTACGCTGATGGCGGCAAGGATAGCCGAGAAAATACGCGTTGCAACGTTCTTTTTCTTGGGAGCGGGCGCTTCGGTTTCGTTAGCCGTTTCAACTTCCTCGATGGCAACGACTTCGTCTTCAACCAATTCGAGTTCAGCGGGCTTTGTGTTGGTATTACTCATAACAAATCTCCTGAAAGTTATTTTTTCCTTTTTTTCCTTATGCGGGCGCATGCGCGCAAACATATTAGAAAACTGTTTATTGTATTATATCACTTTCTTATCAATATGTCAATACTTAATAAAAAAGAAATCCGATTTTTTTGTGAAAAATTTCAACTTTTTTTCATTGCATAGCGTATGTTGCCTAAAAATCCTTGAAAAATTTTTGCGTTTGGGGTATAATAATACCGTCAACGATAATTCTAAGGCGGTGCGATTATGACCGAGGTTGAAAAAACAGTAAAGACAACGGCGGAAAAATTGGGGATAAACATATCCTTTTATGCTGAGGGAACGAAGCCCGTCGGTATGCCCGTTTGCGACAGGCCGTTTGAAAGCGTTTGCGACGACGGCAATTATACGTTTTTCCGTTTTTCCTTTAAAAATGCAGGGTATGTAGGCGTATTGTGCGGCGTGGGCGAAGTGGAAAAAAATTATGCTTCGCTATTGCCTGCGTATTTGGAAAGTTTCGTTGATAAGGAAGCGGACCTTTCCAAAACCGACTATCTGAAAAAGATACTCAAAGGGGAGTGTTCTTCGCTCGGTGTGTACAAATACGCAACAAAGTTTTCCGTGCGGGGCGCAGCGTGTTTCGCTATCGTGATTCGTGTGCCGAAAATGATGAAAGAAACGCTTGCCGTTATCGAACAGTATGGCGGGAACAGCCTTGATACCGTTGTGCAAATGACGGACGAAACGTGCGTACTCGTAAAATATCTTGACGAAACGGAGAACGAATACCGTTCCTCCGTAGATTATGCGGATTTTTTAGCGCAGTCGCTGAAAGAGGAGCTGGGGCTGGACGTGGCTGTGGGCGTAGGTTCTACCGTGCGGGAGTTGAAAGACGTGGCGGAATCGTACGCAAGAGGCGAAAATGCGCTTCGCTATGCGGATTTATTCGAGGCGAAAGGGAACGTACATTCCTATCGGGAATTTATTTTAATCAAGATGATGGAGGATATCTCCGAGGGAAAACTCGAAAAGTATTTTTCCGATTTGACGGACGAGAATTTCCGTGAGATATTCGAGGACGAAGAGATGCTTGCTACGGCGGAGGAGTTTTTGCAAAGCAGCTTGAACGTGAGCGAAACGTCCCGCAATTTATATATGCATAGAAACACGCTCTTATACCGTTTGGATAAGATTGAGAAGGCGACGGGGTTGAATATCCGTTCGTTCTCAGATGCTGTTTCTTTCCGTGTACTGACAGTCATTCACCGTCTGCTTGGAAAATAAGGGAGGGTGTATGGAAACGGAACAAATAACGCAAGAGCAGGACGAACGGCAAGAAAAAAAGCGGAGTAAAAGACCTCGGAAAGAACGTGCGCCTATGCCCGAAGCGGAGAAACGGTTGCTTCGACGCATTTTTATTCCGATTATTTGTGTCGTGCTTGCCGTGGGCGTATTCTTTGCGGGGTTCGGCGTGCATGCGCTGACGGTAGATAAAGAATTGCTCATGCTTTTGAAAATCAAGAATAAAATCCAAAGCGAATATTACCAAGAGATAACGGACAAACAGTTTTACGATACGCTCCTTACCGCAATCAACGAGGACTTACTCGATCCCTATTCCGAGTATATGACGGCAGACGAGTATGCTGCTACCCGCTATTCCGCCGAGGGCAATCAAAGCGGCTTGGGGCTTGTATTCAAAACAAGCGATCAAAAAATGCTCGTTTCCCGCGTGGCGGGCAATTCTCCCGCAGAGGAAGCGGGGTTACTTGCAGGCGATTATTTACAAGCGTTTGGGAAAACGGACGAGGAGCTTGTATACAGCACGCTATTCGACGATTTTTCTGCGTTTTTGCAAGGCTTTAAAGCGGGCGAGGCGTTTGTGGTGCAAGTCGATCGCGGCGGAGAAACAAAAACGTTTACGTTGGCAAAGAAAACGTACGTAGAGGGCTACGTTTTCTACCGTACGGCAAATTCGTCCTATCGTTTTACGGGCGCAAAGGCGCTTTCGTTCACGGTGGGCGGCGCGCCTCTTGCCGCATTGCCCGAGGATACGGCGTATATACGTTTGACGCATTTTAACGGCGAGGCGGATATACAATTTGATACCGCAATGGATAAATTTAAGGCAGATAAGAAGAAGCATTTAATTCTTGATTTGCGCGGCAACGGCGGCGGGTATATGAGTATTTTGCAAAGTATCGCCCAATATTTTTGCAAAAGCTCGGATAAGCTGTTCCCCGTCGTGAGCATAGCCGATTACGGCGAACGGACGGAGAGCTTCAAAGCAAAAGGCAATAAGTACAAGGAGTATTTTAAAACGGACAGCCGTGTTTGCGTGCTTGCAGACGATTCCTCCGCTTCCGCTTCCGAGGTGTTGCTTGGATGTATGCTTGACTACGGCGCGACGGCGTATGCAGACGTGTGTTTGTTCGAGCGGGACGGCGTGGCGAAAACGTATGGTAAGGGCATTATGCAAACGACCTTCCCGTTTGGGATAGGGAAAGTGGATGCAATTAAACTGACGACGGCGACACTCCGTTGGCCTGTCAGCGGTACTTGCATACACGGGCGGGGGATTTTGCCTCAGGACGGTGTGCAAGTAGGCGGCGAAAACATCTTGGATGATAAAGAAATAGAGGAAGCAATACAAATATTTTTCAATTAAAGGCAGGCAGGTATGCGTTGAATACAAAACCGCGAACGGTAAACGCTCGCGGTTTTGCAATTATATATGGAGGTCTTCCTTGGAATAAGGAAACGGATAAGCTATGTGCTTATTATAAAGGGTCAATGCGATAAATGCATAGCAAAAAAGTGATAATTGGACGAAAAGTAAAAGAAAAAGAAAATCCCGCGACGCATAAGCGCCGCGGGAAAATGGTTGTTTGCGTTTATTTTGTTTTCTCGATGGAAGCAAGGGCTTTTTCCACTACGTTTTCTACGGTGAAACCGAAGTGGGGGAAAAGCTTGCCCGCGGGCGCGGACGCACCGAACGTGTTCATGCTCACGATTTCGCCGCAATAGCCTGCATACTTATACCAGCTGTAAGGCGAACCTGCTTCTACGCATACTCTTGCTTTCACTTCACAAGGCAATACCTGCTTCTTGTATTCGCAAGGTTGCTTTTCGAATTCTTCGATACAAGGCATAGAAACGACGCGTGCCTTTACGCCCTGTTCTGCCAAAACCGCTTTCGCTTTCACGCAAAGCTCTACCTCCGAGCCTGTACCGATCAAGAGTACGTCGGGCGTACCCTCGCAATCTTCCAGCACGTAGCCGCCTTTAAGCGCTTCCTTGCCGCTGTTGTCGTATTGGGGCAGGGTCTGACGGGAAAGTACCAAAACGGTGGGTTCTTGACCGCTGAGCGCAGATACCCAAGCCGCCGCCGTTTCCTTGCCGTCGGCAGGGCGGTATACTTTCATACCGGGAATGGAACGGAGCATAATAAGCTGTTCTACGGGTTGATGCGTAGGTCCGTCCTCGCCAACGCCGATCGAATCGTGCGTCATAATATACGTGACGGGCAATTTCATAAGCGCGGACAAACGCATAGCGGGCTTGCAATAATCGGAGAATACGAAGAACGTTGCGCAGTACGCTTGCAGACCGCCGTGAAGCTGCATACCGTTCACAATTGCCGCCATAGCGTGTTCACGGATACCGAAGTGGATATTTCTGCCCGAGAAATCGCAAGGGGAGAACGTGCCGTAAGTGATTTCGTCCGTGTCTTTCATATCCGAAAGGTTGGAGGGAGCAAGGTCAGCAGAACCTCCGATAAGCGTAGGCATTACGCTTGCGAGTTTATTGAGTACTTTTGCGGAGGTTTGGCGGGTAGCCATAGGTTTCTCGAAATCGTATAAGCCTTCCAGCGTTTCAAAATCGGGCTTCTCGCCGGACATGGCTTTTTTGTATTCTTCCGCAAGCTCGGGATATTGATTTTCGTAATCGATCATCATCTTCTTCCAATGCACTTCCGCGTTCTTGCCCGAATCGGCTGCTTCTTTGCAATGATCGAATACTTCTTGGGGAACTTCAAAAGGAGGATATTCCCAGCCGAGCTTTTCTTTGGATTTTTGAAGATTGTCCGCTCCCAAAGGCGCGCCGTGGCATTTTGCCGAGCCTTCGAGGGGCGAGCCGAACCCGATACGGGTGTGGCAAATGATGACCGAGGGTTTCTCCGTGTTTTCTTTCGCTTTTGCGATTGCATTGTTTAATGCGTCGATATCGTCGGGAGAACATACGAGGTCTACGTGAAGTACCTGCCAATTCTGTGCCGCAAAACGCGCGCCGACGTTTTCTTTGAACGTAACGTCCGTATCACCCTCAATCGTGATGTCGTTGTCGTCATAGAGGAGGATCAGCTTGCCGAGCTTATGCGTACCGGCAAACGAACAAGCTTCGTAGGAAATACCTTCTTCCAAGCACCCGTCGCCGCAGATAGCGTAGGTGTAGTGGTCAACTACGGGGAAGCCGGGGCGATTGTATTTCGCCGCAAGGTTCGCTTCCGCAAGCGCCATACCGACGGCGTTTGCAATGCCTTGTCCCAAAGGACCTGTCGTTGTTTCCACGCCTACCGTGTGACCGTATTCCGGATGACCGGGCGTTTTTGAGCCGAATTGACGGAAGTTCATCAAATCGTCTTTCGTTAAGCCGTACCCGTAGAGATACAAAAGCGAATAGTCGAGCATAGAGCCGTGACCTGCGGAAAGTACGAATCTGTCGCGGTTATCCCACTTGGGGTCGCGGGGGTTGAACTTCAAGAAGTTCTGATAAAGCGCATACGCAATAGGCGCGCAACCCATAGGCAAGCCAGGATGTCCCGATTTTGCGGCTTCGATCGCTTCCGCCGATAAAATTCTTATCGCGTTGATGGTGGTTTTCTGTACGTCCATTTTATTCTCCTATATAATTAAATATTTTTTCGTTTATTGTTTGGGCGCAATGCGTCCGCAAGCTATAAATTTTTCCGTAAGCTCCGATTTTTTCGCTGTTCTCCAAGCCTCGATAGAGTTGATAAACGGGGTAACGTCGAAGAAGTCGTATTTGCGGAGGAAATAATACAAGTCTTTTACAATTTTGATAAGCCCGTCTTTTCTATTGCTTTCGACGTTGATTGGAAGAACGGGGTCGTGCAAACTCATTCTGAGCAACGCCCAACCGTCGCCGTGATGTTCGTCGTAGCAAAGACGGAAACCCTCGTGGTTGTCCTTGGCGGGCGTGGCGTAGTTGAGCGTTGCCGCATACGCCGTAAAGTCGTCAATGACCTGTTTTCCGAGCGTTTTGAAATCTACGCCGTTTTTGAATTTCAAACGAAGCTCCTGCGCCTCTTCGGGCATTTCGAGTGTTTCAATAAGGTCGGTTAAATTTTTACCCTCTTTGGCAAGCTTTGCCATGGCAATCAAAAGCCGCGTAATCAAATATGCGCCGTCGTCAAGGAAATGGTTTTCTAAAAGCGCCGCATGTCCGCTCGTTTCGATTGCAAGGGGCGCATACTCGCCCGATTCGTTTAAACGGATTGCTTCGTTGATAACGTTCTTATAGCCTCTTTTGAAACGGTGATGTTTTCCGCCGAGCGCTGTGATGAATTTTGCTAAGCCGTCCGAAGTGACGGAATCGGTGACGATCGTACCCGCCCGTTCTTGAAGCAAAATGGCAGAGATGAGGGCGATCATACGGTTGCGGTTGATCTCCGCGCCGTCCTTGTCCACCGCGCCTACTCTGTCCACGTCCGTATCGAAAATAATGCCGAGGTCTGCGTTCGCCTTGACGGTCGCTTCGCAAATGGAGCGCATAGCTTCCGTGTTTTCGGGGTTGGGAATATGGTTGGGAAAGCTCCCGTCGGGGTTGAGGAATTGCGAACCCGTTGTGTCTGCGCCGAGGGGCGTAAGTACTTTGTCGGCGTAGAACCCGCCTGCGCCGTTGCCTGCATCTACGATAATACGTTTGCCTTTGAGGGGCGTTTCTTCGCCTGTTGCCGTGCGTACCGCTTTCACAAGGGCAGCTGCGTAATCGTCGAGATAGGGCGCTTCTGTCGTTTCGCCCGGCGTATTTACTTCCGCGAAACGGTAGCTTGCCGCATATTCAAGAATTTCTTTTACGTCGGAAGCTTCCAACCCGCCGTTGTGCGAGAAGAATTTTAAGCCGTTGCGGTTAAATGGCAAATGGCTCGCCGTAATCATAATCGCGCCGTGGCAATACTGCTCGTTCATCTTATCGACGTCCTTTAAAAGGGCGAACATGGAGGGCGTAGTGGAAATCCCTGTAACGAGCGCGTCGTGACCCGTTGTGGTGATACCCGCTACCACCGCCTTACACAAAGCGGGAGCGGACAGACGGGAATCGTATCCGACGGCTACTCTGACCGTCGTTTTACCCGTGTGGGAAATGAGCCATACGCAAAATGCTTTCGCAATGTTTGCCGCGGCTTCTTCGGTAAGGGTAATCGGCTCGCCCTCGATTCCTTCAAGCGCAACGCCGCGTACGTCCGTACCGTTTCTCAAATTCAGATAATCTTGTAACGTCATTTTTTTGTTTCCTTATGACTTTTTCGGGTTGTTCCGTCATGAAACGGAATACCTCTTATATATTATAACGGATTTAAACGAGTTTTTCAAGTCTTTTACGGAAAAAAGTCGTAAAAAAATTCCGCGGTCGAAAATTTTTTTTCGTTTGTCTTGCGTAGGGGCTTGTTTTTTTCTGTTTCGAGTGCTATAATAAAGACGGTAGCCAAGTCAATTGACCCGAACCCGCGCAAAAAAGACGGCTTTGGGGCTGGTTCGTATTATATTGCTTTGGTTAACATACCAATTTTCGGTACGCCTTTTGCGGAAGGCGTTTAATAGGGAAGAGGGATTTTTGCCCCGCTGCCCCCGCAACCGTAAGAACGCTTGCTTTTATTCACTGCGTAAGTGGGAAGGATAAAGGCGCAAACGGGCGTTGTAAGCCGGGAGACCTGCCGAGAATTGCAGAAAAAACGATTTTCGAGGGGATGCGAAACGCGTTTGAAAAGTTGCCCGTTCGGGCTTTTTTCGCTATGCTTTTTTATTCGCCTTCCAATCGTTGAAAGAGGCGAATTTTTATTTTTTGGAGGCGTGTTATGAAACGCAAATCGGTATCTTTGTTCCTTTTTATCATTGCGGTGTTTTTTGCCGTGGCTTGCGGAAAAGTGGATAGCTCGGTCAACCCCGAAACGGTAATAGCAAGCGTTGAAAAGACAACGGAGGATCTCGTTGTTATCAAGGTCGACACGGCGGGCGATTGCGAATATCTCGTGGATATTATGGCGTATTTACAGGATAAAGAAGCGTTGACGTTTACAACGGACGGGGCGGGTATGGTTTCGGGAATCAACGGTCAAACAAACCCCGCCGATTTTAGCTGTTGTTGGATGCTGTATACTTCGGATACCGAGCTTTCCAATGCGGCTTGGGGGACGGTGAGCGTGGACGGCGTTACGTATCAAAGCGCAGCGTTCGGCGCAGAGGCGTTGCCCGTAGCGGACGGGACGTATTACGTTTGGCAGTATAGGAAATTTTAATATGAAGCGGTTCAACGTAGCAAAGGAATGTACTTATATCGCCGTGTTTGTTGCGCTTGCGATTGCGGGGCAACTCGCGCTGTCCGTTTTGCCGAACGTCGAGGTAGTCACCGTACTGTTTGTGTGTTATGCATTCGTATTCGGCGTGCGGCGGGGAATGGTTGCGGCAACGGCATTTTCCTTATTGCGGCAGCTCGTTTTCGGCTTTTTTCCAACGGTGCTTGCGCTCTATCTTATCTATTATAACGTTCTTGCGCTTTCTTTCGGACTGCTCGGTCGGTGCAAAGCGAGGGGGTGGAAGACTTTGTCTTTTGCTGTTTTGCTTGCTTGTGTTTGCACGGCGGGTTTTACTCTTTTGGATAACGTACTCACGCCGCTTTGGTACGGGTATACGAAGCGCGCGGCACAGCTGTATTTTGCGGCCTCTTTGCCGATTATGGCAACACATCTTCTCTCCGTTTTTATCACCGTTGCGCTGCTCTTTTTTCCGCTCACGAAAGCCTTTGCAACAGTCCGTAGCGGTTTGTGAGAAAAATTTTGCGTAATTTACCGAAAAGATATTGACATTTCGTTTGTTTTGCTGTAAAATAATAACAAGGAATTTATAAATTCACGAAAAAGTTTTGGAGAACGGCATTTATGGCGAAGTATATCGAAAACAATTTGTATGAAAACGAGTTAATCGTGGAAAAAGCAAAACGAAGCGGGTGGGAATTGCTCGGAAGATGGGTTTTCGGGATTCTGTTTTGTTGGTTGCTTTTGATTCCGCTGATTATTGCAATCAAGGAAACCGTCGTATTTACGCATACGGAGCTTGCCATCACCAATAAGCGTATCGTGCGCAAATCGGGCGTGTTCAACACCAAGGCTTTCGACGCGCCTATCAATAAAATTCTCAACGTGTACGTGGTTACGACGTTTTGGGGCAGAGTGTTCAACACGAACATTATCCGTATTACGACGGCGTATGGCGTGATTGTGGACAGAATTCGGGATGCAAACGAATTTAAGAACAAAATTCTTTCGCAAATGGACGATTTCGACGAGTCCCGTCTTGCCCGTCAAGCTGGTTGGACGGCGCAAGCGATCGCGGGCGGCAATATCAAAAATTGATCGAGAGGCGGGGCTTTTGGCTCTGCCTTTTTTAAAATCAAAAGAATTCCACAAAAAAAGTAAAGATTTTTCACGGCAAAAACTTGCAATTCCTTTTGGAATTTGCTACAATAAGTAAAAAGATTAAGTAAGGAGCTTTTAATTATGACCTACGAACAAGCGAAAGCACTTTTGGAAAGCAAAGGACAGGAACAACTTTTGCGTTACTATGACGAACTGAATGAAGCGGGTAAACAAAATCTGCTTACGGCAATCGACAATATCAGTTGGGATTTTGAGGAAGCCTTGGCAAATCCCGTTGATATGAGCGGAAAGGGCAGAGATATCAAACCCATAAGCGGGCTTCGTTTGCCGCAGATAGAAGCAAGAAAAGCGGAGTTTGAAAAGCTCGGCGTGGAAGCGATCAAGGCGGGCAAGGTAGCCGCCGTGCTTTTGGCGGGCGGTATGGGTACGCGCTTGGGCGTAGACGGTCCGAAAGGCGCGTACGATATCGGCGTGACCAAACCTTTGTACATTTTTGAACAGCAAATGAAAAATTTGGCGGAAGTCAACAAAAAATGCGGCGTTTTCGTGCCCCTCTACATTATGACGAGTGATAAAAACCACGAACAGACGACGGCGTTTTGGAAAGAGCACGGGTATTTCGGCTATCCTGAAACGGAAGTGAAGTTTTTCAAGCAAGATATGGCGCCCGCTGTCGATTTCAACGGTAAAATTTTCTTGGAAAAGAAAGATACGCCCGCGCTTTCCCCCAACGGCAACGGCGGTTGGTTCGGGTCAATGAAGCGCGCGGGACTTGTGGACGACCTCAAAAAACGCGGCGTGGAATGGTTGAATATTTACGCGGTGGATAACGTATTGCAACGTATTGCCGACCCCGTATTTGTAGGCGCAACGATTGAAAGCGGCGTAAACTGCGGCGCAAAGGTTATTTGTAAGACGAACCCGTATGAAAAAGTGGGCGTGTTGTGTATGGACGGCAATCAGCCCGATATTATCGAATATTACGAGCTGACGGACGAAATGGCAAATCAAAAGGACGAAAACGGCGATCTTGCGTATCTGTATGGCGCGATTATGAACTATTTGTTCCGCCTCTCCAAGTTGGAAGAAATCGTCAATAAGAAAATTCCCGTACATATTGTCGAAAAGAAAATCGAGTGCCTTTGCGAGGACGGCGTGACGAGAAAACCCGAAAAGGAAAACGGCAAAAAGTTTGAAACGCTTGCGGTTGATCTCATCAAGCCTATGGCAAGCGTGCTTCCGTTCGAGGTCGTAAGAGAAAAGGAATTTGCGCCGATTAAGAATAAGACGGGCGTGGATAGCGTAGAGTCCGCGCGCGAGCTTTTGAAACTGAACGGAGTTGAATTATAATGGCAACGGAATTGGAAGGGAACGAAACCCTGCAACACTTTATTAAGCTTTTGTGCGACCTCAACAACGAGGCGGCGGAATTTCTCAAAACGGGGAACGTGGAAATTTTGTATTCCATGAACGACACCGTTGAGGAAATTTACGCTATTCAGCACGAAGGAAAAGAGGAAGCGTATACGGCGATAGAGGAGGACGCGCAGATTATTTATAAAAACTTCAATGCCGCCGTAACCATGATTAAGAGCAACGAAAATGCTATTTCGGACAAGACGACGGGTGAGGCGGTTCGGATTTTCGTACGAAATATTTTCGACGCAAACGTACGTATCGTGCTTGCCTACGGTTTAGCTTAACAAATAAGGCTCTGTCACAACAAACGATTGAAATAAAACGGCGGATATACGGCGCAATACTTCGTCAACCTTGCGTTTTCTCGTCGTAACGTACGGCAAGTACGCGCCTTCTCGAAAGCCGCGGTTTCCTTGTCTTGCTTGTATCTACGCCGTTTTACTAACGATATAAACGCATAAAACAAGCGAATACTTTTTCAGCCGCTTGTTGTGACAGAGCCTAAAATAAAAACGAAGGACGGTAGCGAAAACTATCGTCCTTTATACGTTTTTATAAGATATTTTCGATATGAAACGTATACGAATAGGGGATATTGTCGCACATACCGAGCACGACCTCTATTTTAGGTAACGCGCTTTCGTAGTCCTTTACGCAGATGAATCCCACCGCTTCGTATAATTGATAATCGACTTCCTGCAACGCTGTATGCGGCAACCAAATTTGCAGGGATTTTTTCTTTTCTTCCCAAAGGGAACGTATTGCCGTGCCGTCCTCGAAGGTAGCGGTTTTTGCTTCCGTCTTATCGTGTAGAGAAAGTACGGCTTGGGTAAAGAGCGCAAACGTATCGTTTACGAACTTCTGCTCGAAAATAGATATCCCGAACAGTACTATGAAAGAAATGAAAATACTTGTAAGCGTTTTTACCATAAACTTTCCTCCCATTGCAAATTAAGTACGACGTACTTTTTGCCTTTTTGTTGCAGGTACACTTTGCCGTTTCCGTCCACCGTCAAAACAAGCACGTTTTTCAATTCGTCGCAACCCTGCCCCTTTAAAATGTCAAGGTAATATGCTTTATCGCGCTTGGTAAGAGCAACGTTTTTTTCGTCGAATTGCCCCTCGTCGATAATGATAATAGGCAAGGAGTTTTGCAGATTTTCATAATCAGGTTTGGGTAAAGCGGAAAACGTACCCTCGGACTCGTACAAAGCGTAATCTACCGCGTCGAGGGAAAAATACCCTTCGATACGCAGGCTTTCGATTAAGTCGGAAACGTCGAGATTGTTCTTTTTTAGCTCTGCGTCGTCGATTCCGTTTTTGTTGATGACAATATTCGGACTGCCGCTGACGAGTTTTTTTCCTGCGTTCCATTTGAGATCTATCAAACAGATTGCTTGATGTAAAAAGTAAATGGTCAAAATTGCCATAAGCCCGTATACGAGCGGGATAGAGGGGTCGCCCATAGGGATACAGGCAAGCTCGGATATAACGAGCGTGATAACAAGCTCGTACGGCTGCATTTCCCCGATTTGGCGTTTGCCCATAAGCCGCATAACAATCAACACGGTTATAAAAATGACGACGGTTCTGACGAAGATAATAGCCATATAGATAAGTTTATTTAAAATTGCAAAAAAATATACGCTTGAACGCTTGCGTTTTATAAAAGAAAGGTGTATAATGTTGCTATCAATGTAAGAGTAGCTTTTGGCGCGTAAAGTGTCACCGGACGGGACGTTGTCGGTGGACGAAAGAAGAGCGGTTGCTTCTGCGGTGCCAAGGCGCGTCCGCTACGAAAAAGGGAGTACCCGTGTATTTGACCAATGCTCCCAAACCTTTTGCGGACCTTCTTTGAAAAAGGAGGTTTTATTTTATGTCTTACCAAGGAAATACCGAAATTCCCGTATGGAAAAGAGTTTTGTTCTCGCAGACGCTTGTGGAGAAAAACAAGAGCCATCGTATTGCGTATATTGCCGTAATGACGGCTCTTATCGTGGTGGCGAATATGTTTTTCGAGTTTAAACTTGCCGAAACGCAGTTTTCTTTTACGCTTGTGATATCTGCATTGACAGGGATAATGATTGGGCCGTTGTGCGGCGCGGCGGCATGCTTTTTGGGCGATCTCGTCGGGTTTTTATATAATTCGGGCGGGTATGCGTACCTGCCGTGGATTGGGATTTCGATGGCGCTTGTGGCGGTAGTGGCAGGGCTTGTATACGCTTTGCCGTGGCGTTGGGAAGGGCATTTGTTTGTGAAAGGTGGGATTGTGAGCGTCGTCACGTTTTTGCTTTGTACGGTGGGGATAAATACTACGGCGTTTTGGTTGTTGTATTCCAAAGTTTCGTACGGAACATACCTTATCAGTCGCTTGTTCGTGCAGGGGCAGATATGGAACAGTCTTGTAAATTATGCATTGCTGTTTATTGTAGTACCCGTTTTGCAGCGGGTAAAGCTCGTCAGCGTATAACGATTTTATGAAAAATGCGAAAAACCGTCGGGGAGTTCTTGACGGTTTTTGCTTTTTATGTTATACTTATAACATAAACTCTCAAATATAGGAGTAAAATTATGGACATCAATAACCTTTTGGCGTTCGAGCCGCCGGGGATTACTATCTTCGGATTTAAAATTTATGCATACGCCATTATTATCGTTTGCGGTATGGTTGCGGCATTTTTCGTCATTTCTCTGCTTTTTAAGCGCAGAAATATGTCGCCCGATCTTTTTTTGACGTTCTTTTGTATTTGTTTGCCAATCGCTATTGTCACAACGCGTCTATTCTATTGTATTACGGACGGTTTGCCTATTAAGGAGTGGTTTGCGCTTTCTTCCATTCGCAGCGGCGGGCTTTCGATTGTCGGTGGTATTATCGGCGGCGCGGCAGGCGTTGCGGGCGTTTGCTTTTTTAAAAAGGTCAACTTCCTCCGCGTGGGGGATTGTATTGTCGTGGGCTTGCTGCTGGCGCAATCTATCGGTAGGTGGGGGAATTTTGCCAATCAAGAAGTGTATGGCGGTATCGTTACGAACGAGAGTTTGCACTTCTTCCCGATCTCTGTATATATCGAGGACGTAGCGGAATGGCACTATGCTTTCTTTTTCTACGAAAGTATGGTCACACTGACGGCGGCGGCGCTTATGTTTTTGAATGCCTGGAAAAACCCGTACAAACCGAACGGAATTAACACGGCTTTGTATTTTGTGGTATACGGGCTTACCCGTTCGATTATGGAGCCGCTCCGCGATAAGAGTTTTATTCTCGGCGATAGCGTACCTTGGTCAATGGTAATGTCGATTTGTATGTTAGTTGCGGGGCTTGCCGCATTGTTTGTTCTGCTTTTTCTCAACAAGAAAAAGGAGGGAAAACTGATTGGTTCTCTGCGGGGCGAACCGTACGGTATTTCCGAATATATAGCGGATAATAAAAATGAAACGGCGTACTTTAATAAGATAAATATTATGTGTACAATCTATCCCGAAAAATATCCAAAACAAGAAAAAAAGGAGAAAGAAAAATGAGAAATTTGACGTTGCTTACCGACTTGTATCAGCTCACTATGGGCTACGGATTTTTTCGTCAGAACAAACACGAGGACGAGGTGGTGTTCGACTTATTCTTCCGTAGGAATAAACTGATTACCTATTCTATCGCCGCAGGGCTTGAACAGGCAATGGCGTATCTTTTGAATTGGCGTTTCGACGAGGACGATATCGCATATTTGCGTTCTTTGAAACTCTTTAACGAGGACTTCCTCGAATACCTTAAAAATATGAAATTTACAGGGGACGTGTACGCGGTGAAAGAGGGTGAACCCGTTTTCCCGGGCGAACCTATCCTCACGGTAAGAGCGCCGCTTATACAGGCGCAGTTTGCGGAAACGGCACTTTTGAATATCATCAATCATCAAACGCTAATTGCTACGAAGTCCTCAAAAATTTGCAGAGCAACGGGGGGGAAAGGTGTCGTGATGGAATTTGGCTTACGCCGCGCGCAAGGACCTGACGCGGGTATCAGCGGCGCGCGCGCCGCGATTATCGGCGGGTGTCATTCCACCTCCAACGTTATAGCGGGAGAAAAATTCGATATTCCCGTGGTAGGCACGATGGCGCACAGTTGGGTAATGGGCTATCCGTCCGAATACGAGGCGTTCAAGGCGTACGCAGAGGCGTATCCCGATAATTGTTTGCTTCTTGTAGACACGTACGATACGCTTCGAAGCGGCGTTCCCAATGCAATCAAGGTATTCAAAGAACTCAAAGCCAAGGGCTATACGCCGAGAGGTATCCGTTTGGATAGCGGGGATTTGGCGTACCTTTCCAAAAAATCGAGAAAGATGTTGGACGAGGCGGGATTTCCGGAAGCAAAAATTTGTGTTTCGGGCGATTTGGACGAACGTTCTATCAGCTCGTTGTTGCAACAGGGTGCAAAAATCGATTCTTGGGGCGTGGGTACGCGGCTCATCACGTCGGAGGATTTGCCTGCCCTCGGCGGGGTTTATAAAATGTCTGCGCTCGTCAATGAGGACGGCACAATGACCCCCAAAATCAAACTTTCGGATAATACGGAAAAGATTACGAACCCCGGGTTTAAGAATTTATACAGACTGTACGACAAGGAAAACGGTATGGCAATCGCCGATTTGATTACGCTGAAAGAAGAGGAGATTGACGAAGAGAAACCGCTTACCATTTTCCACCCGATTGAAACGTGGAGAAAGCACGAAGTGGAAAATTTCCGCGCCGAACCGCTTTTGCATACGATTGTGGAAAAAGGAAAACTTGTTTACAAGTTCCCGCCGCTTATGCAAATACGTGAATTTTCCAAAAACGAGCTGTCGAAATTGTGGGAGGAATATCTCCGTTTGGATATGCCGCAGGTATATAAGGTAGACTTATCCAAAAAGCTTCATACGTTGAAAATCGAAATGATCGACGCGATACACGCGAAAGCGAAAAAGGATTTGAAAGAATGAGAAAAAATACGGTCAAAACAAAAAATGAGGGGGGCAGGTATTCGTTGAAATGTTCTCGCCTGTGGGGCGTGTTGCTCTTTTTTATCCTGCTTCTTATCGATATGGTAACGAAAGTGGTTGCAGACGCCTATTTTTCCGCCGCAGGCGCGCCCGAGAGGATTGATATAATTCCGGGTTGGCTGGGACTTTGTATTACGTACAATCGCGGTATTTCTTACGGTATGGGCTCGTCTGCGCCTACTTGGGCGAAAATTCTCGTCATTGCCGCTACGGGTGTGATGATGATTGCTATCGCAATTCTGTATTTTAAGCTTGACAAAACGAAAGGTTTTATGAGAACGTCGCTCGTGTTTGTCGTTGCGGGCGGGATAGGGAATTTTATCGACAGAGTATACTATAAGGTTTGGGAAGCGAACGGCGCGTACGGCGTACGGGATATGGTGGATTTAAGCCGTTTCGGCTTTGCTGTATGCAACTTTGCCGATTTTTTCATTTGCACGGGCGCGGTGATGCTCGTCCTTTCGCTTCTGTTTTTTGATAAGGACGCACTTTGCCCCGTAGGCAAATACAAAAAGCTTGCCAAGGCGGAAGCCGCCGAAAAGGAACGGGCGGAAGCAGAGGAAACCAATGGATAAGCGTTTCTTTGTGGCAGATGCGCCTTGTAAAAGATTGGATATCTTTTTGAGCGAGCAAACGGACGAATTTACCCGTTCGCGGCTGAAAAAGCTCGTTGAGGAGGGGAACGTTACGCTCAACGGCAAGCCCATGCAAAAGGCGGGCGCGGAAATACGCGTAGGCGACGTGGTGGAATTGTCTGTTCCCGAAGCGCAGGCGTACGCCGTACAAGCGGAAAATATTCCAATTGATATCGTATATCAAGACGGCGACTTTGCTGTTGTGAACAAGCCGCAGGGAATGACGGTGCATATCGGTAACGGAAACGATAAGGGTACGCTTGTCAATGCGCTTTTATATGCGTTGGATTCGCTCAGCGGAATCGGCGGTGTGTTGCGCCCTGGGATTGTACACCGCATTGATAAAGATACGACGGGTCTGCTTGTCGTTGCGAAAAACGACAAGGCGCACGTTTCGCTTGCTTCGCAAATAGCGGAAAAGACTTGTCACAGAACGTACTTTGCCTTGTTAGAGGGCAATCTTAAAACGGATAGCGGGCGGGTAGTCACGGATATTGGCAGACACCCGACGGATAGGCTTAAAATGGCGGTATTGCCCGACGGACAAGGCAAGATTGCTATCACCGATTACGAGGTCGTTGCGCGGTTTGGGGGTGAATTCACCCTTTGCAAATTTGTGTTGCAAACAGGCAGAACGCATCAAATCCGCGTACACGCCAAGCATTTGGGGAATCCCGTTGTCGGCGACCCCGTCTACGGCTATAAAAAACAAAAAATACGCACAGACGGACAACTGTTGCATGCGTGGCAGTTGGAACTGACACACCCGACGACGGGTGAAAGAATGACGTTCAACGCGCCCCTGCCCCCTGTGTTTTTAGAAATTTTGAAGAAAGTATGCGCCAAACACGGCGTAGATTTTGAGAAGATCCAAAAGGAGATAGAGATATGAAAGAAAAGAGAACGCCGAGAAGGACTTCGACGAAAACGGTAAACGCCAGCAGTATCGTTCGTGTATGCGCGTACTGCGCTTTGGTAATTGCGGCGGCGATATTTTTGTTTAACGGTATCGTTAATCTACTCAATATCGCGGTATTGAAAAAGTGTATCGGCGTATTGAATTTGGTGGGACAGATATTGCTTGCCGTGGGTATCGCTATTCCCGCGTACGATTATACGTGCGGCAAACGCGCAATTTGGCGCGTGGTTTATTGGGTGGCGCTTTTGGTGTACTTATTGGGCTGTGTGTTCGGCGTGATTTGAAGGGGAGATCATGAAAGAAATTGGTCAAGTTGTGGAGAAGTACCGTTCGCTTATTTTGGAGGCGGAAAAATACATATGGGAACACCCCGAAACGGGCTATAAGGAAGTAAAAACCTCTGCGTATATGGCGGAGCAGTTTGAAAAGCTTGGCTATACGCTTGCCTATGCCGAGGGAATTACGGGCTTTTATACCCAAATAGATACAGGCAGGGCAGGTCCTGAAATATTGATTTTGGGCGAGCTGGATTCGATTATCTGCCCTACGCACCCCGAAGCGGATAAGCAGACGGGCGCGGTGCATTCCTGCGGTCATAACGGACAGTGCGCGGCTTTGTTGGGTGTGGCGGCGGCTCTGAAAGAGGAGGGGATTCTCTCTCAGCTTAGCGGTAAAATCCGACTTTGTGCCGTTCCTGCGGAGGAGCTGCTGGAAATGGAATACCGTACTAAGCTCATGCAAGAGGGCAAGATAAGATATTTCGGCGGAAAAAGCGAATTTCTTTCCCGTGGGTATTTTGACGGCGTTGATTTGGCGTTCATGGTGCATTTGGCAGAGAACTCTTTGGTGCGATTGGGCTCGGTGGGGATCATTGCAAAGACGATAACGTATAAGGGTGTTGCGGCGCACGCGGGCGGGTCACCTTGGAACGGCAAAAACGCTTTGTATGCGGCAAATTGCGGATTGTCGGCGGTAAACGCGTTGCGGGAGACCTTTCAGGAAAAAGATCTTATCCGTTGGCACCCCATTTTAACGCACGGCGGGGATATGGTAAACGCCATACCCGAAACGGCGACAATCGAAAGTTACGTGCGCGGTTTGTATTTGGATAGTATCGTTCGCGAAAGTAAAAAGATAGACCGTGCGCTGATAGGTGCGGCGCTTTCGTTTGGTATCAACGTAGAAATAGTGGACGAGCCGGGGTATGCCCCTTTGCAAAACGATAGACGAATGATACAAGTAGCGAAAGAGGCGTACGAGGCGATAACGGGCGAGCCGTTGGAGGTGCAAGAGGTATACAGTACGGGCAGCACGGACATGGGCGACCTTTCCACGATTATGCCCGTCGTGCATCCGTATATCGGTGGTTGCGTGGGTAAAACGCATGGCAACGATTATCATATAATCGACAAGGAAAGGGCGTGTGTAACCAATGCGAAATGGCAGGTGGCAATGCTGATAGCCTTGATGGGCAACGGCGCGGAGTTGGCGAAGGAGATTGTCGAAAACTACAAGCCTGTTTTTGCAAGCAAAGAGGAGTTTTTAGCGTATCAGGATTTACTGAAACAAAAGGGCGATAGGATAGAATACCGCTCGGACGGGAGCGCCGTGATAAAGGGATAAAAAATATAAAAGCAACGGGAAAAGGGGATTTTATACCAAACCCCCTTTTTTTCTTGGCAAATATAAAAAAAAGTGGTATAATAACTGTGTATGCTGAAAATATCTAAGGTAAAACGTAATTCTATTGCCAAAGAAATAGGTTTAGAGGTCGGCGACGAAATACTGTCGTTCGACGGTTTGGTATGCGAGGACGAGCTGGATTATTTGTATTTTACCGAAACGGATGGGTTTACGCTCCAAGTCAAGGATCACCGTAGCGGCGAGGTTGTTGCAATCGAGATTGAAAAGGACGAGGGCGAGGATATTGGCGTTGAATTTGAAAAGAATACGGCGATACGGACATGTCACAACCGCTGTCTGTTTTGCTTTGTCGATCAAATGCCCAAGGGTATGCGGGAAAGTCTGTACGTCAAAGACGACGATTACGCAATGAGTTTTCAATGCGGCAACTTTGTTACGCTGACAAATCTTTCCGACGAGGGGTTGGAGCGTATTATCCGCTTAAAGCTTTCGCCGCTGTATATTTCCGTGCATACTATGAACGGCGAACTTCGCGTAAAGCTTTTACGTAACCGTTTTGCAGGCAAGATACAAGAGCAGATTAAACGGCTTGCCCAAGGCGGGATTGAAATGCATTGTCAGGCGGTGCTCGTACCTAACGAAAACGACGGCGAGGAGCTTGCGTATACCGCGCGGGAGTTGTTTCAATATTATCCGCTCGTCAAAGATTTGGCTTGCGTGCCGACGGGTATTACCAAATACCGCGACGGCTTGCACCCCATTCCCGATATCGATAAACCGTACAGCGAAAAACTTTTGGCGTTGGTGGACGAGCTTAATCAAGAGTTTGGCGTAAACTTCCTGCTCCCCGCAGACGAGTATTTCGTCAAGGCGGAACGGGAGATAAAGGACGTCGCTTTTTACGGGGCGTTCGAGCAAATCGAAAACGGTATCGGCTTGACGGCAAAATTTTTATGGGAAGCAACGGAGCGATTGTCGGAGCTTGGAAAATGCGTGTTGAAGAAACCGAAAAACGTATTGCTTGTCTGCGGTGTGAGCGCGGCAAAAACAAATGCAAGACTCGTTGCGGAATGTAACGAAACAATCAGCGGTTTACAGGCAACGATATTGCCTGTTAAAAATAAATTTTTCGGCGAAACGGTCACGTGTACGGGGCTTTTGACGGGCGAGGATATGGCAAGCGCTGTCGAAACGTATTGTAAGGCAAACGGCGCGGTGGACGAAGTAGTTATCGCGGGAAATACCTTGCGGGAATTTGAGGACGTGTTCCTTTGCGGCATGACGTTGCAATCGTTTGAAAAAAGGCTTGCGCCAATCAAGGTGCGTGTCAACAGGAACGGCGGGCGCGGTTTTGTGGAAATTTTATCGGATACAGACAAAAAGAGGAGGTAAGAGAATATGGCGAATCCTTTGATTGCCTTGGTTGGCAGACCCAACGTGGGGAAAAGCACGTTTTTTAATAAGGTTGCGGGAAGAAAAATATCCATTACGGAGGACAGACCCGGCGTTACGCGCGACAGGCTGTATACGGATGCCACGTGGCGTGGAAAGAATTTTACAATGGTCGATACAGGCGGTTTGGAACTCAAATCGGAGGACGTTATGTGGCGCGAGATCGCCAAACAAGCGGACGTGGCGATTGAAACGGCGGACGTGATTTTGTTTTTTACGGACGGGAGGGACGGATTGCACCCCTCCGATTACGACGTGGCGGATATTCTGCGTAGGAGCAAGAAACCCGTTATACTTGTCGTGAATAAAATCGACGATTATTCTCCCGATAAAATATTCGAGTTTTACTCTTTGGGCTTGGGTGAGCCGTACGCCGTTTCCGCGGAACATTCGCAAGGGATTGGCGACGTGCTGGACGAGGCGATTTCTTATTTTCCCGACGTAACGCAAGAACCTGTTCCCTCGCTCAAAATTGCCGTTGTGGGAAAACCCAACGCGGGTAAATCCAGCCTTGTAAATAAGCTGATCGGGAGCGAAAGAAGTATTGTAACGCCAATGGCAGGTACTACGCGCGACGCAATCGATACGTTGTTCTACCGCGGTGAAAAAGCGTATACTATTATCGATACGGCGGGTATCCGCAAGAAGAAAAACGTGGACGATAACGTAGAGTACTATTCCAATATGCGCGCGTTCGACGCAGTAAGACGGAGCGACGTTTGCTTGCTTGTTGTGGACAGTAGCGAGGGGCTTACCGAACAGGACGTAAAGATTATCGGCTACGTACACGAACAGGGCAAGCCCTCCGTGATTGTTATGAATAAATGGGACTTGGTGGAAAAGGACACGCACACCGTCAATAAATTCGAGGCAAAGCTGAAAGAAGACTTGAAGTTTATGGATTATTACCGTTCCGCATATATCTCGGCGAAAACGGGTCAACGCGTGGAGAAACTGCTTACGGAAGCGGAAACGGCGTATGCGCATGCTTCGTTTAGAGTGCCTACGGGTGAATTGAACGACTTGATTGGCGACGCGGTACGCTTGCAAGAGCCGCCCTCCTATTTGGGCAGAAGAATGCGGGTGTTCTTCTCCTCGCAGGTGGGCGTATGTCCGCCGACGTTCGCCCTGTTTGTAAACGACGAGAGATTGTTGCATTTCTCCTACGAAAGATATTTGGAAAACACCATTCGTCGCGCGTACGATTTTTCCGGTACGCCTATCCGTATTACCGTCCGCGAGAAAAAGGACGAGGAGTAAAGGTATTTTATGAAAAATTTTTCCTTTTCGCAAAATTGGTGGCAATTTCTTATCATAGCAGTCGTATGCTATTTTATAGGCTGTTTCAATTTTGCCTTGCTCATCTCCCGCAGAAAGAAACGGGATATTACGAAAATCGGCAGTGGCAACCCCGGTACAATGAATATGACGAGGGAATTTGGGCTTAAAGTTGGGCTGACTACCTTTTTTTGCGACGCAATCAAGGGCGGTGTTCCCGCTATAATCGGCTATTTTCTCTATAAGGGTTACTTCTTTGAGGGTACGCTTTTGGTTGTGTCCGATTTCGTGCGCTATTTTTGTGGGTTGTTCGTTGTTATCGGACATATTTTTCCCGTGACAATGAAGTTTAAGGGCGGGAAAGGAATTGCTTCTACCTTGGGGCTGTTTTGGGCTTGTCTTTCCTGTGAAAATCCTTGGTGGATATTGATAGCGTTTGCATATTTGCTGTTTGTGGTGGCATTTATTTTCTGGACGGAGTGGGGTTCGCTTGGATCGCTTTTGGGTGTTTCGGGTTTTTCCGTAATACAAACGGTCATTTTCTTCTTGCGGTACGGTAATTACCCCGTCAACGCATACCTGGTATGCTTGTATATGATTATTTTGACAATCAATGTCTTGACGTGGGCGGCGCATAAGCAAAATCTTTCTCGGCTCTTTTCGGGTGAGGAACACCACACGTCTATTAAAAAATTGGCGAAGAAAAAGAGAGGTTGAAATGAACGTTATTATAGTAGGCTGTGGCAGGGTCGGTGCGACGCTTGCCGAAAAACTGAATGATGACGGCAACGACGTTACCATTATCGACAAATCTGCGGAAAAGGTAAAAACGATTACGAGCCGTTGCGATATTATGGGTATCGTCGGCAACGGCGCAACGCATACCGTACAGCGAGAGGCGGGTATCGACAGGGCAGATCTGCTGATTGCCGTTACGAACTCGGACGAGTTAAATTTGCTTTGTTGCATGATTGCCAAAAAAGAGGGCGATTGTAAGACGATTGCTCGGGTAAAAAATCCCGAGTACAGCGCAGAAACTCCCTATTTTAAGGATGAGCTGGGGCTGGCTATGGTCATCAACCCCGAATATGCAACAGCAGAGGAAATAGCAAGGGTATTGCGTTTCCCGTCCGCCATTAAAATAGAACCGTTCGTAAAGGGGAGCGTGGAACTTATCAAATTCCGTTTGCCCGTCGGTTGCAAAATTGCGGGTATGTCCGTAAAAGAAGTGGTTATGAAGCTGAAATGCGACGTCCTTGTTTGTACGATTGAGCGGGGCGAGGAAACGTATATTGCCAACGGTGATTTCGTGTTTGCAGAAAAGGACGTCGTTTCCATTATCGCTACGGTGAAAAATGCCAAAGACTTTTTTGAAAAGATAAATTATAAGGGCAATTCCATCAAGGACGCACTTGTTGTGGGCGGCGGTGTTATCACGCATTACCTTTGCGGGATTTTGGAACGCTCGTCCATTTCCTTGAAAATCGTTGAAAAGGATTTGAGTGTATGCGAGGAATTGAGCAACCGTTGGGATAAAGTCGTCGTCATTCACGGCGACGCGGGCGATCAGGAACTGTTGCGGGAAGAGGGCGTTTCAAACGCAGGCGCGTTTGTGGCACTTTCGAGCACGGACGAAGAGAATATTCTCCTTTCTATGTTCGCAAAAAGCGAGGGGTGTAATAAGCTGATTACCAAAATTAAGCGCACCGATTACGATAGCGTTATCAACCGTTTGGACTTGGATACAACAGTTTGCCCAAAGAGTATTACGGCGGATATCATCTTGCGGTACGTTCGCGCCCGCAAAAACGCCAAGGGCAGTCACGTACGCACAATGTACAATATTGTGCAGGATAAAGTGGAGGCTTCGGAATTTATCGTTGAGGAAAACTCGCCGATTGTGGGTAAACCGCTTTGCGAGCTGAAATTTAAATCCGAAGTCTTGATTGCATCCATAACCCGTGGTAACACCGTTATCGTGCCGCGCGGCAACGATATTATTCAGGCGGGTGACGCTGTTGTTATTGTGTCGGGACAACTCGGCTTACAAGACGTTGCAGACGTGTTGAAATGAGGGCGCGCGTATGAATTACCGTATGATTAAAAGAACACTCGGTTGGATTTTGCTCTTCGAGGCGTTGTTCTTCGTTGTTCCCGTTATTACGGCAATCTGTTTTCGGGAATGGCGAGAGCTTTGGCATATCTTGCTTGCAATGTCGGCTTGCGGTGTTCTCGGCTGGATTTGCGCGTTCGTCGGCAAGGTCGAAAATAAATCCCTGTACGCAAAGGAAGGTATTGTAATCGTCGCGTCAAGCTGGATTGTCATCAGTTTATTCGGCGCATTGCCTTTTTGTACGTCGGGTTGGATACCCAATTATATCGACGCGCTTTTTGAAACCGTTTCAGGTTTTACAACGACGGGCGCAAGTATTCTGGACGGCGCAACCATTGACAAATTCCCCAAATGCTTGTTGATGTGGCGTGGCTTTACGCATTGGGTAGGCGGTATGGGCGTACTTGTGTTCTTGATGGCATTTTTGAATTTGAGCGGCGGCAGGAATATCAATCTTTTAAAGGCGGAAAGCCCCGGTCCGTCGGTGAGCAAGCTCGTGCCTAAGGTTCGTTCTACGGCGGGGATTTTGTATATTATCTATGCGGCGCTGACGGTGTTGATGTTTGTAATGCTCGTGCTTGGCGGCGACCCGAAAATGGACGTATTCGATTCTGTAACGACGGCGTTTGCAACGGCGGGAACGGGCGGATTTACCAACCACAGCGACGGTTTTTCGGGATATACAAGCTACTCGCAGATTGTTGTCACCGTGTTTATGGTGTTGTTCTCTATCAATTTCGCTTCCTATTTCTTTATTCTGCGCGGTAGGTTTAAAGAGGCGTTTAATACGGAAGTGCGGGTGTTTTTGGGGATTGTTGTTGCGGCAATTTTGCTCATTACAATCAATTTACAGCTTACGTCGGGCTATACGTACACAACAGGCGAAGCACTTAAACATTCGGCGTTTTCGGTGGCTTCGCTTATCTCCACAACGGGTTTTGCAACGGAAGATTTCAACTTATGGCCTGCGTTTGCGAAAACTATTCTCATGCTTGTTATGTTCGTCGGCGCATGCGCGGGGAGTACGGGCGGCGGTATCAAGGTTTCGCGGGTGGTGATCTTGTTTAAGGGAGCAACGCACGAAATGAAACGTATGTTGCATCCCAATCAAGTCAAAAAAATCAGTATGGATAAAAAGGTCGTGGAACACGAGGTTGTTCGCGGCGTAAATGCATATATCGGCGCGTATATATTGATATTTATTTTGTCGTTGTTGCTCGTTTCTTTTGATTGCGCGGATTTGGTGACGGACTTCACCGCCGTATCCGCTACGTTTAACAATATCGGTCCGGGGCTTGGCTTGGTCGGACCGAGCGGTAATTTTGCTTTCTATTCTTGGTGGACAAAGCTCGTGTTTATCTTTGATATGCTTGCAGGGCGGTTGGAGATTTTCCCCATGCTGTTGCTGTTTGCGCCTGCTACTTGGCGAAAATAAAATTAAAAGAACCCGCCCGACTTGCGATTGTATATCGCAAGTCGGGCGGGTTCTTTTTTTCAAGGGAGAGCGTTTAACCAAGTAAAACGTCCATTACAAGCATTAAACAAAAGCCGATAAGAAGCGCGTACGTTGCGCCGCGCTCGCTACCGTGGGCGTGTGTTTCGGGTATCATTTCGTCGCTGATAACGTACAGCATTGTGCCGCCCGCAAACGCTAACGCAAAGGGGAGAATGGCGGAGGCAAGGCTCACGGCAAAGTAGCCTATGAGCGTTCCGACAACTTCTACCAAGCCCGTTGCAAGGGCGCAAAGGAACGTCTTTTTCTTGGTAATCCCTGCGGCAAGCATAGGGGCGATAATCACCATGCCTTCGGGAATATTTTGCAGGGCAATACCACCCGCAATAATAAACGCTTGGGCATTGTCGCCCGAACCGAAACCTACGCCTGCGGCAATCCCTTCGGGTAGGTTGTGTATGGCGATTGCCATAACGAACAAAAGTACCTTGTTCAAATCGGCGTTTTTGTGCGCTTCTACGTCTGCCCCGACGAGTTTGTGCAAATGCGGCACAAGCTTGTCTATCAAATTCAGGCACACCGCGCCCGCAAAAATGCCCGCTACGGTAATAAACAAACCCCATTTTCCGCCGTATTCGAGGGAGGGGACGATCAAGCCGAGTATCGCTGCGGCAAGCATAACGCCTGCGGCAAACGAGAGTACTATATCGGAAAATTTGTGAGAGATATTTTTAAACAGAAAGCCAATCGCCGCGCCGATTACCGTCGCGCCGCCTACGCCCAATGCCGTCAATAATACCATTTCCATACGAAAAAGTCCTTTTGTTTTTGCTTTATTATAGCATATCTCGAAATCTTTTTGCAAATCAAAGCGTAATAAAAACCCAAAAAACGTAAAAATTTTTGGGTTTTGTTTTTTACGTGCCTTGTTAAGTTGCGCCAAAGCATAATAAGAGAAGATAAAAAAGCGGTTTCAAAGACGTGTCTGCCGAAATGGACGGAAAACGTTTTTTGTTGGAATACTTGTTTGTTATTGCCTTTTTTCGTCCGTTATCTTGGTTAATTGGGTACGTACGCTTGATACGGCAACGAATACAGCGAAACTCAAACAGACGGCCGCGCCTGCGTAAAACAAGACGGGTGCAAAAAATCGCCCTTTGGCGTACGTAATGGAAGCGGGACTGTCCGGTAAGTATAAAATCGGTACAATGCTGCCTTCGTGTAAATGGCTTGCGTAGTAGTCCAATTTGCTCGTGTACGTGGTATTTCCAACGGTATATTGTACAAAAACGGAGATGTCCTCTTTGCCGTTTGCGTCGTATTCTTTGTCTATGCGGACGACAGTTGCTTGTACTTTTATGCCGTTACGCTCAAATTTTGTGCTTTTTGCGGAAAGATATATGCCCGCAAAGAGGAAGATGAGTCCGCTGATAAGCAATAATAAAAATAACGTTTTCTTGTTTTTTTTTCATACGTATAGTGTAACATACACGTTCGGTGCTTGTCAATCAAATATAGATTATTTCGCAATGATTGCATATGCCTACGGCGATTACATACCAATCCTTCGGCGTAAATAAACAACCTAAGTTGAGATTCAACTTAGGTTGTTTGTGGTGGAGGTGGTGAGAGTTGAACTCACGTCTTACTCGGCTGCCAAAAAACTTTCTACATACTTAGTTTATCTATTATTTCTTACCAAAACGTAGCGGGTAAACACGCCGCGTTTTGCGCAGGAAGCTGAATAATCTTTTGAAAACACTTCCCGATTTTCGAAAGATTTTTCCGTCTGATTGACGCCGCGACCCCGATCGACGGATAAATCGGGCGCGACGACCGTTAATTATAAAACGGGTTACGCTGCAAGAGCGTAGTTTGCATTTCTATCTGCATTTAAATTTAGGTGGAATGTTTTATCGTAGTCACTCCGTCTACGGTATGCTTATTCTTTCGCTCACCGGCAATCGAATCCGGTACACCCCCGTATAAAATTTGGCTTGATAGGGTTTTATCAAGCTATATTATTATACACGCATTTTGCGTAAAAGTAAACGTTTTTTATTCGATTTCCGCAAATTTCCAAAAATAACACAAGTGTACGCCGTTTTTTGTTTGTTTTTTTGATTATATAGCGGCAACGTGCGCGGCATAGCATTTACGTTCGCCGTTTTCGCAGAAACATTCTATTTCCCTCAGCTATATAAGCTAAAAGGCTTATAAAGGGGTTGCGAGGTAAACGCATTCTCAAAAAAATCAATGCCTACTTTATTGATTTTTCCGTTGTTACAACGGCTTTAAAATCCTTTTCGGACAGGGCAGGGTCGAGTTGACGGCTGAGGATTGCGTTCGTTTCCGTTACGTTCGTCATACATTTAGGGTGTGTGGCGGTAATGTCGCCCATGCGGTGTCCAAGCCCCAAATGGAGTATAAGCGCTTTTATTGGTTGTTTCCCTCTGTAACTATGCTGTAAACACGGATAACAAAAGGATAATCGATAACGCTTGTTTCCGTCAACAGTAATTGTGAACCGTTGTCGGGGGTTTGGTAAAGCGGTTCGTTGTATTGACTTAAATCGATACCGAACGCCTGTAAAATTTCTTTTAGCGTCATTGCTTTATCAAACGTTTTTTTGGTTTCTTCGTCGTTGACGATCGCTGTCACGCCGTAGCTTTTGGACGTACCCGTAAGTTGATATGCCTGTTCCGAAGCGTAATCGAATTGTTCGCTCGTGAATTGATAGGTAAGAATTGTGGTAGAATCGGTTAAAGGTGTTGTAACTCCACTTCCGGGGAAAGTAATCGTCCACGTATAGAGGTTGAAGTCCGTGGCGTATTCTTTCAATACATCCGCAACGGTAACGGAAAAGTCGTATCCGCTTCCGTTATCCAAAGAATTGAGCGGTAATTTCATACCCCATTCGTCCACGACGGTAAGCTGTACGTACGTTTTGCGGGGTTCAAGCTTGATTTGGACGCGCCCCAACGTATCGCCGCCGAACAAAATACCTGCGTACTGCGCTTCTTCTTCGGAAAAAATCATGCGGTATTGATCATTCACGTACCATCTGTAATCAAGTGCGCTATGTTGGTTACCCAATGCTTCAAGCACCGCTTTGGGGGAAAGGGGTTCATAAACGGTAAGCGTTTTCGTCTGTTCGTTTTCACCCGTGCAATAGATCTCCACGTCATAGATAGGGCGGACTTCCAGCTTGGCGTTTTTAAAGAACACCGTCGGGTTGATCTTCCAACCGCCTTCTGTGTCGCGCGGGTTGACTACTACGCCGTCTACCGTATAGCGGTAGTTTGCGCCGTCGTATTGCGGCATACCGTCCAAATACAGCATAGAGAGCATAATCGGTCCGTCCATTTGCTCCGTACCCTTGTGGGACGTGCCGTACAAGTCGAGAATGTCGTATTCGATTGCGTATTGCAAGGAACGTTGCTTATTGAACACGAGCAAGGAAACGTTTTCGCACGAATAGGAAAGCAACGCGTCGCCGTTGTCGCTCATATCCGCTCCGTCAATGAAATAGCGGTACTTTTCGGGGTTGAACGTATGTTTCAGCTCGTTCAACAGGAAATCTTTGAGCAGCGTTTCCGCCTTTGCGGTAAACTCTTGCACGGCAGACGCTGTATCCGCTTCCGCAATAATCACGCTTACGGTGTAGGCGTTCTCGTTCTCGTCGGGAACAATGGGGGTGTCGGTTGCTTTTGCCGTGCCCGTAATCGTGAGGTCGGTGGAGGCGACGTAGTTTTCCATATGCATTGCCGTTGTTTCACCGTCCGAATGTATCCAATCGTACTGTGTGTATTCTTCCTTATCGTATTCGAGGAAGCGCATAATTGCGTCGTATGCGGTGACGGGAACGGTATAGCTGTACTCTGCGAAGCGTTCTTCGCTGATATATACCGTCACGGTGTAATCGAGCGGGGCGAGTGTATTGTCGTAGGCGATAATGCAGTTGGTCGTATCTTGCAGCTTATAGTCGCCGTCGATTTTTTTGCCGCCTACGTAGTAGGTGAAATTGCCTTCGGGAATTGCGCCCTCACCGCTGTTTGCTTGGATATCTTCCAACAGCTTGTCAAGCGTCATGATTTCGCTGTATTTAAATTCAAAATCACGCGGATAATTGTAATAGAATAAATGCCCTGTATACGTTGTCGTTTCGGGGACGGTAGGGTCGTCCGCGGGGGGCGTTTCTACAATACCCTCGCGGTAGGTGATTGTACCGCCCATTACCAAATCGTCCGCCGAGTACATAGTATTGCCGTTGTTGTCCCAAGACCCCGTGCGTACGCTTTCCTCAAAATCGTAGCCCATAAGCGTAGCGAAGCTGTCTGCGCGCATAGCGGGAAGGACTAACTCTTCTGTAAGCGTGGGTTGGTTCTCTCCTTCCTTCAAAACGTAAAAACACGTGTCGTGTCCGTATCCTGTGCGGTAAAAATGGATATAATACGATCCGTTCGTGAATACGGAATCCATGGAAAGAAGTTTGCCGTCATGGGTTAACCAATATCCGTCCGCAAGGTTGTATTGCACGTCTAAATCGTGTAACTGATTGCCCACGATATCTTTGAGTGTTGCGCCCGATTCAAGAGTATCAATGCGTTTTTGTATGCTGTCGGGCGTTACGCCGGTTTCCTCGTCGGGGGCAAACCAAATGCAATATTCTATGGTAAGGTCGCCTTGCGTTTCGTCAGAGGGAACGTTTTCACCAGGTTTTGTTTCTTCACCGGGTTTGGTTTCTTCCCCGGGCTTGGTTTCTTCACCAGGCTTGGTTTCTTCACCAGGCTTGGTTTCTTCCCCGGGTTTTGTTTCTTCACCAGGCTTGGTTTCTTCCCCGGGCTTTGTTTCTTCACCAGGCTTGGTTTCTTCCCCGGGTTTTGTTTCTTCCCCAGGCTTAGTTTCCTCTCCGGGTTTTGTTTCCTCTTTTTCTACGGAGCTGCTTTCACTACTACTCGTAACGGAACTGTTTGCGGAAGAATCGGTAGAGGAGGTATCCTCAAAAAACTCTGCGCAAGCGGTGAGAGAGCTACCTGCGATGGTTGCCAAAATTGCGATAAGTAACAGTTTGCATTTTTTCATAAAACACCCCTTGTTAGGCTATGGTATATATAGTATACCATATTTTTCCGTGTAATGTCAACGGTTTTACGGATTTGGATTATACGGTCAAATTTGACGGGGATTGAACCGAGGATAAAAAAGAGGCGTGTACGTATTCGTTTCGTACACGCCCCGTTCTTTTATTGTTTTTGGGCTTCTGCCTGTTTCTTTTTGAGATGTTCGTGCCGCGCGCTTGTTTTGCCCTCGGGGTCGATTTCGCCCGCCTTTTGCAGGGCGATTTTTGTGAGCGTAGGACCTACGATTTCGTAGATGAGTACGGCAAATAGCGTAATTTGCGCAATGATTGCGTATTGCGGGCCAAGCTCTGCGGATTTGATTGCCATGCCGAGCGCTACGCCCGCTTGCGGAAGCAGCGTAACACCGAGGAATTTTACAATCTTATCGTCACATTTGGAGAGCTTTGCGCTGAGGAACGCACCGCTGTATTTGCCTGCCGAACGCGCGAGGATATACACTACGCCGATTAAAACAATCATAATATCTGCAAACACGGAAAGCTCCAATTCCGCACCGCTCAACACGAAGAAGAGGACGAAGAGGGGCGCGGTCCATCTGTCTACACGCTCCATAAGCTCCTCGGAGAAGTCGCAAACGTTGCAAAATACCGTGCCAAGCATCATACAAACGAGGAGGGAAGAAAAGCTGATATGTACCCCGCCGATATTGAATTTGAGCATAGAAAGAGCAATGGTTAAAAAGACGAAGCCGATTGAAACGGAAAGTCGTTTGGAACGGGAATGGAAGAAGCGTTCGCAGAGCGTGAACAGCATGCCCATTGCAAAGCCCAAGCCCAACGACAGCACAACTTCCAAAATAGGTTCTACAATAATGGAAACGATATCCACAATCCCCGAACCGAGGGCTTTCGCTACGCCAAAGGAGATAGCAAAAAGCACAAGTCCTACCGCGTCGTCAAGCGCAACAACGGGAAGCAAGATGTCCGTTAAAGGACCTTTCGCTTTGTATTGCCGTACGACCATAAGCGTTGCGGCGGGCGCGGTTGCGGAAGCGATTGCGCCGAGCACGATTGCCGCGGGTAAAGGAAGTTTGTCGGGCATGGCAAGATGCAAAAGGATGAGTATGATATCTACGAGCGCGGTGGTAACTACCGCTTGCAATACGCCGACGATTGCCGCTTGCTTACCGATTTTTTTCAGTTGCGTCAAGCGGAACTCGTTGCCGATCGAAAAGGCGATAAAACCAAGCGCCACGTCCGAGATGAGCGAGTTTTTTTCCAGCTCTTCCATTGTACGGAAGCCCAAGCCCGCAACGCCCAGCCTGCCCAATACGTACGGGCCGACCAAAATCCCTGCGATAAGGTACGCGGTGACGGCGGGCAGGTTTAAAAGTTTGGCAAGACGGGATAAAAGCAAGCCTGCCAAAAGAGAAACCGAAAGTGCAAGTAATGTTTCCATATAAAGCCTCTTTTGTTTGTTGAATTCGTTGTACATTATACTACTTTCTTTTGTGAAAAGCAAATGAAAAAGCCGTCTAAATAAAAATTGTGTAAAAAAATATATAGCCAAAAGGTTGACAATTTCCCGCCTCGTGCATTATAATAAAGGAAGTGTGAAAATGCGGAGGGTTGTATGCGAAAAAAACCGTTGTTAATCGGAATTGTCGCTTTGATTTTAGGGTTGTTTTCGGCTTGTAACGCAGAGGAAAGTTCGTCGGTAAAATGTCCGCTTTCGCTTGCGTTGACGGGGGAAATAACGTCTATGTCCGAGGGAATAACGGAAGCGGGGTTTATCGAATATCTGGCAGCCGAAGAAATTTTCTTGGAGATTGTTTTCGATACGCATAGAGAAACGCGCGCCGTTACGGACGAAATTGTTACTTGTTTTTCGGAGGAAAAGGAAGGGTATAACGTCACCTTTTCGTATCAAGATGCGGTGTATTGCGCAGAGATTCCCTTTGATTGGGTGGTGGAGGCGCAAGAAAACCACAAGAGCGTACGGGAGCGTTTGGACGGATTTTTCCCGAGAGAATACACTCTGATTTCCGACGATACGCAAAAGGAAGCCGTTTTTGCGGCGGTGCGGTCGGCATATTTTGCCTCGCTTGCGTATAAAGGGGATCTCACGTTTGCGCAAAGTTGCGTTTCCACCGCTTACGACGGTTGGTGCAGTACCGTTTCCCAAACGGACAAGATCCGCTCGTATAACGCTTATGCAAAGGAGTATTTTTACAAGGAAACGTCGCAGGATAAGACGGGCGAAACGTTGGTGTCTGCGGAAAAGGTGTTCTCTACGGGCGCAAACTCGTACCGTTACAACTATGCAGACGGGCAAACGTCGTATACAAAACTCAATGCATATAACGTGGAGGAGATGGCGCAGGAGGGGTGGCTGTATTCGCAGTTGGAAGATTACGGCGCAAACGCGCCTTTTCTTGCAGATAGCGCAAGCGAGTTACAAGCCGCCTATGAAACGGTGTTCGCGGCAAGCAGAGGCACTTCGTTAAGCTATCCCGGCGAAAAATACGCAACGCCCGAGATTTTGTATAAAGAAAACGAATTGATTATTCGGGAAACGCTTTGCTATTTCGATAGCTATGAGGAACGGATAGAACGCCGATTTGAGGTCGCGGACGGCAAGCTGTCCCGTATTCGGTTGCGTGTGGCGCACGGCAGCGAAAAGTACGATAATATAAAATTATACGAATACGGCGTAACGCTTGGATATACCTTTGATTTGTCGGGATATCTGTCGATAAAAACAAGTGAACCCGATACGTATGCCACGCAACCGTATTTTAAGCAGATAGCATTTACCGTAACGGACGGGGTAACGCTGTATGGAAGCGTAAGGTCGGATACGCTCGATCTTGCGTTTATGTGGCGGGAAATTTTGAAAAATATCGGCGGCAGTTATTGTGAGGTGTACGACTACAATATCACAACGGAGGAAGGCGAGCTGTTCAACGTCGAGGAGATGACTGCGGAGGCGTTTATGGCGGTAGAACGGTTGTCGCTTCCTGTTGAAAACCTTTATCTTGGAAGCACGGCGGGACTGGGTTTGGTGCGTACGCTCCAATGCGATTGGGCAGTTTCCAAACCGTACGAGATCGTGTTTGGGCAAGCCTTGAAAACGGAAACAAGAAGCTCGTTTGATTACGAGGACGGTAAATCCGTTTATCTTGGCGGCGATAGTTGGACGTGGACGGTCAACGGCAAAAAGATAAGCGAGTCGTTTACGGGTAAGGTAGGCAACGTCTATTTTGCCGTCGGTGTGAAGCACGTCACCGACGAGCAGTTTAACCTTTATAAAAAATATGAAAATGTAGGAGCAATAGGATGAAGAAAAGAATAGTATCCGTATGTCTGGCAGTCCTGTCGCTTTTCGGAGCGGCGGCGTGCGGAAAGAAAGCAGGGGATAGCTTCTCGTCGTCCTCTGTTTATACAGGACCTACGGTGTTATCCGTTTCTATCGACGAGGAATACGATTCCGCGCCTGCGGGTATGGATAAAGCGCAGTTTATCGAGTGGCTTGCAGAAAACGGAATTACCTTGCGCGTCGTATACGAAACGCATAGAGCGGAAGAAACGGTATCAAGCGGTATTATTACGGGATTTGAAGCGCAGACAAGCGGATACGCCGTAACGTTCACGTTTGGCGGTAAGACTTACAGCAAAACGTTTGTGTACGAATACGACAGCGAGGAATCGAAAGAATTAAAACAGGATTTTGAAGTGTTCTTTCCCGAAATTACGGGTACGCTTTTCGTCGATTCGCTCAAAGCGGAAAAGTTTGTTGCATTGAAAAGTGCATATAACGCTACGCTTGCTTATGAGGGCGACGTAACGAGTAACTACTTTTTCAAGCGTATCGATATGACGAAAGGCGTCGTCACGGAAAAAACGGTTGAGCAGGCGGAAACGCATAACGGAGAAACGGGCGAATATGTCTTTCAAACGTACGCCGTAGACGGCGAAGAAAAAACGCTGACGGCGGCGGAGAAGTTTTTTGCGGCAAGCGGGAATTTCTATCGCTATACGTACGCTGAGGATAAAAGCGGAAAGCTTGTCGGGATGTATACGCAAGCGAATCAGTACGCCGTAAAGGCGGGTATTTCTACGAAAACCGCTCGGGAAGAGCGCATAAGCAGTTTTGATTTTGGCGGGATTTTTGCGGCAAACGACGCGTCCGAGCTGATTACTGCTTATGACGTCGTATATACGGAGGCAAAAACGAGTGAAAATGCGTTGGAAGCGACCGTGACGTTTACTGCGGATGAACTGATTGTACGGGAAACGCTGTCATACAGGCTTGCAACAGGTTCGCCGTACACAATGCAGGAAAAGATAGAACGGCGTATACAAATGCAAGACGGAAAAATCTCGAAAATTTCCTTGCGCGTAGGTATGCTCCGAAACGACGGTTTGTATAAGGGGATCGAGTACGAACAAGTATTTTCGTATACGTTTGATCAAAAGGCGTTTGAGTCGCTTGCCACGCTCGAACCTGTGGGCGTAAAGAAAGAACCGTACGTAAAAACCCTCGGATTTGTTTTCTCAAACGGGGCTACCGTGTACGCGACGGCGGAGTTTTCCGACCTTCCCACTTCCGCTTATACGGTATTGGACGCGCTGAGCGCAAAACTATTGCAGGACGATACGAGAGATAAGTATATTGTCGCCGATCAAGTCGCCCTTCTCGACGGCAAGCCGCTGAATTGGAGTGAGACTTCCGTCGAAGAATTTATGTCGTTTGAAAAAGTAAAATTGCTTGATCGTGCGATCTATTGTTATTATAGTCATACGAAGCCCGTTGTCGTAACGGAAACAAAAGTATGGCAAACGTCGAAACACTACGAAATTGTATTCGGCTTGTCGCAAAACGCCGAAACGATCGGTGTTGTAGATTTTGCCTATCCCGAGGGTGGCGAAACAGGCGAAGCGCAGTATTTCGTCGATTATTGCAGCGTGGCGTACGTAAACGGAGAAAGGTTTGAAAATTGGACGGGCGGATATTGCGTGACGAACCAAAAAATAAATTTCGTCGAGCAAAGAAACGTGGTAAGCGGTTATTATCTTTCGCTTTACGGAAGATATCAGTATAAATAATCGTAGATAAGCGAGGAGGATAAAAAAATGAAACGGAGAATTTTATCAATTTGCCTTGCGTTTATCTCGGTTTTCGGGGCGGTGGCATGCGGGAAGAAGTCAGAGGAAAGTTCTTCCTCCGTCGCAACAGGTCCTATCGTTATGTCTATTTCATTGGAGAAAACGCCCGATCCTGCCCCCAAAGGTATGGATAAAACGCAGTTTACCGAATGGCTTTTGGATAACGATATAACGCTTCGCGTTGCATACGATACGCACCGTGAAAACGAAACGATTACGGGCGGCTTGCTTCAAGAGTTCGTTGCGAAAGAAACGTATTACCAAATACGTATTGATTTCGGCGGCAAAACGCTGTATAAGCAAATACCGTATTTTACCGTGGATAACGAAACGTACGCGGCGTTAAAGAAAACGTACGATCAGTTTACGCTTTCTGAGGAAACGGGAGTATTGTCCAACATAACGGAAAAGGAAGCCGCGTTTGCCTCTTTCAAAGAAGCGTACAACGCTATGCTTGCGTATACGGGCGCAGTCACAAGCAAAACCGCTCGTACGCAAACGCATATGTCTAACGAGGGTAAACTTGTTACGGCGAGTACGGAAACGGAGCTTTCCTACGAGCCTGCCTTGCGGGAATATTACAAGCGAGCGTATACCGTGGACGGAACAGAGAAAACGCTTACCCAAGCGGAAAAGATGTTCCATTTGCAAGATGGCGGATACTATCACTACGTGTACGGTCAAGACGAAACGGGAAAGGACACCGAAAGGTATACGATCGGGCACGAATATTTGGAAATTCCGCCTGCAAAAACGACGTATTATAAAGAGATTGCCGAGAACTTTTATATAGACGGTATATTTCTTGCGAACGGCGCGGACGAATTACGTACGGCATACGAAACAGTTTATGAAAATTCCGCAAAGTACGGCGAGGGCAAAGCGCAAATTCGGTATAAACAGGACGAGCTGATTTTGTTTGAAACCTTGCAATATAAGTC
Source organism: Clostridia bacterium (assembly GCA_017463145.1). Classification (GTDB taxonomy): domain Bacteria; phylum Bacillota; class Clostridia; order Christensenellales; family Borkfalkiaceae; genus Scatosoma. The sequence goes on from JAFTPR010000001.1 coordinate 111,749, forward strand.
GGGTATTTACGGCACGGTTTCGGAAAAGACAGAACGTCGTATAGTCTTTAAGGACGGGAAGATATCTACGTTGCAGTTTAAGCGTATTGCGTTGCGGGAGGACGGCTGGTATCAAAGCGATTTGTTTACGCAAACCTTTTCTTACGAATTTGATACGGTGGGGCATAACGATTTTGCTATGCTTGTACCCATAAAATTGGAAAAAGACCCGTACGTAAAAACACTCGGATTTGAGATTGCAGACGGCGCTTTTATCTACGGCACGGCAGAGAGTACGGAGGCAGACCCTGCCGCCCTGTTCGAGGAAATCGTTCAAAATGCGTTTATCGATAACGCTGTCGGCGATCCTTTGGATTATACGTGGAACGTGTCTATGCACCGTATGCGTACGGCGGACGGCAATTCTTTTGACGTCGCTACGATATCTGCCGAGGACTTTATGAAGATCGATAAACTGTATACGGATAATTTTTTCGACGCTTACCACCAAAACAGCGAATGGGAAGAAAATACGGCATTGTTTCTATTGACTTCTGTCGATTGGCAGCTTACAAAAAATTACGAGATTGTATTTGGCAGAGCCAAACAAACCGATACGTCCTGTACGCTCCATTATTTGGAAACGCAAGAAAAGTGGTATCAAAGCTATGCGGGCGACGGCTACGTGTATTGCGCCGAATATTACGTTGAGCCGGGACGCTATTATTGTGGAATACTTACCAAGAACGGCGAAACGTATAAACTGGAAGCAGGGAAGAAGAATTATATCCAGGCGAAAAAAGTGTTTGGCGATGAAACCGTCAACCCGTTCAGCCGCTACGTGAAATGAAAAAGCAGGGGAAAAGGATAGAACGAAAGGAAAGGAGATAGAAAAAGTGTATTCAATCATCAGCAAAAAATCGTTAAATCCAACGGTAACGCAAATGGAAATTTACGCGCCGTTCGTGGCAAAAAAAGCGTTGGCGGGGCAGTTTGTCATTCTGCGTGTGGCAGAGGACGGCGAGCGTATTCCGCTCACCGTTGCAGGGTACGATCGGGAAAAGGGTACGGTAAAAATCATTTTCCAAATCGTCGGCGGCACGACGGAACTTTTAAACCAAAAAAACGTAGGAGATACCATTCCCGATTTCGTCGGGCCTTTGGGTAGACCTACGCATACGGCGGGCTTGAAAAAGGTATGCGTCGTGGGCGGCGGCGTCGGTTGCGCCATTGCGCTTCCCGTGGCGCAGGCTTTGAAAGAACAGGGCGCGGAAGTTACTTCCGTTATCGGTTTCCGTTCCAAAGACCTTGTCATTTTGGAGGAGGAATTTAAAGCTGTATCAACCGTATTTCATATGATGACGGACGACGGTTCGTACGGTCGGCAAGGGAACGTGTGTGTACCTTTAAATGAAATGCTTGAAGCGGGCGAACAATTCGACGCTGTCATTACGATAGGTCCGTTGATTATGATGAAATTCGTTTGCGCCGCTACAAAGCCGTACGGCGTGAAAACGGTTGCAAGTATGAATCCCATAATGATAGACGGTACGGGTATGTGCGGCGGTTGCCGTTTGACCGTCGGCGGTAAAATGAAATTTGCTTGCGTGGACGGACCGGAATTCGACGGACACGAAATTGATTTCGACGAAGCAATCAGCCGTTCTCGCGCCTATGCAGATTTTGAGAACCGTGAGCGGGAAAAGACGTGTAATCTGTTCAAAAAGGAGGTTCAGTGATATGGCGGCAAAATTCAATATGAGTCCTTTGAAAAATCCTATGCCTGCGCAAGACCCCGAGGTGCGTAACGGCAATTTTCAGGAAGTTGCGCTCGGGTATACGGCGGAAACGGCAATAGACGAAGCGAAGCGCTGTATCTCCTGTAAAAACCGTCCTTGCGTTGCGGCTTGCCCCGTCAATATCCAAATTCCCGAATTTATCGCCAAGGTAGCCGAGGGGGATTTCGAGGCGGCGTATCAAATTATTACAAAAGACTCCTCGCTTCCCGCGGTGTGCGGCAGGGTTTGTCCGCAAGAAACACAATGCGAGGGAAAATGTACCCGCGGTATAAAAGCGGGGTGTGAGGCGGTCGGTATCGGGCGTTTAGAACGTTTTGTTGCCGATTGGCATAACGCAAATATTGTTGATGAACCCGTACCTGCCCCCACCAACGGGTATAAAGTGGCAATCGTTGGGAGTGGACCTGCGGGGCTTACCTGTGCGGGGGATTTGGCAAAGCTCGGTTACGAAGTGACGGTGTTTGAGGCATTGCACGTGGCGGGCGGCGTACTTGTGTACGGTATTCCCGAATTTCGTTTGCCCAAGGCAATCGTACAAAAGGAAGTTGATAACTTAAAAGCGCTTGGGGTAAAGATTGAAACGAATATGGTAATCGGTCGTGTCATCACGATTGAGGAACTGAAAAACGAGTACGGATTTGAAGCGGTGTTTATCGGCTCGGGCGCAGGTTTGCCCAAATTTATGAATATCCCCGGCGAAAGCTTGAAAGGGGTATATTCCGCAAACGAGTTTTTAACGCGTTCCAATTTAATGAAAGCATATCAAACGGACAGTCATACGCCTATTCAACGCGGGAAATGCGTGGCGGTCGTGGGCGGTGGAAACGTCGCAATGGATGCCGCGCGTACGGCAAAGCGTTTGGGTGCGGAGGTGCATATCGTATACCGCCGCGGCGAGGAGGAGCTGCCTGCCCGTCGGGAGGAGATTGAGCACGCGAAAGAGGAGGGCATTATTTTCGATTTGCTCACCAACCCCACCCGCATTTTGGCGACGGAAACGGAAAACCCACGCGATCCTGCTTACGGTTGGGTGGCGGGTATCGAATGTATCCGTATGGAATTGGGAGAACCGGACGAAAGCGGTCGCCGTTCGCCTAAGGAAATTGTTGGAAGCGAGTTTGTCATTCCCGTCGATTGCGTGATTATGTCGCTCGGCACTTCGCCGAATCCGTTGTTGAAGGATACTACTCCCGATTTACAAACGCTCCGTCGTGGGGAAATTGCGGTGGACGAAACGGGTAAAACGTCTATTGAGGGCGTGTATTGCGGCGGCGACGCGGCTACGGGCGCGGCGACGGTCATTAAAGCAATGGGCGCGGGAAAAATTTCCGCAAAAGCCATTCACGAATATATTCAAAATAAAAAGTAATCGTAAAAACAAAACGGCGTGGAAAACCACGCCGTTTTATATTGACGAAACGCAAAAAAAGTGCTACAATAGAAATATATGGAAACGGAATCGGTAAAAAAGGAAAATTTTAAAACGAAAGCAAGCGCGTTTTTCGATAGAAACTACGCGCTGTTTTTCGCGCCGATTATTGCGCTCGTTGCGTACACGGTGGCTCTTTTTACCTATAACATATACCCGTTTGGAAACGAATACACGCTTGCGAGCTACGACCTGTCCGCGCAAATCTGTCCGTTTATCGAGCATTTGTTTGACGTAATGGACAGGAAATCCACTCTTTCGTATTCGTATGCGATTGCGGGCGGCGCGGACGTGACGGGCACGTTTTTGTATTTTTTCATCAGCCCGTTTTCTTTTGTGTTTCTGCTGTTCGGGCAAGGAATGGTGGCGCATGCAAGCAGTATCGTAATCGGTTTGAAAATTGCGGCTATTTCCGTGGCGGGCGTGTGGTTTTCCAAAACGCTGTTTAAAGAAATTCCCGATTACGTTTGTATCGCCGTCGGACTTGTCTACGCCTATTGCGGCTATACGTTCGTTTCGTGTACGTATATTAATTGGATGGACTTTTTGATTTATTTGCCGTTTTGTGTGGGGGCGTTTGTTCGGTTTGTCAAAAAGGGTACGTTTTGGATTTTTTCTATTCTTGTTGCAGTCTGTATCTATACGTGCTTTTCAATTGCCTGTTTTTCTATGTTTATTGCGTTCCCCACGCTCGTCTTTTACGGACTGCTTTGCGTGAAAAAAGAGGAACGAAACGTATTTTTGACTAAGCTTTGCTTGGCGTTTTTTGCTGCGGTGCTTATGGCATTGCCTGTGTTACTTCCCGCTCTTTCCGCATATATGCGAAGCGGTCGGGAAAGCGGATTTTTTGACGAGTTTTGGTACGGGTTTACCGTGATTGACGGAGAAATACAGCCGCTTTTCAACGGCGAGATATTTGCGGAGCGGTTTGGCGAAGCAATGTATCGGAAGTGGTCGTATATACTTTCCGATTCCGCCTTTTTGCTGTTGACCCTCGTGTGGTTTGTCCGCAAAGGTTTGAAAGACCCGTTTGCCAAATTTATGCTCGTGGCGGGCGTATTTACGCTCACGCCCGTGCTTGTGGACGAGGCAATGTTGCTTATGAATTTCGGGTCGTATATGTCGTATGCGCTCCGTTTCGGTTTTTTGAACGCAGTTTATTTTCTCGGCGGCGCATGCCTTGCACTTGAAGGACTGCAATATTGTAACGACGTGGCGTTTGACGGATCGCCCCTGGTGTTGAAAAAGAAACCGCTTTTGCCTACGCTTACGGAAAATGACGGGGGCAGGTGTGCGAAGAAAGGTAGCAAATTTCCCGCTTGGTTCCATACGTGGACGGTTGTTTTCCTCGCTGTCTGCGCCGTTTGCGCCGCCTTTTTGCTTTGGTATATCTCTGCGGGGAATTATAAGGAATTGTGGACGGGATTGTTCAAAGACGATTCCGAAATGCTAGAAGCTTTGCGCGACGTATCAAGTAAATATGCGCACTCGCTCGGTGGTGCGGAGGTTGTTGCCGTTCTGCTCGGCGTGGTGGCTGTTGCTTCGTTCACGGGTTTTGCGCTCGTTGCCAAACGTAAAGTGGGCGTACAGCTCGTTTCGTATGCGCTGATTGTAATCGTGGGGCTGCAAGCGCTTTTTTATAATAATCAAATGGTGCTTGGGAACCGTTCCACGCAACATATCGGGCTTGCTTCCTATCGGGAGATATGTGAAACGCTCGGCGAGCAAGACGATAGCTATTTCCGTATCAAAGATTATAGCGACGATTTGACGGCGAACGCGCCGTTTACAGGCGGTGGAAATGCGTTTGGGGTATTTTCTTCTGTAATCGATAAAGACAATTTTGTCATTTACGAACTGTTCGGCTACGCGGGGAACGGGAAGAATAGCTTGAAGAGTGCGCATAGCGACGGCAGGGCGCGCGGCGAGGAATTCGGCGATTCCTTTTTGGGTTATAAGTATTTTATTGTGCCTAAGGACGAAAAATCAGAGCTTGACGAACAGGCGCATTTAAAGCCGTACGTCAAATCGGGGGAAAGTAAACAACTTGAAGTCGGTGGATATCTCGTTTATGAAAATACGCTCGCGTTTCCTTTGGGGTTTAAGGTTAGTGGCGCGTTTTCGTTTGTTGAACCGAACGAGGGGAATTCGGCGTATCGAAAAGCTAATCAACGCGCTTTGTATAATTTTCTGCTTGGTGAAACCGTCGGTGTGGCAAGCGCGGAAATTACCCGTACGGAAACGGAAAAACTCAGTACAAGACTTTGGGAAAAAGCCGCAAACGTACAGGTCGGCGCAGGACGAATTACGGCGACCGTTTCTGCGGAAGAGGGCGAGTGTCTTATGTTGCCGTTCGTGGCTTCTTCGGGCTACCGTGTACGCGTCAACGGTAAGGAAACGACGTTGGTTGCAAACGATTTGAAGTTTCTTTGCGTGCGGCTTGAAGCGGGGGAAAATACCGTTTCGTTCGAGTATTCTACGCCGTACTTGGCAGATGCAGGGATAGGGATTGGCGTTGCGCTCGTGGGATTGTTTGTTTTGGCGTTTATTTTAAAAAAGACGAAATTGTTCACGCGCTGCGTGCCTATCGTTGCTTGGGCAGGGATTGCGCTCGCCGTGGCGGTTGTCGCATTCTTTATGCTGTTTCCGACTGTGGTTTGGGTTGTGAAACTGATAAAATTACTCTTATAGAATTTTTTTGAAAAAAAGTTGCAAAAGTGTGAAAAAACGCTTGACTTAATGCTGTCGGATAAGTATAATGTATTATGCTGTTCGCAAGGATAGCAACATTGAGGCGTAGCGCAGCTTGGTAGCGCGTTTGGTTAGGGACCAAAAGGTCGTGGGTTCAAGTCCCGTCGCCTCAACCAAAAAATACGGCATACCCAAGAGGGTAAGCCGTATTTTTACTTGATTTTGTGATTGAGTATGTATTATGGGATGATGTTTTAGATTGGGAGAGAAATATAAAAGATTATGGCAAGAAGAAGGTAGAAACGAAAGGATAACGCAGGCATATATGAAAGAGGCAATGTGAATGCGAGAGCGCGAATACAAAGGGGTACAAGAAGCATTTTGGCGTATAGTATTGACGGAAATTTCTTGAAGATTATTTACGAAAAAAGAAAACGGCGGAATTTCGCAAGCGGGTCAGCGCGAAAACCGCTGTTTTTCGGTCTTTAAGTCGGTAAGTGGGTGGGTAAAATAAGACGACACCAAAACCTAAGCGCCGTAAGCGCGCGGTCGTATAATCAAGGTGTCGTTTAATGCTTGTATAATATATGTGAAGGCTTTTTGAGAGAAAGGAGCAAGGTGGATATAGGTGCCGTAGGAAGGTTTAAATCAAGTGATTTTCTTTTCGATATTGCGAAGGTGTTTTTTCGGTAAGTCTTTTAAATAAGCGTCTGAAATAAATCGGCGATTCAAAACCGTATTCAAATGCGATAGTTTCTATACTTTTATCTTTATACAATAGTAATGCTTGTGCTGCTTTTTGTATAGCAATTTTATTTTTATAAGTAATAGGACTACAGCCGATTTGTTTTTTGAAAAGATAAAAAAATCTTGATTGACTTAAATAACAAAGAGAAGCGAGATAGTCAATTTTGCAATTTTTAGCGTAATTGTGTTGTAAATAAATAACGGCAGGCGTGATACTACTTTCCGGCATAATGATATCTTTTATTTTTATGTTTAATAATAATACGCCACATAAATAATAAAATGCCGATGAGGCAAGAAAAGCATCCGCAGTTTTGGAATGTTGATATTGCTGAATTGTTTGTACCGATTCGTAGAGTTTTTCAAATTGATTACATGGAAGAAACTGTATGGGTATTTTTTTACCGATAAAAGGGTCTTTGCTTAAAGAAAATTTGAAGTGCACAGAATGAAAAACGCAATTGGGGGTTGCGCTCCAATTGGCAATATAAGTGCTGTTTTGTGGAATATATAAAATATCTCCCTTTTTAATTTGAAAGCTTGAATCTTCGGTCAGAATACTGCCTTCGCCCTCTAACATAAAAACGAAATTATGGCAAGGTCTTGGAACGGTGGAATAATCACTACGGTAATCCTTGGTACTTGTGTATTTTACAGAAGAATAAAAAGATGATTCGTCAATATTTTGTGAATTGAGCATAAGCCTCTCGCAGTAGAATAGGTTTCATTTATAATAGTATACGCACTTGAAAAAGTTTTGTCAATCAATTATAATAAAGATATACCAAAAATCGGAGGATAATAAAATGAATTTTCAGGGAAAAACGGCGGTGTCTACGGGTGCGGCTTCGGGAATGGGCTTGTTATTCGCGCAGAATTTTACTTCGCTCGGCGGAAATGCGGTGCTTTGCGACGTGAATGAGGAAGTATTAAAAGAGAAGGTTGCAGAAATCAATGCAAAAGGGCAAGGCAAGGCGATTGGCGTTGTTTGCGACGTGCGCGATTATAAACAGGTTTGCAACGCGAGAGATAAGGCGGTGGAAACGTTCGGCTCGATTGACGTTATGGCGAACTTTGCAGGCGGTACGGCGAGAAGAATGTTGAACGTTGGGTGGGAATCCGAATTTCCCGACGTGCCTATCGAAGTTTTTGAGTGGGGCTTGGACGTAAACTTAAAAGGTCCGTTCTATTTCGCGCACGCGGTTTTATCGCAAATGCGGAAGCAAAATAGTGGCTTGATTATCAATATTGGTTCGATTACGGGCGCGGAAGGCGACGGAAAGGGAATGGACTATCCCACGGCGAAAGCAGGGCTTATGTATGGGCTTACGAAATCGGTTGCGCAGTACGGCTCGAAATACGGGATTCGTTGCGTGTGCGTTTCCCCCGGCCCCGTGTTGACGCGCGCGGCGATGGCGAGTATGAAAACGCTTTTAGGTAGAGCTGCCGAGCCGCAAGAAATTATTGATTTGTGTTTATTTATAGCGAGCGAAAAAGGTCAATTTATCAATGGTGAAAACATTATGATTGACGGCGGAAGAAATGCAATGGAGCGTATCAAATAAAATGAAAAAGAGTTTTTTAAACGCAAACACGCCTTTTATAACGGAAATGGTACAGGTAAAAACGGATAAGGCGGCAGAGTATAAAATTCAAAACGCTGTGGCGGACGGCGCGACCGCGATAGGTTTGCAAATAAATTTTTTGGAAAGGCAATACCGCACGGAAGAAATCCTTACTACTGTTTTTGAAAAGGCGGAAAACAAGCCCATTTATATTACGAATTACCGTGATAAAGAAAGTCAGGGTATGACCGACAGCGAGCTTATGGAGCAGTTGTTACTCGGTTTAAAATGCGGCGCAACGCTCGTGGACGTGATGGGGGATACCTTCGATCCGTCGCCCGAAGAATTGACGACGGACGAAAAGGCGATTGCCAAGCAAATGCAATTTATTGACGAGGTACATAAACGCGGCGGAGAGGTATTGATGTCATCACACATAAAAGAATTCCGTTCGCCCGAACGAGTTTTGGAAGTGGCGCTTGAACAGCAACGGCGCGGTACGGATATCGTCAAAATCGTAACGGGGGCGGAAACACAGGAAGAAGAGCTTGTGAATTTGGAAATTTGCAATCTTTTAAAGAAAGAATTAAAAGTGCCGTTCCTGTTTTTGTCTGGCGGGAAATATAGCTATTTACACAGAACGGTAGGTCCTGCGTTGGGGACTTGTATGTGGCTGTGTTTCAGAGAGTACGACGATACAACTTACGCAGGACCGCCACTTTTATCCAACGTTTTGAAAATCAAGCAAGGATTAAAGTTATGAGTTTTCAAAAGGAAATAGGGCGAATTTACCGTTTAAAAGTACCTTTTGAAGGTTTGTATACCTCGGTGTTTTTGATAAAAACGGAAAACGAAAATATCCTTGTGGATTGCGCGACGACGGAGCAGGATGTGGACGGATATATCACCCCTGCGCTTGAAGAAATTGGATTGGCCTGGACAGATATACGGTATCTGATCGTAACGCACAAGCACGGCGATCACGCAGGCGGAAAAAATCGGATTTTGCAGTTAAATCCAAGCATAGAAACGGTTGAAAACGGTCGGCAGTTTTCAAAAAACGGGGTAACCGTGTACGAGTTGAAAGGGCATACGGTAGATATGATAGGCATCTTTGATGAGCAAAGCGGTACGCTGATTTCTGGCGACGGTTTGCAAGGCGAGGGCGTTGGAAAATACCGCTGTTCGTTGGAAAGTAAAGCGGAATATATAAAAACGATAGAGAAAATCAAAAGTGACGAAAGGGTAAAAAACATCTTATTTTCGCACGCGTACGAGCCGTGGTATCAAGACGGCGTGCGGGGCAGAGAACAGGTTTTGAAAATTTTAGAAGATTGCGCGTGCGCAAGCAAAGGCGAGTAGAAAAGAAAGCAACCATAATCAATCAAGCAAACCGAAGTTCATAATACTTGATAATTTTTTTGATAAATTTGATTATTATTTTTATTCCTTTTGGGAATGAGCTATGTTATAATAAGTCTAAATTAATACATACGTTTAATCTTTGATTTATTGAAAAAGGAGCTATGATTATGAAAAAAACCGAACAAAGAAATCCGAATTCTATGCACATCGACAAGATGAGTGCGTTGGAAATTGCAAAGTGTATGAACAACGAAGATAAAACCGTAGCGTTTGCGGTTGAAAAAGCGTTGCCAGAGATTGCGCAAACGATAGAGGCGGTCGTTGATTCTTTTAATAAAGGCGGTAGACTTTTGCTTATTGGCGCAGGAACATCGGGAAGACTTGGTATTATTGATGCGACGGAATGTCCTCCGACTTACGGCGAACCACCGGAAAAGGTTGTGGGGATTATGGCTGGCGGTCGCGATGCGGTCTTTAAAGCATCTGAAAACGGCGAAGATATGGGAAGCATGGGCGTAGAGGACATCAAGAGCGAAAATATTTGTGAAAAGGATACGCTAATCGGTATTTCCGTTGCAGGAAATGCAATGTATGTTAAGGAAGCCCTCGTATATGCGAAAAGTGTTGGTGCAAAAACCGTAGCGCTTACCTGTAACGAAGATGCTCATATTGCGAAAGTTGCGGATATTGCAATTATAACGGATACGGGCGCGGAAGTTGTTACAGGTTCTACCCGTTTAAAGGCTGGTACAGCGCATAAGCTTGTTTTAAATACTATTACAACAGGCTCGATGATAATGACCGGACACGTAATCGAAAATCATATGGTTAATATGAAACCGACAAATATAAAATTGAAAGAACGTGCCGCGAGAATTATAAGCGATATCGCTGGAATTGAGTTGGAAAAAGCAAGAGAAGAAGTGGCAACCGGTTCTTCCATTAGAGACATTTTGGCGAAATATGGAAAATGAAATACTTAGTAGCAGTAGACGGCGGCGGAAGCAAAACCGAAAGTGTGCTAATTGATATTTATGGTAATGTCGTCAATAGAAAAATAGGCAAGAGTTCCAATGCAAATGATATTGGGAAAGCCGAAGCGATAAACACGATAGTGGATATCGTTAAAGAAAGTTTACCCGAAGAGTTCGACAGCTTTGACGTTTGTGTCGGTGGAGCGGGCATTCTTGCGTCTGGCATTGGCAGTGAAATGGAATGGGATTTATCAGCTCTTGAAAAGGTTGATAAGGTTAAAGTTATTTCGGATATACAGTCCGCTTACTATGCGGTGTGCGATAAAAACGACGCAATTTTAATATTGGGTACGGGCTGTATCAGTTTTACTGTAAAAAATGGAGAAGAGATAAAGGTTGGCGGTGGCGGATACTTTATAGACGATCTGTATAGCGGATACGATATAGGGAAAGCCGTGTTAAATGCTGTTTTAGAAGAACGCGATGGGCGTGGCGAAAAAACTTTATTGTCTAAACTTTTCTTTAATGCCGTGGGTGTCGATATATATACGGAACTGAAAAATATTTATAAGGGCGGTAGGTCGTACGTTGCTCAATTCGCGCCGTTGTGTTTTTTGGCATACGATTCGGGGGACGTAGTTGCAACAAATATTTTTAAGGAAGCCATTTCCAATCTTGAAAAGCTTCTTTGGGCAGTTTATAGAATTTGCGAAAAAGAGCAGTGTACAGTTGCCGTATTCGGAGGACTTTCAAAACGGATGGATTTACTTGAAAGATTCTTGTCGGGCAGTGTGAAGAGTAAGGTGAAATTAAATCCTACCGACGTGCCTATACTTTTAGGGGTGATAAAGGCTTTATGGGAGCAAGAAGGCGGGTTTGTTAATAATTTCTTGCAGTCTTATAAAAAGTTGATTGATAAAAATTAGTTTTATTATAAAAGGAAATGCAGGAAAAAGTCTCAACTAAAATAAGAGGAATGTTTTTATATCCAAAAAGACTGCGTTCTGTTTAGTACAGAACGCAGTCTTTTTGGATATTTTTGGATTGACTTTGTGATATATAAAAGGGGTATTTTTGATAAAATTTTATATGTCGTCAGTAGATATAAACTTGGGGGCGTTTTGTTTTCTGTAATCGGAAGGGCTTAACCCTGTATTCTTCTTGAAAAAACTACTAAAATATAACGGATTGTCCATTCCTAAGTTTAATGAAATGTTGGTAACGGATAGGTTGGTATTTACGAGGAATGCCTTGGCGACTTCAATCTTTAAATCACGAAGATATTTCATTGGCGAAACACCAACGTATTGGTTAAAGCGTCGAATAAACGTAGGTACGGAAGTATAGCATTGCTCGGCATAAAATTTTACGTCATAATTTGTTTTAAGGTTCGTTTTCATTAATTCCATAACATAGCTAATCTCATTGGGAATAGAATTGGCGGTTTTAGGTGGATAAACAGCGGAATGAACCATTTGAAGAATACTAAGAAGCTGAATCAGTCTGTTTATATCGTGGGCAAAATCGTGTTGTTTAAAATCATCAATAACAGCTTTAAAAAGATTGATAATTTGCGGTAAATCGCCCGTTTTGTAAACCGTCTTATCCCAAAGTGACAATTGTTCGAGAAAACGTTGGACGTCAGGACCTTGAAAATAAATGAAATATCTTTCGTTTTCGTTGTTTTTGTCATAAATAATATTTCTTATTTGATATGGATGAAAGATTAATACGCTTCCAGCCTCCACGCTTGTGTATTTGTTGTCGATAAGGACTTGCATAGTACCCTTGTGCAGATAAATAAGAAGATATGCACCAGGATTATGTTCTCTTAAAAACGTGGTTTTTTTATGAGTGATGAAGTATCCGCAATTAAAAACATAAATGTTTTTATCGCTGTTTTTTTCAATTTTTTGGTAATCGGTAAATGCAATTATACCGATATCTGTATTTTTAATACAAATCAACTATTGTTTCTAAAATAAAATCGACGAGTTATCCAATTTGTTTGGTGGAAATTTATGCTTTAAAAATTTTTTAACCAAAAAATTTTAAACGCAAAACTCATAGAAATTATTTGAGTATAGTATAACTATACATTTTATATTTGTCAAGCGCGTTGTCATAAATTGATAATTTTTCGTATGTGATTGATAATTTTATATATTTACATTTCGACGACATTATTATACAATTATCTAAGATAATTATATAACATTATCGAAAAGGTACAAATAGTGAAAGTTTTTCTTGATAATAAAAATGGGAGTGTGAAAATAAATATTAACGGGATTAATTATCCCCCGCTTGCGTTTAAAACTTTTCGTCCGACGAAAAAAAATATTTCAGATTTTTATAAAGCAGGCGTAAGATTTTTTTGCGTTTTGTCAACGGGAATGGAAAGTGCGACCAAAGACATTTATTACTCCAATTTCGGGGAATCGTGGCTTGATGACTATTCTTACGATTTCAAACCGATTGACGATCAGATAGAATTGTTTGTAGAATCTGCGCCTAATGCGTATTTGGATATTATGCTTCAAATAGATACGCGAAAATGGTGGTTAGAAAAATATTCGGAATATCCAAATTCTTATTGGTGCTTATCTCAAATGTGCGCGGACCAAAAGTGGCGGAATGCTGCTTGCGCCTATTTGAAAGCGGCGGTGGAGCACATAGAAGAAAA